>QCFJ01000004.1 GCA_003280265.1 Prochlorococcus sp. AG-363-G03 | reverse complement strand
TGGAGGTAGCTCTGGTGGTAGCGCGGCTTCTGTTGCTGCTGGATTGTGTTATGGATCAGTTGGTTCAGATACTGGCGGTTCAATTCGACAACCAGCTGCATTTTGCGGGGTTGTTGGAATGAAACCAACTTATGGGCGCGTGAGTCGATGGGGATTAATAGCTTTTGCAAGCTCTTTAGATCAGGTTGGTCCATTTGCAAATAACGTTGTTGACGCAGCTGAAATTTTGCAAGTAATTTCAGGTAAAGATGAGTTTGATTCAACTACTGTTGACATTCCTGTTCCCAATTATTTAGAAACCCTTTCTAAGTCAATTAAGGGTCTAAAAATAGGTTTGATTGACAACTGCTTTGATCATGAAGGTTTAGCCTCTGATGTTAAAGAATCTGTTCTTGCATCTGCCTCGCTGCTTGAAAACTTGGGTGCCGAGATCATTAGTGTTTCTTGCCCTCGCTTTAATGATGGAATTGCCACCTATTACGTTATTGCACCATCTGAAGCTTCAGCGAATCTAGCTAGATATGACGGTGTCAAATATGGATTCCGCTCTAAGGATGAACAATCTCTTATAGAAATGACCTCCAAAAGTCGAGCGCTTGGTTTTGGAAGTGAAGTTAAACGAAGAATTCTTATAGGAACTTATGCTCTTTCTGCAGGTTATGTTGATGCTTACTACAAGAAAGCCCAGCAAGTTCGAACTTTGATACGTAAAGACTTTGATGATGCTTTCAAAAAAGTAGATATTTTGTTAGCTCCCACGGCCCCCACTACTGCTTTTGGCTCTGGAGAAAATATTGACAACCCTATGGCAATGTATTTATCAGATTTATTAACTATTCCAGCAAATCTTGCTGGGTTACCAGCTATTAGCTTGCCATGCGGGTTTGATAAATCAGGTCTTCCAATAGGCTTACAGCTAATAGGTAATGTTTTTGAAGAAGCGAAGCTACTTCAAGTAGCCAGTCAATTTGAAGACGCTGCTGCGGTTTATAAAAATAGACCTAAGACGGATTTCACGTTATAAAGATTAAACCACTTTATGTGGAGTATATAATTGTCGCTACACTATATGCAGCGTAGCTCTGTAGGATATTAATGTCTTTTGTTCCAATTCATAATCATAGTGATTACAGCCTTCTTGATGGAGCTAGTCAACTCCCTTTGATGGTACAAAGGGCAAAGGAATTGGGTATGCCAGCTTTAGCCCTTACTGATCATGGGGTAATGTATGGAGCCATTGAGTTATTGAAGTTATGTAAGGCAGCAAATATCAAGCCAATTATTGGCAATGAGATGTACGTCATTAACGGTTCAATTGATGACCCTCAACCCAAAAAAGAAAAAAGATATCATCTTGTGGTTGTTGCGAAAAACCAGATAGGTTATGAAAATCTAGTCAAATTAACAACGCTTAGTCATTTGAATGGTGTAAGGGGGAGAGGTATATTTTCAAGGCCATGCATAGATAAGGATTTATTTAAAAAATATAGTGAGGGTTTAATTTGTTCAACAGCTTGTCTAGGCGGCGAAATTCCACAAGCGATATTAAAAGGTAGAAATGATGTGGCTAGGGAAGTAGCTTCTTGGTATAAAGAAATTCTGGGTGATGATTTTTACCTTGAAATTCAAGACCATGGATCTATAGAGGATAGAATTGTTAATAGTGAAATAGTCAAAATATCTAAGGAACTTGACATCCAAATTATTGCTACCAATGACGCACATTATGTATCAAAGCATGATATTGAAGCGCATGATGCACTGATTTGTGTTTTGACTGGAAAATTAATTAGTGATCATAAAAGATTAAGATATACAGGTACAGAATATATTAAATCTGAGGAGGAAATGAGATGTTTGTTTACTGATCATTTAGACAACAAAATAATAAATAGTGCAATAGAAAATACGATTAAACTATCAGACAAGGTTGAAGAATATACGATATTAGGCACTTATAAGATGCCAAATTTTCCTATACCTAGTGGATATAAATCAATCGAATATCTTAAAGAGATAACTATTAAAGGTTTGCAAGAAATATTAGGTATTTCGGAATTTGATAATTTCCCAAATGTTTATAAGGAAAGACTTGAATATGAGCTAAAAGTGATTGAGCAAATGGGTTTTCCTACATATTTTCTTGTTGTCTGGGATTATATAAGATTTGCAAGAGAACAAAATATTCCTGTAGGTCCTGGTAGAGGATCAGCAGCAGGTTCTCTAGTAGCTTTTTCTCTTCACATAACTAATATTGATCCAGTTCAAAATGGGTTGTTATTTGAAAGATTTCTCAATCCTGAGAGGAAGTCTATGCCTGATATTGACACCGACTTTTGTATTGAAAGACGTGGAGAAGTTATCGATTATGTTACTAATAAGTATGGTGAAGACAAAGTTGCACAGATAATTACATTTAACAGAATGACATCTAAGGCTGTTTTGAAAGATGTTGCTCGTGTACTTGATATTCCCTATGGAGATGCAGATCGTTTGGCCAAATTAATTCCAGTTGTAAGGGGTAAACCTGCAAAATTGTCATCAATGATTTCAAAGGAATCGCCAAATAAGGAATTCTATGAAAAATACAACAATGATTCAAAAGTAAAGAAATGGGTTGATATGGCAATGAGGATAGAAGGAACAAATAAGACTTTTGGTGTGCATGCAGCAGGTGTAGTTATAGCGGCTAATTCACTTGATAATTTAGTTCCTCTTCAACGAAATAATGATGGACAAATAATCACTCAATATTTTATGGAAGATATTGAATCACTTGGCCTTTTGAAGATGGACTTTTTAGGACTGAGAAATCTTACAATGATAGAAAAGACAATTAATTTAGTTGAGAAATCAATTGGTGAGAGATTAGACCCTGATTCATTGCCTTTTACAGATGAAAAAACATTTGAATTACTTTCTAGGGGCGATTTAGAAGGAATCTTTCAACTTGAATCTAGTGGAATGAGACAAATAGTAAAAGATCTTAAGCCATCATCTCTGGAGGATATCTCTTCAATTCTTGCTCTTTACCGTCCTGGTCCTCTTGATGCTGGATTAATTCCTAAATTTATAAATAGAAAACATGGTAAGGAAAGTATTGATTTTCAGCATCAATCACTTGAACCTATTTTAAGTGAAACTTATGGAATCATGGTCTATCAAGAGCAGATCATGAAGATCGCACAGGATTTAGCAGGATATTCGCTTGGTCAAGCAGATTTATTAAGAAGGGCAATGGGTAAGAAAAAAGTATCCGAAATGCAGCGTCATAGAACTCTCTTTGTTGATGGGGCAGTTAAGAATGGCGTTTCTGCCATTGTTGCTGAAAAGTTATTTGATCAAATGGTTTTATTTGCTGAATATTGCTTTAACAAAAGTCATTCAACTGCTTATGGCGCAGTTACTTATCAAACTGCTTATTTGAAAGCACATTATCCTGTCGCCTACATGGCGGCATTACTTACTGTTAATTCTGGCTCGGCTGACAAGGTTCAAAGATACATTTCTAACTGTAATTCAATGGGCATAAACGTAATGCCTCCAAATATAAACACCTCTGGGGTTGATTTCACTCCAAATGACAATTCAATTCTTTTTGGTTTTTCAGCGGTCAAAAATTTGGGTGATGGTGCAATTAGAAAAATTATCACCTCTAGAGATGAAGATGGCAAATTTAGTTCATTGGCAGAATTCTGTGACCGAATTTCACTGAGTGCTATTAACCGAAGAGGTCTTGAGGCTTTGATACATTCAGGAGCTCTTGATTGTCTTGAAGAAAATGCAAATCGCGGTCAGCTTCTTGCTGATTTGGATTTAACTATTGAATGGGCTTCTTCAAGGGCAAAAGATAGAATTAGCGGTCAAGGAAACCTTTTTGATCTCTCATCTTCGATAAATAATGAATCATCATCGACTGATGATTATTCATCTGCTCCAAAGGCAAAACCAGTTAAAGAGTACCCTCCCTCAGAGAAGCTTAAATTAGAAAAAGAGCATGTTGGCTTCTATCTATCGGATCATCCTTTGAAGCAACTTTCAGAACCTGCGAAATTGATTGCTCCTATCAGCCTTGGCTCTTTAGAAGAACAGAAGGATAAGTCAAAGGTAAGTGTAATAGCAATGATTCCAGAGATGAGACAAGTCACAACTAGAAAAGGTGACAGAATGGCGATTATTCAACTAGAGGATTTAACTGGTTCTTGTGAAGCGGTTGTCTTCCCAAAAAGTTATGAAAGATTGTCTGATCATTTGATGGTTGAAACTAGATTATTGATTTGGGGCAGCGTCGATAGGAGAGATGAAACTGTTCAATTAATTATTGATGATTGTCGTGAAATTGATGATTTAAGATTTCTTTTGATAGATCTGCGCCCTGAACAAGCTACTGATATCAATGTTCAGCATAAATTAAGAGAATGTCTTTCAAATATTAGACCAGCTAGAAATGAATTAGGCGTTCGTATCCCTGTCGTAGCATGTCTTAAGGACAATGATAATACTAGGTATGTAAGGTTAGGCGATCAATTCTGTGTAAAGGATGCTGACTTGGCTTTAGATTCTTTGTCTAAGAATTCCTTTATAGCGAGAACAAGTCAAAGTCTTGTAATTTAAATTTTATTTTTAACTAGTGATATCTTTTTGATTTGTTTTGAATGCGTCTTTCATCCTATTTATGTTTGGTTTTATATTTTCAAAACCTAAAAAACTTCCTGGATTAAAATCCCAACTCGCAGAGAGTATTCCATAACTTAATCCTAATAAGCCAATAAAAAAACATATCGCTGAACTGACTAGAGTGAGTGTTGGAGATATATCAGCAATACCTTTGCTTATTAAAAAATAACTTCCAATAAAAACTCCCATACCACTTAGGGTTGGAATACCTGTTGTAAAAGCTATTCTCCTTGCCATTCTATTTGCAACATAGCTTGGAATACCTGACTTCTTGTTAGTACTTTTTGAAGATTTCTTTGAAACTATTTTTGGAGCTGAGTTATTGCTGGAGAATCCTATTCTTACTTCTTTAGGTTGTTCCTTGTTGCTTTTTTTTGCACCTTTCATTAGCTTCTAGCAATTCAATACCAGTCATTATCCTCTAATTGCTAATTTTTCAATAAGCTCTGTATATCTTTTTTCACTTTTAGTCCGTACATAACCTAAAAGTCTTTTACGCTGACCAATCATTTTAAGCAATCCTTGTCTTGAGGAGAAATCATGGATGTTTCCCTGAAGATGTTTGCTTAATTTTGAGATTCTTGTAGTAAGCATAGCCACTTGGACTTCTACTGAACCCGTATCAGTTGGATGTACTTGATGAGTGTTGATTAGCTTTTGTTTTTCTTCTGTGCCTAGAGACATTTGATTTTGCTTTTCTTTTCTTAAATTCTAATTGAATCCCTAGCCTTCTATCAAGTACTCTTTTCACTCAATTTCATAAGAATCTCTTTGAGATGTTTATCCATTAACCTTGCTTTTTCTTCCGCAGATAGGGAATTCAGTAATAAAGAAATTTCTTTTTCGTTGATTGTTAATATTTCAATTGAATCTTTTATTTCATTATCCAGATATCCAAGCGAATTTAGAATTAGATATATTTCATCAATATATTTAGAAAACTGATTAGGCTCTATGTCTTTTTTGTAGTTATGACTTGTTTCATTATTGTCTATAAATCTATGAAGTTTGTTTCTAAGCTCAACTATTAATCTCTCTGCGATTCGGTTCCCTATTCCTTGAGTTTTTGTTAATAAATTAGATTCTTTATTTTCTATTGCATTAACTAATTGAGTAACCTCAAAGTCCTCTAAAATAGCCATACCAATTTGTGGACCGATCCCATTTACACTAATTATTTCTCTAAATAAATCTCTTTGATTAATCTTTATAAATCCATATAAGTTTGTACCATCTTCACGATCTATTTGGTGAATCCATAATTCAATTTTATTAGAAACCTCAGCTTTCATAATGTATTTTGGTAATAGTTGTATTTCATAACCAACACCACCAACATTCAGAACAACTCCTTTTTTGGTAGATATTTGCCAGATATGTACAATTTCACCTTTTAACCAGCTAATCATTATTTATTTTGAATAAACTTCTGAAAAATGAAAAATATTCATCCACCATCTATCTGACATCCAACCATTGAACCTCCTACTAGGCCAGCAGGAATTGCCCACCAACGATCTTTTCCTCTAGATATTGCAGTAGCAAAGCCAGCACCTAAAATACCCCCTGCAATTTTGCCTTCGGAGCAATCATTATTATCAATTTCATTATTGTTATTTTTTGTCCACCCAACACCTGGGCAAGGAACTTCTACCGTTTCTTCCCATTTTTTTACATATCCAGGATCATTTCTTGTCCCAGGAATATATTCTTCTCTATATTCGTTTCTCGTACAAGTTCTACTTGATGAGTAACCTGGCTGAAACTCATCTGCAAGAATCGATGTTGATCCAGTGCTAATAAGAACTATTGAAAAAATCAAAGATTTATAATTCATATTTTTGCTTCTGAGGTTTGGATGCACTCATACTAATAATAGTGGAAATAAGTACGCAAAAACCACCTAAGTAAATTGAACTTGTTAATCTCTCTTGGAAAATTAATACTCCCCATATACTCGCAAAGATAACCTGGGAATAATTTAGGGAAGTTGCTTGGCCAGCGGGTAGTAGTCTTAACCCTTCTGTTATACAGAGTTGACCAATTTGTGTAAAAATACCAATACCTATTATCCAAAGCCAATCTATTCCGGTTGGTAATACAAAATCATTAATAATAAAAGGAATAGAAAAAGGGATAGAGACTAAGGGAAAGTAGTAAATAATAACAAGAGGGTGCTCTTTGGAAGATAATTTCCTTACACATATATAAGCTAATGATGTCATCAATGCGCCCAATAATGCAATTAAAATTGCTAATATAGTTTCTCTAATATTACTATTGGTGTTTAATTCTGGTTGACTAACTAAAACAATTCCTATCCAACCAATAATAATTGAATATATTATTCTCTTCAATATAAATTCCTTTAATATTATGTATGCACATATCACTGTGAAAGTAGGGTAAATGTATTGTATTACAGTGGCTGTTGCTATAGGTAATATTGTAAGTGCTTTGAAGATACAAAATAGCCCAACTGTTCCTAGCAAACCTCTTATTATTAATAATTTTTTCTGATAACCCCAGGGGTTGATTTTGTTTTTATATAAGAAGAATATTGTTATTATTATACTTATGCTTGCTCTTGCAAAAACAAGTTCTGAAATTGGTATCCTCCCCCCAATCGCCTTAACACATACACTCATAAGGCTAAATGCAAATCCGCTTCCTATTAAAAATTTGATCCCTTTTAAATTTTTTTCAAAATTAAATTCACCTGCAAGTTGTTTTTCTCTCAATTTCTAAATCTCTTAACTAAATATTTAAAGATCAATTAAAATTATCATATGGCTACTGTTCGACTACATCCTAGAACAATTGATTCTGTCAAAGAGCGCGTAGATATTGTTGATGTGGTTGGTGAGCATGTTGTTTTAAAGAAAAAAGGTAAAGAATATGTCGGAATATGTCCTTTTCATGATGATAGTAAGCCTTCTATGTCAGTAATCCCTGGCAAGCAATTTTTTTATTGTTTTTCATGCGGAGCTGGTGGGAATGCAATTAAATTTTTAATGGAGTTTCAGAGACAAAGTTTTAGTGATGTTGTTCTTGAGCTGGCTAAAAAATATCAAGTACCAATCGATACAGTTGAAGGACCGCAACAAGAAAGACTAAAGCAACAGATCTCACGTAGAGAAACACTTTATCGTGTTTTGAAATTGGCTGCAGGTTGGTTTAGAAATCAATTAAATTCTCCATGTGGAAAAAATGCTCTGGATTATCTAAAAAATAAACGTAATTTAAGTGATGGTATTTTAATCAATTTTGAGCTTGGATTTGCACCAGATAATTGGGATTCATTACTCCAATATTTTGTAGATATAGAAAAAATCAGTGTTGAGATACTTGAATCCGCCGGATTAATTGTTCCTAGAAAGGGGGGAAATGGTTTTTATGACAGATTTCGTAATCGTATTATTGTTCCTATTCATGACAGGCAAAAAAGAGTTATTGGTTTTGGGGGAAGAAGTCTTGATGGCTCTGAGCCTAAGTATTTAAATTCACCTGAGACAGAAATTTTTGAAAAAGGTAAAAATCTTTTTGGCTTAGATAAATCAGCCCTTTCAATTAGGAAAAAAGATTATGCAGTTGTAGTTGAAGGATATTTTGATGTGATGGCACTTCATGATTCTGGTATTACAAATGTTGTCGCCTCCCTGGGAACTGCATTAAGTAGTAATCAAATAACGCTCCTATCTCGTTCTACCGATAGTAAAAAGATCCTTTTAAATTTTGACTCGGATAATGCTGGAATTCGTGCTGCTAATCGGGCTATTAGTGAGGTAGAAAACCTTGCTATTCAAGGTCAGCTTGATTTAAGAGTTCTTCAATTACCTTCAGGTAAAGATCCAGATGAGTTTCTTAAGGATAATTCACCATCTGAATATGAAGCATTAGCAGCCAAATCACCGCTCTGGATGGATTGGCAAATAGATCAATCTTTAAAGGATTTAGATTTAAATAAATCTGATCAATTTCAGGAAGCCATTAGTTCTTTAGTAACTCTTCTTGGCAAGCTACCTCAAACAGCGATCAGAACTCATTATCTACAAAAGGTCGCTCAACGTCTTAGTGGAGGTCAAGCTAGATTCGCTCTACAACTAGAGGAAGATTTACGTAATCAAATTAGTGGTCACAGATGGCACGGCCGTTCTAAGAAATATGAAAAACCTCAAGAAGTTACTCTAAGAGAAAGAAGCGAGGCAGATATACTTTTTACTTATATCCATTGTCCTAACTATAGATCTTATATTCGTTATGAATTGCGATTAAGAGATTTAGATGATTTTGCAATCAATCATCATCGAGCGATATGGTCAACTATAAGTAACATTGAGGAGAATAAGTTCGGTTTTGAAGCTATTGAGAAGATAAATCGTTCTAAAGAATCAAATAATATTCTTGCAGATGTTGATTTAATTAAAAACTTATTAGACAACTTCCTCGTTAATGATAATGAACATCTACCTAAACTTACTCCTTTACTAGAGGCTAATGAACTTCGCTTGGCAACACTAGGTGATCCGGAATCGCTCATCCGTGGAGCTCTTGCTGCTCTTGAAAAGCAAAAATCTTTAAAACGTTGTAGACATCTAATTGAAGCATGGAGTTCTCAACGATTACAAACTCTTGAAAATTGTATTGCCTCCCTTATTGTTCAGGAAAATTCTGAGCCTAGTAATTCATCTGATATGGAACAGAAAGTGATTAGCATGTTTGAAGAGTTAAATAATGACGCTATAAACTTTCAGCAACTTTATTACGCAGAGAGAAAACATATATTAAATTTAGATCAACAACGATGTTTTAAATAATTTTCTATAACTATATTTACCAATGATCAATTCTTCTCCTTTTAATTTAGATGAATGTTATTTATCTAATGATCTCTGGCCAAATTTTATTAGTAAAATTGGTTTTTTAAAAGCAAGATTAGCAATACGTCAATCTCTCGATCTTCAGAGAATGCAGGGATCGAAACTAACCATCCCTGTCCTTATTCTAGAGACCTGTGGAACCGCTCTAGTTAATGCCGACGTTATTAAGAATTATATTGGTCTTTCTTTTTTGGAACCAGGGATGGTTTTAATTTTCAGTAGTAAAATAAAGGCTATACAATTACTTAGAGATAATTAATATTACCCCATTGCTATAAACAATATTTTTTCAATATTTTTTCTACTAATTTAGGTTTACTTTCTAGTATATATGCTTGCTTTTCTTTCTCTTCTTCTCCCGATATCTTTATAGATTCTTTTAAAGCCTTTATCTTTGAAGGGCTTATTGATAACTTTTTCTCTATCCTTAATAATTTTCCATCATTGCATTCTTGAGCGACATGAACAGCTTCATGTCTTAAAGCTTTCTTTAAGTGTAATGCTGTTCTTTCAAAAGTATTCTTATCTTTTTTCCTTAGAATCGTATATCCTTCTCTATCTTTAGCATTATTTGTACAAATTATAAGAACTTTCCTTCTCTTATTTAGGAAACCTACATAGTTCTTACTTGCTAAACATAGTGGCGTATTCTCTTCTGTTTTATAGCCAGCTTGTTCAACCAACTTTATTATTTCTAGTTCTTTTCTATCTAGAAAATTAATGAATTCCATTATTTTTTAATGCGTATGATTTTCTTTTATTTTAATCTAGAATGACTCTCTATTTAATTTTTGTTGGGTAACAGAATCATTTTAACGATAATATAAAATACTAATTAGCATATATTTTTGGAATACTTTCCATGTTTGTTGTCTTTATGAGAGATGCTTTTTCTCTACGAGGACTCCATTCATTTTCAATAATAGATGATCCCCAACTTATTGTATCTCTACCATTTCTATTATTGATTTGATCTATTAAATGATTTAGTCTCTCTTGATACAACCCTTCTCTAATAAATTCTGAATTAAATAGCAGGTTCTGTTTATATTTATTTCTTTCTAATTTATGTAATATTACACCTGCTTTTGTTAATTTTCTATAAGGTTTGAATATTTTCTGTGTTAATTCTAAACTTGTTTTAATTATAGTTCTTGAGTCAGATGTTGGTATATTTATTTCTCCTGTTGCTTTGCTTTTATAAAAATCTTTTGAATGTATATTTGTATTTGTAAATACTGTAATAGCAGAAGATAATTGATTGTATTTTCTAAGTTTAGAACTTGCGATCAAAACATATTTTATGATTGCCTGATTCAATTCTTCTAAGCTATCTATTGGATCTGAAAAACTTCTGCTTACGGATATTTCTTTCCTATCTGACGATGTCTCATTTATAGGAATACAGAGTATACCTTTTAATTCATTTAGAATACGGAGACCAACTACACCATATTTTCCTTTAATTTGATTGCTTGACATATCTCTAAGTTCTCTGGCATTAGTTATACCTTTACTCTTTAGCCATATAGACATTCTTTTCCCTATACCCCAAACTTGATCTACTTTAACTAGATTAAGATAAGGGTCTTTATTTTCAATAATACCGATGTCAAATATACCTGAATTATTTTGTGTTTTTTTTGCTAGATAATTAGAAATTTTTGATAGAACTTTAGTTTCACCAATGCCGATAGATATTGGGATTCCTATATTTTGATAAACTAAAGTTCTTAAATTTTTCCCCCATTTATATAAGCACTTTTCTTTTGGACGTTTGATCGTCCCAAACGCTTCATCTATAGAGTAAATTTCCAGTTCTTCACAATTTTTTCTTAGTAGCTGCATTAATCGATTACTTATATCACCGTAAAGCTCGTAATTCGAACTTCTCACATTTATATTTAATTGAGTTAGCTTATTCTTTAACTTGAAATAAGGTTGTCCCATAGGAATTCCCATTTTTCTAGCCTCTGAATTGCGAGCTACTATGCATCCATCATTATTTGAAAGTACAACTAAGCCTTTTCCTTTTATAGATGGATCGACTAATTGTTCACACGAGGCATAGAAATTATTCCCATCAATCTGAAGTATTACTTTGGACATAATTAGACTTTTGCTTTTTGTAATTCATGTATCGAATAAGTGGCTACCCCCCATATTTGTATATCTATATATTCATATAAGTTTATTGCTGGATAATTTTCTTTATCTGCTCTTAGATAATAATCATCTTTCTTTTTTATAAGTCTTTTTAAAGTAAATTCTCCATCCAAGAGAGCAACTACAATATGTCCAGGCTTTGGATTTATACTGCGATCTATTATTAATAAATCATTGTTATAAATTCCTGCGTTATTCATTGAATTACCGCTTACACGTAGAAAGAAAGTACTTATTGGATTTTTGATTAAGTATTTATTGAGATCGATTCCGAGTTCTATGTAGTCTTCCGCAGGAGAAGGGAAACCTGCAGAAATAGTTTCTGTTGCTAATGGAATTAATAGTGTCGATGAGTCCTCCTTTGATGAAGAGGGTGAACTCTTTAAATACATAGACCTACACCAGCACAGCCATTATAGTACACATGAACTATAATGGCTGTGCTGGTGTTCCTTTCATTCTTTATGGTATGGCCCGCCTTGAGTAATGGTTTTTGCGCGGTAGAGTTGTTCAATTAGTACAAGGCGAGCTATTTCATGCGGAAAAGTTAAAGGTGAAAGGCTTAGTTGCCAAGAGGCTAAATTGTTGAGGGAAGGTGTAAGACCTAATGCGCCTCCAATCACAAAAATAATATTTTGATTATGAGAGTTTTGAAGTTTTGTTGCTAGTTGCTTTGATGTGAAGGAATGACCATTTTCGTTGAGAGTTACGAGAATTTCGTTTTTTCTAATGATTTCTCTGATCGTATTTTCTTCTTTTGTTTGGTTGTTGTCTTTAATTTCTATAACTTCTAAACCAGGTAATCTTTTTAAGTACATATCTATACCTTCTTGAATCCATTTTCTTTTTATTTTCCCAACGGCAATGATTTTGTAGTGTGTAATATTAAGCATAAAAAAGATATTTCTAATTGATATCATCTTCGAGTAGAAATTGTTGAAATTGGGTATAAAGATTTAGTGAATCTTCGCTGGAAAAATCTTTAGAATTTTTATTATTATCAGGATCTGCATAGGCAGAAGGTTTCAGGTTTTTTGATTCAAGTTTTTTCAGCCTTTCTAGTAAATGAGGCGGTACGTTCCCGTCTGGACTTATTTCCATCAACTCTCGAAAGAGTTGATCAGGGTTGGTTTCGATTTCAACTGGGTGTAACTTTTGGTTGTTTACTTCTTTTTGACTTTTTAATTCATTTGATTCAGGTTTTGAGATCTCTTTAGGAAGTTTTCGTCCTAGTTTTTTTAAGCGTTCAAGGCTATGGCTATCAAAAGTCATTTTGGAAAATTTATATTGATTGAAGATCTTTTTGTGATTATATTTTAAATAATTTAGTTTTACTTGGGTGAAATATGTGATCTTTTCTAATGTGTTTTGGGATTGTTCGTATGGGTGATAACGCTTTGAATGATTTTAGGCATATTCCTAGAAAACGTTTTGGTCAACATTGGTTGCATGATCAAGATATCTTGGATCAAATAGTTAAGGCTGCTGAATTGAATTCCGAAGATTGCGTATTAGAAGTTGGTCCAGGTAAAGGTGCTTTAACTGAAAAATTAATTGAATCCCAAGCAAAATTCATTCAAGCAATTGAGTTGGATAGAGATTTGGTCTTTGGTTTGAAAAAACGTTTTCATCGTCAAAATAAATTTAGCTTGAGAGAGGGAGATGTTTTATCTGTTCCACTAGAAGCTGAAAACGGACTGATTATTAACAAAGTGGTCGCTAATATCCCATACAACATTACGGGTCCACTATTAAAAAGATTGATTGGTGAATTAAGAAAAGCCCCTGAAAATAGTTTTGAAACTTTAGTTTTACTTATGCAAAAAGAAGTTGCACAAAGACTTGTAGCTTTGCCAGGAAGTAGTGATTTTAGTGCTTTAAGCGTTCGTATTCAGCTTCTTGCAAAATGTCAGCACGTTTGCGATGTGCCCTCTAAATGTTTTCAACCGGCACCAAAGGTGGATTCCAAAGTAGTCATGATTAAGCCCTTTGTATCTAGTGAGCCAGATTTTTATGAGATAGGAAATTTCTTAGAGAAACTATTGAAACATGCATTTAGTGGTAGGAGAAAAAAATTACGAAACACGATTGGAAGTTTTGTTACTCCCAACGATCAGATAAAGGAATTTTTCGCCTGTAGAGGTATTAGTCTTGATAAAAGACCACAGGAAATTTCACCTTCCAATTGGTTTGCCTTGGCAAAAGCTTTAAAAGAAACTTGTGTTATTAAAAATGGTTCCTCCCAAAGCAAATGAAGATTTTCTTATTGCAGAAGCACATGCAAAAATTAATCTACATTTAGAGGTTTTAGGGATTAGGGACGATGGCTTTCATGAATTGGCAATGGTTATGCAAAGTATTAATTTAAGTGATCAGTTGAGGATGACAAAGAATGAAGATAATAATATAACTCTAAAAACAAATAATAATGAGATTAGTAATGGTGAAGATAATTTAGTTATAAAAGCTGCAAGGCTGTTGAGAAATAAAGTTGGAAAGACTCAATTAGGTGTTGATATTGAGCTTGTAAAAAATATTCCTATTGGAGCAGGATTAGCAGGTGGATCTGCTGATGCGGCAGCAACATTAGTTGGATTAAATAAATTCTGGAATTTAAATCTTGAGGTTTCTGAATTAGAGAAGTTATCAAAAGAAATAGGATCGGATATACCTTTTTGCGTATCAGGAGGTAGACAGATATGTTTTGGTCGAGGCGAAATTTTAGAAAGATTAAATCTTGATCGTTTTGATTTGGGTCTTATTTTAGTTAAAGATCCTTCTATACAAGTTTCTACTCCAGTTGCATATAAAAAATATAAAGAAGAGTTTGAGCATAGATATCTTGAAAATGATAGTGATTTTGAAGTCAAGAGGAACATTGTCAGATCAATAAACTGGTCGGATCAGTCGCTTTTAGATAATCGAAAAGAAGTACAAAATGATTTACAAAAAGTTGTTTGCCCTATGACACCAGAGGTTGAAAAGTCTTTAAATATATTGTCTCGATTACCTGGTTCCCGTCTTGTTTCAATGAGTGGTTCTGGTCCAAGTTGTTTTGCTTTGTTTGAAAATTATAACCAAGCAAATAAAGTACTAAAAGAACATGTTAATGAATTTGAAAAAGCTGGTTTATCCGCTTGGGCATGTTCAATGAAATCTAATGGAGTTCAATTAAGAAATGAATTCACCTAGTAATGGGTTTAAAAATGAATCTGATGATTTAGCTTATTCATCATCATCAAGTTCAATAGCTACCGCTAGTTCTGAACCAAAGAAAGGTCCCTTAAGCTTTCTCTCTGGTTCAATTACCAGTTTATCTTTTAGCTTGTTAAGCCTTTTTATTAGTAAAAAAATAGTTTTATATTTTTCGATTCATACTCTGAATTATTCTTCGCCAATTGCCCAGAGTATTGCTTCTGGTTTTAAAACACTAATTATTGGAATTAGTTTTCTTGCAACTTTTACCTTTGGATTTATTGGACTTGGTTTGTTTTTAGTATTTATTCGAAGTTTGATAGAAGGCAACAAGGTCAAAACTGACTAGAATTTTACTATTAAATTGTCATATTTAGATGTTTCTATGACTCTTCATGATTTAGGACTTCTCGTTTTATTACTCTCTCCTGGAATGTTGCTCTCCATATTGCTGTTATCGACTTTTGCAGCAGGTGGGTAATTAGGCACTGGTTGAGATAGTTTGGAATAACAAACCGGTAATCCGGACGATCTGTTAATTCTGTGAAAGGGACTCTTTTATTTAATGCTCTTCGTGAAGCAATTGATGAAGAAATGGACAGAGATCCTTTAGTCTGTGTAATGGGCGAGGATGTTGGACAATACGGCGGCTCTTATAAAGTTACGAAAGATCTGTATGAAAAATATGGAGAGTTTAGAGTCTTAGATACACCAATTGCTGAAAATAGTTTTACGGGTATGGCTGTTGGTGCAGCCATGACAGGTTTAAGACCAATTGTGGAAGGGATGAATATGGGATTTTTGTTACTTGCGTTTAATCAAATATCCAACAATATGGGAATGCTTAGGTATACCAGCGGTGGAAATTTTACTATTCCAACAGTTGTTAGAGGTCCTGGTGGCGTTGGAAGGCAATTAGGCGCTGAACACAGTCAAAGACTTGAAGCCTATTTTCATGCAGTTCCTGGTATCAAAATTGTTGCTTGTAGTACTCCTACGAATGCTAAGGGCCTTATGAAAGCTGCTATAAGAGACAATAATCCTGTTCTCTTTTTTGAACATGTTCTTCTTTATAACCTCACCGAAGAGCTGCCTGAGGGTGATTATATCTGTGCCTTAGATCAAGCCGATCTTGTAAAGCAGGGAAGTGATATTACGATTTTGACTTACTCGAGAATGCGTCACCACTGCTTGCAAGCAGTTAAGCTTCTTGAAAGCAAAGGAATTGATGTTGAATTGATTGATTTAATAAGCCTTAAGCCTTTTGATATGGTAACTATATCTAAATCTATAAAAAAAACTCATAGAGTAATTATTGTTGAAGAGTGTATGAAAACAGGTGGTATCGCAGCTGAGTTAATGTCTTTGATTACTGAGAATTGCTTCGATGATTTAGATTCTCCTCCTGTTCGTTTAAGCAGTCAGGATATTCCCACTCCTTATAATGGAAACTTAGAAAACTTAACTATTATTCAACCTCATCAAATAGTTGAAACTGCTGAAAAAATTATTAATAATGGTGGAGTAGATTAATAATGGGTAGAAAGAACTATTGGTTTTTTGTAGTTATCATTTTTGCAATATTAAGTATTTTTATATGTACCAATATACCATTCCAATTAGGGTTGGATCTACGCGGAGGTAGTCAACTAACTCTAGAGCTTCTGCCTACTGAGGAAATTACAAAAATTACCCCCAATGAAATCGAAGGAGTTAAAGCTGTTCTTGATAAAAGGGTAAACGGATTAGGAGTTTCAGATTCACAGCTTCAAACTGTGGGTACAAATCAATTGTTGTTAGAACTTCCTGGGGAACAAGATCCTTCCGGGGCAGCTAAGGTGTTAGGAGAAACTGCTCTATTAGAATTCAGAATTCAGAAAAATGGTACAGCAGCGCAATTAAGAGATTTACAAAATCAACGCAATAGCGTTGAGTCTATTGTTAAATTACTAGAAGAGAATAATAATTCAGCTCAGTTAATAAAGGAGATCAATATTAATAAGGAAATTAATAAATTATTCGAAAAATATAATATTCAATCCGAGCAGATACTAGATGTAGATCAATTTAATCTTTTAAGAAATAAAATAGGTTCTGACATAGCAGCTCTATTTGAACCAACATCATTAACTGGGCAATATTTGACAAATGCAGGTAGACGACAAGATCAAAATACTAATAATTGGGAAGTTACCTTAAGTTTCAATAATGAGGGTGGTGAATTATTTGCAGATCTCACACAATCCATTGCTGGCACCTCTCGATTGCTTGGAATTGTTATTGATGGTATCTCATATAGCGAAGCAAGTGTTGGTAAGCAATTTGAAACTGCCGGTATTACTGGTGGGGCCGCTACAATAAGCGGAAATTTTACTGCTGATGATGCTAGAAATTTAGAAGTTCAATTAAGGGGAGGAGCTTTGCCCCTACCTATTGACATTATTCAGATAAGAACGATTGGTCCTTCTTTAGGGACTCAAAATATTCGTCTAAGTCTTTTTGCTGCTCTTACAGGTTTGATTTTTGTAGGTATTTTTATGATCTTTATCTATAAACTTGCTGGATTTGTTGCCGTCTTGGCATTGTCTTTTTACTCTCTCTTTACACTATCAATTTATGCACTACTCCCAGTGACTCTTACTCTTTCAGGTATAGCTGGATTTATATTAAGCATAGGAATGGCTGTTGACGCTAATGTTCTTATTTTTGAAAGATTAAAGGAAGAATTACGCAATGGAAATACCTTAATACGTTCAATAGACGCAAGTTTTAAAAACGCTTTTTCATCAATAATTGATGGCCATTTAACTACTTTAATAAGCTGTATTACCTTATTTTATTTGGGTACTGGATTTGTAAAAGGTTTTGCAGCAACCCTGGGTATTGGTGTCGTTTTGAGCTTGTTTACTGCATTAACATGTACAAAAGCAATATTGAAGTTCCTAATGAGTTATCAAGGCCTTAGAAAAATTTCTAACTTTATTAATCCTAATCAGATTCCTTCACCATCTATCAACGTCCAATAACAACTAATTAAAATCTATTAAATTATGAAGTCTAATTTAAATGTTCAACTCTATAAAAATAGAAAGATTGTTTGGCTTGTTTCATTCTCTTTATGTTTAATATCATTAATTGGAATGCTAGTTTGCTTTAAAAGTACTTCTATTAAGGCCCCTTTAAATCTTGGTTTAGATTATACTGGAGGAACTCAAATAACCTTAGAGAGGAGTTGTAATGATGAATGTACTACCTTAAATACAAATAAAATATCTAATAATATAATATCCTTAAAAGACCATGATAAAAATTTTGATTCAAGTACATCACCTAATTTAACTAGATCTCAAATACAATTACTCGATAATTCACAATTAATCTCCATTAGGCTTCCATTTTTATCTGCTGCTCAATCTGAATCAGTAATAGCAGAGGTTGATAAATCTTTTGGCCCATTTAACAATAAAAATACTTCAGTTGAAATTATTGGTCCAAGTCTTGGAAAACAGTTACTTAAAAGTAGTTTAATTTCTTTATTTTTTGCTTTTCTTGGAATAGCTTTATATATTAATTTTCGATATGATCGAAGATACTCATTCCTAGCTTTATTTGCCCTTTTGCATGACATTCTTATTGTTTGTGGTGTATTTGCATGGCTGGGATATTTCTTTAATGTAGAGGTCGACTCTCTGTTCGCTGTTTCTCTTTTGACCATTGCTGGCTATTCAGTAAACAATACTGTTGTTGTTTTTGATCGAATCAGAGAAAAAAGCTTATTAGAGAATCAATTAAGTTTTAAATATCAAATTGATAAAGCTGTTGGCGCAACATTAACAAGGACGCTTTATACAAGTCTTACAACAATACTTCCTTTAATATGTATATTGATTTGGGGTGGGTCAACATTATATTGGTTTGCATTCGCTTTGTTAATCGGTGTCATAGCTGGTTCATGGTCGAGTATAGCTTTAGCACCTTCATTGTTATCAATAACTAGCAACAAAGAGTCTCATTGATATAACATGTCCTTCATTTCTATAGACAGATTATTTGTTTATATAAAATATAATTGGTTACAAATTCTTCTAATTGCTCTTTCACTTTATGATTTAAGAACTGACCTTAGGATATTAATAGATTTTTTCACTTTTTCTACTTTCTTTTATACTATTTCTGAACACCCTTTGGCAATTACAATATTAATTTCTAGCCCTATTCTTTTTAATAATAAAAAACAAAGCTCGAAGAAAAGATAATTATTTTTTATCCCTAGCTATTTTCAGTCAGTCCTAACTTCTAATAAAAATAATGGGATTGTTATTTTACTTTTTTGCTTTCCGAGATGACTTAGGTTCAATCACTAACAAAAGCTCCTCCATTTGAGTCATTAGTTTTTTAACATCTGTTGGCTCTGGCAGTGATAGCTCTTCTGTAACGCCTAAATGCATTTTTCTTAGTTCTGAACGTAAAATCTTCAGAGAGGCTTTTACTTCTTCCTTCTTTTCCTTTGCGGTTGCCATTTCTCTTATGTCTTAAAATATGTATTATTATACATGATGTTATTAATACACAGCCTCATAGATTCCCAAATCAAATTACTAAGGATATAATTTAATTTAAAGTATGGTTCATTTAAAATTGAACGTATGAATTTTTAATCATATTCGAAAATGCAAATTCTTCCTTCTAATTTTATTAGCTATATAAATATTAAAGTAGGAGTTATTAACTTTTTCTCAAAGAATAAGAGAATTATTTGACCACTACTTGTTGTTATTTTTTGTATTTTACCTTATGTTCTTATCGACCCTTCTACTCAAAGCCTCTTTGCTCATGATGAGGGGCTTTACTCTAGAAGAGCAAGGTTGATGAAATTAGTAACTATAAATATTTAATTACTTAAGATATCAATAGTTTAAATGCTTTAAATATTAAACCTTTATTCAAATCTATTAAAAAATTTGACAATCAGGTTTATTGATAAATGTTAGTAAATAATATTATATTATCTATAAAATTAAAGAAAAACAAAAATGAATAAGCTACTTAAAACTGCTTACAAGAAAATTTGGGTGCCAGTATTAGGTAGGTTTATTTCGATTTTAATACCTTTACTTGAAGGAAAGACTCCTGAAAAAAGGCCAACATATGATATTGACGGTGAGAAAAATTAACAACTAATTATTCTGGCAAGGAACCACCATGACAATACCCAACTGCTATAGAATTTACATCCATTTCATTTTGAGATTTATTTATTCTGATTGATTTTAGGTATTTTGTGGTTTTATCAATGCATGAAGCACTTGATGATGTGTATTTTACTATTGGGTATATATACAATACACCTGCAATTAATAAGGCAGAATAAGCTATGTATTTCTTATTTAGATCAATAAAATTCAATGTTTGTTTTTTCTTCTTAAGATATTTTGAAAGCCATGAATCAGGTAACCCGATTTGAACAAACAAAAGTTCGACCCACCACGGAAGATTAGTTTGATTTTTATTTGAATTACTTTTCATGGTGATAGTAAGATTAGATAGCCCTTTATTAACTATGTTTTGGGCTAATATCACATCAATATTATAACAACTAAAATATATACCATTTTTATAAAAATGGTATAGTCTTATATGGCTTTTATGAGTATTTACTCTTATTTATCTTGTTTTTACATTCCATAACTTCTCTCGTTGATTTTTCGAATATAAATAGTGTATTATTTTTTTATGATGAATTGTATTCATGGCAAAAAGAAGACGTAAACTTAGTCCTGAATTAGAGAAAAACATTTCATTAGCAAAGAAGCAAATAGAATTGATTACAGCAATAATTCATGATATAGATGAGGATGATATACAAGAAGAATATAAATCTGCTTTTTTACCTGTAATGAGTGCCTATATGTCTCTTGATCAAATGTATAAGGAAGTTGGATTTAACGATGAAACTACTAACCTCCATCAACTCTATATGACTAATTTGGATAAATTTAAAAATGAATATGAGCTCTAGATTATAATCTTTTGACTGCTTTTCTTCTTTAATTATATCTGTAGATAAGTAGATAAAAATTTAATTAATTATATATTTCCTACAAATCTAAATTATTATTTATTATGTGGAATTTACTTTGTAATTAAGTTTGAGTTTTTGTAAATCTAATTTTTTTATTAATTAATAGAGCTTCTTTTGTTTATGCAATTAAATTAAAGAAAATTATTCCATCCATGGCAGATAACCTTTGCAAAATCGATTTAGCTATGAATATGATCAAAGAAGAAATAATACGAGAACTTTCTGAATCTGTTTCTAAGCAAAATAAAACCACCTCTTTTCACCCATCTTCATCTAAAAACCTTTCTTTTTCCGAGAAGGCATCGGATTAGTTTCTTCTAATATTTCTTTAACCTTACTTTCGTCTATGCTTGTCACAAGAAAAACCTCTTGTACGAGCTTACCCTTTCTTGCTAAGAGCTTATATCCTTCATTTGTCTTAACAGTAACTTTTAACACAAGCTTTTCACCTTTCCCGTTTGTTTTTGACAGGGAAGCAGGCGTAACTGTCTTGATCTCATTTCTTTCTGAGATCTTTTTCAACCATTTGATTAAGCCTTTTATGTGCGTGCTGTGGTTTTGGACAAGTCTTCCCATAGATTTAATGATTTTCGTATGATTTCTTAATTGGTTATAGTTTTTTTATAGGTACACAATTCAAACCTATTTAATAAGTTATAATTGTATAAAATTACAAATGTAATGATCTTCACATTGGGTTGGGCCTCTTTGGCTGCTATTTTCACTTTTTCTATTGCAATGGTTGTTTGGGGTAGAAATGGTGATGGTTCTATTGATATTTAGTAATTGTGATGTCTATAGATTTTAATTTCTATAGCTTTCTATCTTTTTCTTCTATTTTTCTACTTTCATTTATAACAATTAGTGTGATTTACATTAGTTATATTGATTGGAAGGATAAGAGAAGAAAATAATTAATAGAATTATTATTTGGATTTTAAGTTTAATGCGATAATTTCCAATGCTTGTTTCATTTTCTCTATATTTGACTTATACATACTTATATCTTTCTCTACTCTTGAATATTGGTAACCAAGTGAATTAGAAATATTAGTTATCTCCTTATTAATATCTTCTTCTTTGAGGTCTTTAAGAGAAGGTATCTCATTAACCAACTTATATATACCAATTGCATTTATTCGACTATAGTAATTTCCTTCTTTTGTATCACTTTCTTTTCTTGTTAAAAAATTTATTAGATCTTCTTTTGTAAATTCTTTTGCTTTATTTATTAATTTTTCAGATGAGATTTTGATTTCTATAGGATTAAACCCATTGCAATTGCAAATCGCGTCGAAAAGCTTCTCAACATGTTCGCTAGGCTTATATCCATTAGTGAATTTACTGAATATTTCTTTTAATCCAGTTGCAAAAATTGCATCATCTTTAAAGTTTTTTTGATGACTTAATAAATGAAGTTCTACAACCAGTTCGTCTGCTAGTTTTCTATAAATTGATGGAATGACATAAGGAAATTCCTTATGGAAATCAGATTTGCTGTCTGAAATTGTTGCTCTAACGCTCAATGCCAAACCTAGATAATTCTTAAGAACCATAGCTTACCCCGTGACTTGGCTAGGATCATGAAAACCGACCATTACATTGTTCGATGATTCCAATAGTTATTGAAGAGTCTGGAAGAGGAGAAAGAGCCTTTGATATTTATTCAAGGCTTCTAAGGGAAAGAATAGTTTTTCTGGGTGAACCAGTAACTAGTGATTCTGCAAACCGCATTGTTGCTCAGCTGCTTTTCTTAGAAGCTGATGATCCCGATAAAGATATTTTTCTATATATCAACTCACCAGGTGGATCTGTTTATGACGGCCTTGGTATCTTTGACACCATGCAACATGTTAAACCTGACATACATACAGTTTGCGTTGGTCTGGCTGCCAGTATGGGGGCTTTTTTGCTATGCGCTGGCGCGAAAGGAAAGAGAAGCAGTCTGCTTCATTCAAGAATAATGATTCACCAACCACTTGGAGGTGCGAGAGGTCAAGCTAGTGACATCAGGATTCAGGCCGATGAAATATTATTTATTAAGGACAAGTTGAATAAGGAATTATCAGAAAGGACTGGACAGTCTCTTGAGACAATAAGGGAAGATACAGACAGGGATTTTTATATGTCACCATCGGAAGCTGTGGAATATGGAATTATTGATAACGTTTTTAATAAAAGGCCTATTAATTCCGTTTAGGCCTTATTTTTCTGGGTCTGGCAATACTGGGATAAACCTGTCTTTTTCAGGTATATCAGTATAATTTGAAAGTATTTTGCAAAACTCATCACCATCCATAGTTTCTTTCTCGATTAAAATTTCAACTAATTTATCCATAGCTGATCTATTTTTTGCTACCAGTTCAAGAGTTTCATCATAGCATTTTTTAACTATTGACCTAACTTGCTCATCAATTTGCTTTGAGATTTCTTCTGATATATCAGATGTATTCATTAGGCTTCTTCCAACAAATACTTCTTGACTATCCCCCTCTAATGAAACGGGTCCAAGACTACTCATGCCAAATCGAGTAACCATTTGTCTTGCCATGGATGCGACCATTTGAACGTCACCTCCAGCACCAGTTGTTACTTCTTCTCTTCCGAAAATGATATCTTCTGCTGCTCTTCCACCTAGCGCTCCCATGATTCTTGCTTTTAATTGCGCTCTACTAATTAATGTTTGATCATCATCAGGCGAGAACCAAGTTAATCCTTGTGCCTGTCCTCTAGGAATAACGGTGACTTTTTGAACAGGATCATGATCTTTGACTAGTGAACCGATTAAAGCGTGACCAACCTCGTGATATGCAATCAGCCTTTTGCTTCTTCCATCAACAAGAGGAGTTCCTTCCATTCCAGCGATAATTCTATCAACGGCGTCATCAATCTCTGAGAGACCTATCTTATTTTTCCTTCTCCTTGCCGTAAGAATAGCAGCTTCATTTAATAAATTTGCTAGATCTGCTCCAGTAAAACCAGGAGTTCTTCTTGCGATGCTTTCTAAGGTTAAGTCTTTTTCTAATTTTTTATTTCTAGAGTGTACTTTAAGTATTGATAATCTTCCTGATATGTCAGGGGCGTCAACAGTCACCTGTCTATCAAATCTTCCTGGTCTCATCAATGCTGAGTCAAGAACATCAGGTCTATTTGTTGCTGCAATGATAATGATTCCACTATTTCCTTCAAACCCATCCATTTCGGTTAATAGTTGATTAAGAGTTTGTTCCCTTTCATCATTTCCACCTCCAATCCCTGCACCCCTCTGTCTTCCCACTGCATCAATTTCATCAATAAAAATTAAGCAAGGGCTGTTTTCTTTAGCTCTTTTGAATAAATCCCTAACTCTGCTAGCTCCAACACCAACAAACATTTCTACAAATTCTGATCCTGAAAGTGAGAAAAAAGGAACACCGGCCTCACCAGCGATTGCTTTAGCTAATAGTGTTTTCCCAGTTCCTGGAGGCCCAACTAATAGAACCCCTCTTGGAATTTGTGCCCCAACAGAGGTAAATCTTTCAGGTTGCTTTAAAAATGTAACTACTTCCTCTAAATCTTGCTTCGCTTCATTTACTCCTGCTACATCATCGAATTTGACACCTGTCTGGGCTTCCATGGCAAATCTTGCCTTTGTTTTGCCAAATTGCATTGCTTGTCCTGGTCCGCCTGGCATCGAGTTTGATCTCCTGGAAAGTAAAATGAGACCCCCTATTAAAATTAGTGGAAATAAAAGATTACCAAGTATTCCAATGCCAGCAGGAGCAGTTTTAGGTGGATGTATATCGAAACTTATTCCCTCTTCTTTTAAAGATGAAATTAATTCAGGAGCTAATCCAGGAAGATCAACTCTTAATCTTTGAACTCTGTTATCTATTTCCGGATCAACAGATTCGACGATTGCATTTCTACCACCTTCGTATATGTCCACTGATGTGACTCTTCCCGACTCGACATAATCGAGAAACCTTCCGTAACTAATTTTTCCAACTGGTGCAGTTCTTGATGCAGAAGATGAAGCTGTTTGATTAACTTGATTATTTGTTGCCGAACCAAGTATTTGCCATGTAATTAGAATTACTATCGTTATGGGTAATACCCAAAGTGCTATAACTTTCCATTTCTTATCCATAAAGCTTAAGACTTTTTGAGAGATTCTAATAGTGTAATGCCCCCTTCTGTTGGATGATTCCAACAGTTTCTACTAAATATTCAAAAAATATTTCTTGCAGTTGAAATTAAGTGAAAATTATTTTTTAGTAAAAATTAGTTCTTACAAACTTCTTAATGCTGTAATTGGATCGAGTTTTGCCGCTCTTTTGGCTGGAAGAACACCAAATGTTAAACCTATTGTGCTTGAAATTATAACTGTTATAAATACAGTTCCAAATCCAATTGTTGCTGGTAAAGGTGTTAATAAAGCTACTATCTTTACAGTAGTAAGTCCTAAGCCTGTTCCAGCTATTCCACCTAAACTGGAAAGAATCAATGATTCTATTAAGAATTGGGTTGAAATATCTAATCTTCTTGCGCCTAGTGCTTTTCTAAGCCCTATCTCTTCAGTTCTTTCGCTAACTGATACCAGCATAATATTCATAATACCTATTCCCCCAACTAGTAATGATATCCCTCCTATTGCAGCAAGCATTAATGTTAAACCACCTGTAATTGTCGATACTATTTGCAAAGCATCTTTTTGAGATCTAACAGCAAAGTCATCATCTCTAATGATTTTGTGTCTTTGTCTCAACAAGTTTGTTATTTGAAATTTTGCAGCCTTTGTTGAGTTTTCATTTATGGCTTCAACACTTATAAAACTGAGACTAATTCCATAAGTTGGATCCTTACCAGTAATTCTGCTGACCATTGTTGAAAGAGGAATATATGCATTCTCATCTTGATTGCTTCCAAATACAGCACCTTTAGGTTTCATGACTCCAATAATTTCAAAAGACTGATCTTTTATTCTTATTTTTTCCCCTAAGCCTTCTCTTTCATTAAATAGCTTCTCCTCAAGATCTGGTCCAATAACTACTACATTCTTGGCCCCTTTTGTATCTTGATCATTAATAAAACGACCTTTAGCAATTTCAAAGCTTCGAACAATTAAAAAATCACTTGTTACTCCTGAAATAGAGCTACTTGTACTTTTGGAACCACTTTGTATTACTTCATTTGTTGTGATTTGAGGAGCTACTCTTTTAACAGTTGGAACTTGTTGCGCTATTGCTTTTGCATCTTTAAGAACAAGATTTTTAGGGAAAGCCACACCTCTTCTTCTAGTGTCATTATTGCCTGGTACGACAAATAAAACATTTGCTCCTAAATTGCTTAGCTGATTCTCTGCAAGATTTTGAGCGCCTCTACCCACCCCAACAAGAGTTATTACCGAGGCATTACCAATTACTATTCCGAGCATTGTTAATAGGCTTCTAAACTTATTAGATTTAAGATTTTTTATTGCCATTCCCGATGTTTCAGTTAGCGGGAGTTTCCTTTTCATATTTTTTTAGATAAATAAATTTTCAGTTTCTTGTTCTGAACTAACTATTCCGACTTTTACTAGGTCAGTTGATCCACTCACTCCAGATAAGGTCCCTGCTGTCTCTACTACAAGATCACCTTGTTTTAAAATATTCATTTTTTTTGCCATAGCCATTGCATCATTAAATGTTTTTGATGTGCTTGTTTGATTCTCTATCAAAAGTGGTGTGACTCCCCAGACAAGTTGAAGTGTGCTCGCTACAGTCCTTTCATTCGTTACAGCTAGTACTGGAGTAGCAGGTCTAAATTTACTTACATTTTTTGCTGTGGCACCGCTTTTTGTTAGGGGAATAATTGCGGCTGCGTTGATTTGTCTGGCAATACTGCTTACAGCGGCACTTATTGCATTTGGGATTGTGCTTGGAAGATGACTTTCTAATGCTTTTTGTGGATAATCTCTTTCGATTCTTTTTGCAATAGTTGCCATGGTTGCTACAGCTTCAATTGGATAATCGCCAACAGCAGTCTCATTGGAAAGCATCACAGCATCTGTCCCGTCAAGTATCGCGTTTGCAACATCACTCACCTCGGCTCTTGTAGGCCTTGGACTTGATGCCATTGAATCAAGCATTTGTGTGGCAGTTATGATTGGAATCCCAAGGCTATTGGCTTTTTTGATTAGTTGTTTTTGTAGCAATGGAACTTCTTCTGCAGGCATCTCAACACCAAGATCACCTCTGGCAACCATCACTCCATCACAAAGTTTTAAAACAGCGTCTATTTGATCAATTGCTTCAAATTTTTCAATCTTTGCTACTACAGGTGTATCAAAACCAAGATTTCTAATTAAATCTTTTATTTCAATTAGATCTGAGGGATTTCTTACAAAACTGAGTGCTACCCAATCAACACCTTGTTTTAGACCAAATGCTAAATCTTTTTTATCTTTTTCTGTCAAGGCCCTAATTGATAATTGAACATCTGGAAAATTAACTCCTTTGTTATTAGAGAGCACTCCGCCAACAGTTACTTTGCAAATTAATCTTTGTTCTTTTAGTTCAACTTTTTCAACTTTCATTTCTACTCTTCCGTCGTCCAAGAGAATCCTATTTCCTACATTTACTTCTTGAGCTAATTTGTCATAAGTGACATTTGCCTGATCTTTATTACATTCAATATTTTTTGATGTAAGAATAAACTTATCTCCATTTTTGACATTAACAGGTCCTTTCTTAAACCTTCCAAGTCTAATCTTAGGTCCCTGAAGATCTTGGAGTATTCCAATGTGAATGCCTAGATCATTTGAAACTTGTCTTATTGTTTTTATCCTTTCAGCGTGTTCATCATGGTCACCATGACTAAAATTTAGACGAAATGTAGTAGCACCTGCTTCTACTAGTTTTGTTATTTGACTCGCACTCTCAGTTGCTGGGCCTATTGTGGCAACAATTTTGGTCCTTCGGGCTAGGTCGAGTATCGTCATTTATTTGGCTTGTGATAACAAAAAACTAACATCTGGTTGTGTTTTATTTGTCAACTTTGATTTTTCAAGTAAATAAAAATGGAATTAAATGATTATCAAAGAGAATCTCGCAAGACAGCTCTTTATCCTGAAGTCGGTAGCAATGCTATTTATCCAACATTAGGTCTGGTTGGTGAGGCCGGTGAGGTCGCTGATAAAGTTAAGAAAATTATAAGAGATAAAAAAGGTGTATTTGATAAAGATAGTAAGGATGCAATTAAATTTGAACTAGGTGATGTTCTTTGGTACATATCACAACTCTCTAGTGAATTGGGATATGAATTGGAAGAGGTCGCTCATGCAAACTTGCAGAAGCTGAAAAGCCGAAAATCTCGAGGGAAAATCCAAGGCAGCGGCGATAATCGTTGAATTTTAAATTATCAATACATTTGAAACCCTCCCATTGCGAGTGCAGCTGCATTTCCAAGTATTCCTTGAACTACTCTTATTACTACAAAGGCTAAAATAGGAGATAAATCTAAGCCTCCTAATGGAGGAATTATTCCTCTGAAAAAATTCAAGTAAGGATCGGTAATAGCGCATAAATTTAGGAGTATGGGATTACTCATATCAAGATTAGGGAACCAGGTCAGTAGGACCCTAATGATCAATATTGTTGAATAAATTCCAAGTGTTTTTAAAAGTACAAGCAGAACTGTTGGAATAATTTCGTAACCCATTAGCAATTAATTTTTTGTACTATATTATGCCGCATTTTTGTCTTCTGCTTGATCTGGTTCAGGTAATACGGAAAATGTTTGATGAAATTTTTCTGAAAGAGTTAGCCAGAAAGAACGACCATCCTTTTGACGTCTTCTTTCCACGAAATTCTTATCTACAAGTTCTTTAATGTGATCGTATGCTCCAGATCCTCTAAGATCAACTAATTCTGATTGGAGTATTTTCTTCTTCAGCGCAACAGTAGCCAATGTTCTTAGGGTCGCAATCGATAAATCTGCTGGGAGAAGATCCTGAACCAACTCACCTAGTCCTTGTTTTAATTCCAAGCTGTAATGATTTTTGTTTTCAATTATTTCTAAAGAAGTGTCGCGCTGAGCATATCCAGCCTTGAGTTCCCAGAGTGCTTTTTCAATTTCAGCTATATCTTTTTCAAGTAATTCAGCCATCTCTTTTGATGATGTTGGTCTTCCTTTTAGATAAAGGATTGCTTCAATCTTCGCGGGTATAGAAATTTGTATGTTCTCACTCATAACTTTGAAGTTGAAAATTATTTTTTTTGATATCCAAAATTAACGCGTCTAATTGAAGTTTGCACCTAAAAATAATTTATATGCTGGATTATCTGTCTCTTTCCAACTTTTATAACCTATTTTTTCAACAAATTCATTCCAAGCTGGAATTTCGGAATCATTTACAAGCACTCCTATTACTATTCTTCCAGTATCAGCGCCATGGTTTCGATAATGGAAAATGCTTATTGTCCATTCTGGTCTCATTGAATTGACAAATCTCATTAAGGCTCCAGGTCTTTCCGGAAATTCAAATCTGTATAGTAATTCTCTATATTCTCCATTTGATAGTTGATTTATTGATCTTGGTAGCCTGCCACCAACCATGTGCCTGAGATGAACCTTAGACAATTCATCATTACTTAAATCACAACAATCAAAACCCTTTCTTTTTATTTCACTTATTAATAGTTCCCTGTCATTTATGTTCGACACTTCAACACCCATAAATATTTGTGCTGTTTTACCTTCTGACATTCTGTAACTAAACTCAGTTAAACTTCTTGATCCAAGTGTTTGACATAGAAGTTTTAAACTTCCTGCTTTTTCAGGAATCCCGACTGCAATCATTGCTTCCTTTTCTTCTCCTAATTCAGCTCTTTCTGCTACAAATCTTAGTCTTTCAAAGTTCATATTTGCACCACAAGCAATGGCAACTAGATTGTTGTTTTTTAACTTATTTTTAACAACATGTTTTTTTAAACCAGCGATAGATAATGCACCTGCTGGTTCTAGAATTGATCGCGTATCCTCGAAAACATCTTTTATAGCTGCGCATATTTCGTCAGTATTTACTGTAATCATTTCATCAACATTCTTTTTGCAAATTGAGAAAGTCTTTTCTCCTACCTTCCGTACAGCAACACCGTCTGCAAAAAGTCCAACACTTTCAAGCTCAACGGTTTTGTTTTCTTTTATTGAAAGTGTCATTGCGCAAGCATCTTCAGGTTCAACACCAATAATCTTTGTGTCTGGCCAAATTGCTTTTACGTATGCACTTACTCCTGCTATGAGTCCTCCTCCTCCTACTGCGATGTATATTGCGTCAGGTGGTGTATGACTTTGTCTAAGTATTTCAAGACCTATTGTTCCTTGTCCGGCAATAACCTCAGGATCATCAAAAGGATGAATAAAAGTTAGATTTTCTTTATTGGATATTTCTAATGCTTTTTCGTAACATTCATCATATGTTTCACCAAAAAGAATAACTTCTGCTTTAAGTGATTCAACTGCTTTTACCTTCATTATGGGAGTTGTTAAAGGCATCACAATCACGGATCTGCAATTAAGGAATGATGCACTTAACGCAACTCCTTGCGCATGGTTCCCTGCGCTTGATGCAATTACACCCTTGGAAAGCTCTTTTTTAGACAACTGAGACATGCGATTAAAGGCACCTCTTAATTTGAATGAAAAGACTGGTTGAAGGTCTTCTCTCTTTAACCAGATGTTATTTTTAAATTTTTTACTTAAGTTTTTTGCCCTTTCTAGGGGAGTTTCTTCAGCAACGTCATAAACACGAGCTCTTAGTATTTTCTGTAGATAGTCCTCCATATCTAGTTTTTCACCGATTTTAGGTTTATGTATTTTCTACATTCCATTTGTACTTGTGCAAGTTTTTATCAAAATGTAGGGTAGACCTCGTAGATTGGAGATATTCAATCTCAGAGTTGTATGCGTCTGAGCCAGTTAAGTCATCCGAATGAGCTTCATGGCTTGGCCATTAGTGAATTGGAAGATGTTGCTTGCCAAATTAGAGAAAGGCATCTTCAAGTTGTTTCTACTAGTGGTGGGCACTTAGGTCCAGGTCTTGGTGTTGTTGAGTTAACAATTGCTCTTTATCAGACTTTAGACTTAGATGTCGATAAAGTTATTTGGGATGTAGGACATCAAGCTTATCCTCACAAGTTACTTACAGGAAGATATGAGCGATTTGATTCGCTTAGGCAACAAAAAGGAGTAGCTGGTTACCTAAAAAGAACAGAAAGTAAGTTTGATCATTTTGGAGCGGGGCATGCGAGCACATCTATTTCTGCTGCTCTTGGTATGGCGATCGCTAGAGATCGAAAAGGAGAAGATTATAAGTGTGTAGCTGTAATTGGTGATGGAGCCTTGACTGGTGGAATGGCTTTAGAGGCAATAAATCATGCTGGACATCTACCCAAAACCCCACTTTTGGTTGTTTTAAATGACAATGACATGTCAATCTCTCCTCCTGTTGGTGCATTGTCCACTTATTTAAATCGTATGCGGCATAGCCCACCTGTCCAATTCATTTCGGACAGTGTTCAAGAAAGTGTGAAAAATCTTCCTTTTATGGGAGATGCTATCCAAGAAGAATTTAAATCTTTTACTGGTAGTGTTAGACGATTAGCAGTTCCTAAGGTTGGAGCTGTTTTTGAAGAATTGGGTTTTACTTATATGGGGCCTGTGGATGGTCATGATATTGCTGAATTAACTAGGACATTTAATGCAGCGCATAAAGTTGGGGGACCAGTAATGGTTCATGTTGCTACTACTAAGGGGAAAGGTTATCCATATGCTGAGGCTGATCAGGTTGGTTACCATGCCCAGTCCTCCTTTGATTTAACGACAGGTAAATCTATTCCTTCTAAAACTCCTAAACCTCCTAGTTTTAGTAAGGTTTTTGGTCAAACTTTAGTAAAGCTTTGCGAGCAAGACAGCAATATTGTTGGTATTACAGCAGCGATGGCTGAAGGCACTGCTTTAAATCTCTTGCAGAAAGCTATTCCAGATCAATATGTAGATGTTGGAATAGCTGAACAACATGCTGTAACTCTTGCTGGAGGAATGGCTTGCGAAGGTTTGAAGCCAGTAGTAGCTATTTATAGTACTTTTTTACAACGGGCATATGACCAATTAATACATGATATCGGAATCCAGAATTTACCTGTAACTTTTGTATTAGATAGAGCTGGAATAGTTGGTGCTGATGGTCCTACTCATCAAGGACAATATGACATTAGTTATTTAAGATGTGTACCTAACTTCACTGTTATGGCTCCAAAAGATGAGTCTGAATTGCAGAGAATGTTAGTTACGTGTATTAATCACAATGGTCCGACAGCTCTAAGAATACCTAGAGGCTCTGGAGAAGGGTCCGCATTGATGGAGGAAGGATGGGAGGCTCTAGAAATTGGTAAGGCTGAGATAATACAAGAGGGCGATAATTTATTAATAATTGGCTATGGCTCTATGGTTTTCCCAGCAATTAAAACAGCAGAAATACTCAAAGAATTAGGTGTAAATAGCACTGTTATTAACGCACGTTTTATAAGACCACTAGATGAGGAAACTATTCATAAGGCTGCTAAAAAGATTGGTAAAGTAGTAACTATGGAAGAAGGCACATTGTTGGGTGGGTTTGGTTCAGCAGTCGTTGAATCATTAAATGATAATGATATTTTTGTTCCCACATTAAGAATTGGAATACCAGATAAATTAGTCGATCATGCAACTCCAAAGCAAAGTAAAGAATCCCTTGGCTTAACACCAGAAATGATGGCTGATCAAATTAGAGATAAATTTAATTTTAATTAATTAACTAATAATAGAAAAAAAAAAAAGGATTATTAACTAATAATCCTTTTTTTATTATTTAATCTGGAATTTAATTTCTGTTTTATAAAACGCCTCTTGCTGCTAGGCCCAAAATTGAACCTATTCCTAAAACATGGCCTAAGCAGTTTGCAGCAACAAAAGAACCATGACTTAGTCCACCATAGAACTGAGAATTAGGCATAGGAAAACCTTCGTTTGGCTTTTCTATATTTGATCTAGCTATGGCATAAGCAAGTAAATTGCAAATGATCATCACAACGGCACATTTTGGAGACCACTGAAATGTCACTGGATCAGCAGCAGCTAGTAATGTTGTGAACATCTTTTATACCTTTTGGATATTTTTATTATCGACCATAAACAATGCTTTTGCGACAAATGTTACTCACCTCTTAAGAGTTTTTTACTTCTGTTTTAGTTTTGATTGACTGCAGCATCAAAACAAAACCATAAACAACAAATGCATCGCTAATCGTTAAAAACGATTCTGCTAGTCCGTGCAGTACATCTACATTTGTTAATTCATCTTCAAAATAAATTTGTGCGATTATTGCAAACACTATCGTCATGAATACAAATAAGAGAGTTAACTTAAAACCTAAAAATGATATTTTTGGTATCGCTTTTGATTTCCCAGCGTAACGCAGGAAAACGAGATAAGGAATTAAAGAAAGGATGAAGAATGGACTAGGATCAATTCGTGCAATTGATTCAAGACTAAGAATTGAAATATTCATTGTTTTGGTTGTGATGACTCAGATCTAAACAAGTTCCATGCAGCAAAAGCAAGACATATATTTCCAATTGTTGTAAGAGCTGCCTGCAGTACAACTAATCCTTTTAATTCAATACTATTGTCAAATATATGCCAGGTGATTGCGGCCATAGCGCTAGCTAAATTTGGCAACATAGCTAAAGCGAAATAACCTAATGCCTTGTTATTAGATATTGATGAAATATGGTCAATTATTATTATTGCAATCCCCCACTCAAAAAGAGTAGCAATGTGGATAAACCATGTTCCCAAGGAAAGTTCATGCATACATTTTCTTTTGTTTAATAAGCTCTTCTAAAACCTCTTGAGCATGTCCTATGGGTCTTACCCCTATCCATTTATATACAACTATACCCTTTGGATTGATCATAAATGTATTTCTTTTTGAATAGGGATCCAACCATGAATCATATGATTTACTTATCTCTCCTGTTGTATCTGTAAGTAAGGTGTATCCAAGGTTTTCGGATGTACAAAATGATTCATGTTCTTTTTCATTGTCAGCAGAGATTCCAACTACGGAGGAATTAAGTTTTTTAAACTTAGAAAGATTATCTTGAAATCCTTTGGCTTGTAATGTACAACCGCTAGAGAAATCCTTAGGATAAAAATATAAAATTAACCATTCACCAGAAAAATTATCTAGAGACCATTGCTTTTTATTGGGATTGGCTTTGTTGAAACCATTTAATAAAAAAAGAGGGGCTCTTTGACCAATTCTAACCGAATTTATACTTGCAAATAATCTTGAAGGTTTTATAAATAAAATACTGGAAAATAAAACAAAAGATTTTATAAATCTTCTTCTTTTCATTTGATTAACAAATCAAATTTAAAGTTTGTTTAAATCTACCCCTAATGATTTGGCATAGTTTCCTAGTCCCTTCTTCTGAATAGTTTTTAGTGCTCTTGTGGTTAGTCTTATATTGACCCATTTGTTCTCTTCTTCCCACCAGAGTCTACGTTGCTGCAAATTTGCTTGCTGCAATTTCTTGGTTCTAATATGGGAATGGCTGACTGACATTCCGTTGTTAGCTCTAGTACCTGTAAGTTGGCAAACCCTAGACATTTTTTAACTTTATTCGTTTTTATATTCTATCAAATAAGGTTGAGATTAAACGAATTTTTGCATTAATTTTCCTAAAACCTCAGCATTCCTAGTTTGAAAAGCTGCGATATCTTTATTCTCGAGACCACCAATTGAAAGTTTTGCCATCTCATAAACATGTATAGCGATTTCGCTAGCTAACTGCCCTTCTTCGGAATTGTTAGATCCTTCAATAACTATTGGGTTGGAATTTAACTTTAGTAATCCTTGAATAAGTGGATGGTTTGAATTGACGATTAAATTGTGATATTCAGGTAAACCAGGTAGTTTCTGTTCCATTAATGCTGTTATGTCATTAATTCTTCTCATTTGCTCTGGTAATAATATTAATGAAGGGGGAGAATTTTCACCTTTAAGGCTTTGAACTTGTACCGTCACTTTTTCATTGTTTAGAGCTGAACTAATAATTTTTTTTAGCGTTTCTGACTTTGTATTTCCATCTTTATCTGCAATTTCAGGCGAATCATCTTTAAGACTTTCATCAAGTTCTGAGTCGACTCTGACAAAATTTATGTCTTTGTTTTTTTCTTCTAGCCAAGGAATAAATTGGGTATCAATTACAGTATCAAGTTTTAAAACTTCTTTGCCTTGTGAAGTCCACATATTGAGTGCAGTTGATTGAGAGACTTCATCCGTTGAATATAATACCTTTTTATTCTCATCAGTGAGCCTATTCTTATAACCATCAAGGGTGGTAAAAGTCTTGGAACCAGATTTTATTAGTTCTTCAGTGCTTTCATTATCTTCTGAGATGTTTTTAGTTGTGGAATACAAAATTATCTCTTTTACTTGCTCGGAAAATTTCTCATCTTCCATAGCACCTATTTTTATAAAAGGAGATATAGAGTCCCAAATATCAGCATAAAATTGGCTTTCATCTTTCTTTAATGTTTTAAGTTTATCGGCTAACTTCTTTGCTATAAAGTTGCCAATAGATTTAACTCTTCTATCTGATTGTAATGCGCTTCTGCTTACATTTAAGGGTATGTCGGTTGAATCAATTACTCCCCTCAAAGGTAATAGGTATCTAGGAACAATTTCTTTAATTGAGTCACTTACAAATACCTGATTACAGAAAAGTTTGATTTCACCACTCTCCCAATCGGCTCTTCCACTTATCTTTGGAAAATATAATATACCTTGCAAATTATATGGATAGTCAGTGTTTAGATGAACCCATAAAAGAGGATCGCCTTGAAAAGGGTAGAGGTACTTATAGAGTTCAATATAATCTTCATCTTTTAGATTTTGTTTGTTTTCTCTCCATGGTGGATTCATTTTGTTGATAACTTCTTCTTCAAGAGAGATTTCAATCGGCATAAAATCACAATATTTTTTTATTAATGTTTTAATCCTACTTGGTTCAATGTATTCAATTTCTTCTTCCATTAAATGTAAAATTATATCTGTACCTATTTCTTCTTTATCTGATTCATCAAGAGAATATTGAGGCGAACCATTACATTTCCATTGAATAGCTTGTGAATCATTCTTTGCTGATTTAGTTATTATTTCAACTTCTTCTGCCACCATAAAACTTGAATAAAAACCGAGTCCAAAATGACCAATGAAACCGTCATCAGGTTGCTTATATTTTTCAAGAAATTCTTCTGCACTTGAGAAAGCTACTTGATTAATATATTTTTTGATTTCATCGCTAGTCATTCCTATTCCATTGTCACTAATTGTCAATGTCTTATGCTCTCTATCAATTGAGATTTTTATCTTTTCATCTTCAGATGCGACACAATCTCCTGCAAAGGCGGCCATTTTTCTCTTCTTGATTGCATCTACGGAGTTACTTATAAGCTCTCTAATGAATATTTCATGATCTGAGTAGACTGCTTTCTTTATTATTGGAAATATATTTTCTGTGTGAATTAGAATAGTTCCTTCTTCTTTAACAGGCATGACTTAACTAAATTTTTATCATCATAGCGATACAAATTTATATTTAGGTGTTAAGAGCAAAAGTTTTATTGATTAACGCTCAATAGTTTTCAATTCCTGACAATTATTTAAAAGATATAGGTTAATGATATCAATCTATCCATTGAATTTTAGTACATCTGTTGGATTTTAAAAGTTGATCTGTTGCATCATTTGTCTTTAAAGGTTCATGTGAAATTAGGGAAACAATCCCTTGAGTATGAAATTCTTTTTGGCGTTTCAAGGCTTTATACAAACTTGCACTTTGCTTATAGGCTATTAATACTTTTTCTTTATTAATTTCTATTTCCTCGCTTGAGGATACTAATTCTCTAACTTTATCAATGCTAATACTAAATCCAATTCCGAAGCAATTATGATCGCTTGAGCTAAATTTCTTTACTAAATCATCATATCTACCGCCTTTAGCTAGGATAATAGGCGCACTTGATGATGATGAAACAAGAGAAAATGTCAATCCACTATATAATTTGTATTTCGTTCCTAATGTAGGGTCTAGTTGTACATTTATCCTTTTCTCTTTAGCTAATGGTTCAATAATTTTAAATAATTCCTGTAGATAATCAATGTAAGAATTTGAGTCATAAATATTTTTTAGATTAGTTAATACTTTATCTGGTGAACCTCTCAAATTCATTATATTTTTTATAAACATTTTTTGTTCATCTCTTACATTAAGTGTACTCAATGCTATGTAATCAAGATCGCAGAGAATATTTTTAATTTGGTCCTGTTTGCTTGAATCAAATGAGCTTAAAATAAGTTCTAATAGATATGTATTTCCAATAAGCAATGTCAATTTATATTTCTGATCAATTTCAATTACTTCTAATGATTCGATCAGCAGAGATAGAAGTTCTATCTCTGCATTAATAGCTTTAGTTCCTATCAACTCAACTCCGCTTTGAAATGACTCTTCAATATCAATACCACCATCAATGTTTTGATTACATTTAAAAGAAGTTCCTGTTGACCATAAACGAAGTGGCCTTTCGTATTTATTAAATCTAGTTGATGCGGCACGAACAATTGAAGCTGTTATTTCAGGTCTTAATCCGAGAGGTTCATCAGAAACGATTTTTAGTATTTCGTTGTTCGAAATTCCACCAGCTGCCATAAGTGTGTCTAGACGTTCAATATGTGGTGGTGATATTCGCTCATATCCCCATAGTTGATATAAAGATGAAAGTTTTGATGCAATGAGATGGTTTTTTCTTACTTGCTGAGGATTTAAGTCGCGCGCACCCGAGGCAGGTTGCAATGTCATTATTTGAATCTTTTTATTACTTAAGGATCACATAAATTAGGACTATTTTCCACCATAAGAGTTGGGTGTTAACGGTCTAATTTTTTCAAGTTCTTTTATGAGCTCATTTTGTATATCTGGATTACAAGCAAGAATTCTTCCGGTATTAAGATCAAAATCTCCGGTGGGATAATTGGAAACTATTCCACCTGCCATTTCAACTAGTGGTACCCCTGCTGCCATATCCCACTTCGCAAGCCCGCGTTCCCAAAAACCATCCACTTTGCCTGAGGCTACGAATGCTAGATCTACCGCGGCTGCTCCTCCTCTTCTGACGCCATGAGTTCGATGTGTTAGCCAACAAAATTCGGAATAATTATTATCCAATACTTCTCGCCTGTCATACGCGAAACCAGTAACTAAGAGAGAATCAGATAAGGAAATTGTGTCCGTTACATTTATCTGCTCGCCATTACAAAATGATCCATGCTCTGGAGAGGCATAATAAATTTCATTTAAACAAGGTATCGATATTGCTCCCAGTATTGGATTGCTATTCCAAATTAAACCTATTGAAGTTGCGAAGAACGGATATCCATGTGCAAAGTTAGTTGTTCCATCAAGAGGGTCTATACACCATTTTAATTCTCCGTTTTTTAACTTATATCCACTTTCTTCGGCAAGAATAGAAATGTTGGGAGTCTCTTTTTCTAAATAATCTATTATTATCTTCTCACATTCTAAATCTGCATTAGTAACAAGATCTCCAGTGGTTCCCTTACATTTTATCGTTTTAATTTTGCCATAATTATTCATGAGCGACGCACCGCCTTTTTTGGCGGCCTGTTTGGCAATTTCTAAAAATATGTTAATTTCAGTTTTTGTTAGCCCTGCCTCTAAGGTTGCGCTTTTACATGTAGGTATAACCATAACATTTGTTTTATTTTATAATAATCCTCAACTTTTAGAAGAATCTAATTATCTTTAAATCAATTTATTTTCATTAATCAATTACTGATTTCTTGATCCTATTTATTATTTAAAAATTTAAATAATAAATCCAACATTTAAATTTTTAACAACAGCTCTCTTTTGGTATATATTTAAACTCAGCAATCGAAGAAGGATTTCATTGCTGAGTTTAAGGAGAGGTGGCCGAGTGGTTGAAGGCGCAGCACTGGAAATGCTGTATAGGGGCAACCCTATCGAGGGTTCGAATCCCTCTCTCTCCGTGCCTTACTTATGTTGCTTTTACATTTAAATCTTTTGTGATTATCCAAATTTTCCAGATATGTAATCTTGAGTTGATTTTTGCTTTGGTGAATTGAACATATTTTTTGTTTTACTAAACTCTACTAAGAATCCAACTTTCCCTCCGGGATCTTTCCCATCTTTTTCTGTATTAAAAAAGGCTGTATAATCGCTCACTCTATTAGCTTGTTGCATATTGTGAGTAACAATAATGATTGTAAAATTCCTTTTCAATTCATGTATTGTTTCTTCAACTTTTAATGTAGATAACGGATCAAGTGCTGAACAAGGTTCGTCCATTAAAATCACGTCAGGTTCGATTGCTATTGTCCTTGCGATACATAATCTTTGTTGTTGTCCTCCTGATAATGAATAACCACTTTCGTTTAATTTATCCTTGCATTCATCCCAGACGGCTGCCTTGATAAGAGATTCTTCCACTAATTGATCCATGTTACCTGTGAAACCATTTACTCTCGCTCCGAATGCAATATTTTCGTAAATGCTTTTTGGAAAAGGATTAGGTTGCTGAAATACCATTCCAATTCTTCTTCTGACTTCTACTGGATCTATATCTTTTGCATATATGTCTGTACCTTCAAAAATCACACTACCTGATAACTCACAACCTTCAATTAAATCATTCATACGATTTATTGCTCTAATAACGGTTGATTTTCCACAGCCTGATGGCCCTATAAAAGATGTAACTTGATTTTTTTTTATATCACAAAAGACATTTTTAACGGCTACAGAATTTCCATATTTTATCGAAACATTATCTAAGGAAACAGAAATAGAAGAGTCGTTTTTAAAATTTTTTTTATTGTGGCTTATTTTGTTAATCATTTTATTATTTATATGTTTATAATTATACTTTATTTTTAGAAAAAGCATCAAGTCTATTGATCCACCTTGAAAGAATATTTAGACTTAAGAGTATGACAACTAATATAAAAGATGCTGCCCAAGCTAGTTGATTTTGTGATTCATATGGTTCAAGTGCAAAATTATAAATTAGCACTGATAATGATCCCATTTCATAAAAAAGATCATCAAAACTTGTTATGTAATATCTAGAAAATAATGCTGTAAATATTAATGGAGCCGTCTCACCTGCAGCTCTAGCTAGTCCTAAAATAATACCCGTAGATATAGAACTAAATGCGGCTGGTAATGTAACATTACATATCATCGTGAATTTAGATGCACCAATTCCTAAGGCAGCCTTTCTTAAATTATCTGGAACTAACTTTAATGCTTCATCAGTTGTTTTAATTATTGTTGGTAACATTAAAATTGACAATGAAATACCACCTGCGATCCCACTAAACATTGAACCAAATAGTATTTTTGTAGACACAATTATTGCGTATATAAATACACCAGCAATTATTGATGGAACTCCAGCAAGTACATTTGATCCAAATCTAACAAATTTTGCAAATCTTCCAGACTTAGAATACTCAGCAAGATATATTCCACCTCCTACTCCAACAGGTATGGATATTATTGAAGCAATAAATGTCATTATAAAAGTTCCAGTTATTGCAGGTCCTATTCCTCCTGCAGAAAGAAGATCATCGCCGGGAGGTTCGGGTTCGAGTATTAATGTCTCAAAATTTATATAGCTGCCCCCTTTGATTAATACATAGCTTATAACTAATATTAAAGGAAGTACAGAAATGATTGCAAAAAGAGCAGATATAATTGTTAAGGCTTTGTTCCCAATATTCCTAGTTAGAGAGGGATTATAAGTTAGAGCTTTTTTTGAATTGTAATCCATTTATTGATATTTTAAGCTCAGTTTTTTAACGATCCATTGAGCAAATACATTAACCATTAATGTTAAAATCATAAGGATTAATGCTGCATACATTAGAGAAGAGACCTGGCTGCCATCTGCCTCCCCAAATTGATTGGCTAACATTGATGAAATAGTATATGAAGGAGCAAAGATTGACCAGCTAAAGTTATTTGAATTTCCAATAATCATAGTTACTGCCATTGTCTCACCCATGGCTCTACCGAGAGCTAGTAAAACACCTCCAGTTATTCCAGAAATTGCTGCTGGAATAATTACTTTAAAAATTGTTGTCCATCTTGTTGCTCCAATTCCATAGGCAGCTTGTCTAAGGTTTGATGGAACTTGATTTAATGAGTCTTTAGAAATTGATGTAATTATAGGTAAGATCATTACAACTAAAATTAATATTGCTGGCATCATTCCAGCCCCTAGAGGCTCAGTTCCAAAAAAAGGTATGAAACCAAATATTTCATGGACCATGTTCAAAAATGGTCTTATAAATGGTTCCATAATGAATACTGCCCAGAGTCCTAAAACTACTGACGGAATGGCGGCTAATAGCTCAACCATTATTCCGATCAAATCTCTTATATATTTAGGGATTATATTTTCAGTTATAAATATTGCGGTGCCAACGCCTAATGGAATAGCAATTAATAATGAAGCTATTGATGTAAAAAGGGTTCCATATATAGCAGTGAATGCTCCATACTCATCTGTAACAGGATTCCATGCAGAGCTAAAAAGAAACCTCAATCCATATCTAGAAATTGACTCGGTTGATTCATAGTAGACAACTGCAAATATCGAAAAAAGTATGATTGCTACCATTGAAGCCATAGTAACAACAAAATTTTTAAAGCTTATATCTACCAACTTTTCTGAAGTTGTCCTTCTTCTTAGCAAAAATTTTGATGTAGTAGCTTTGTCCACTTGCAAAAGCATTTACATTATGAATCTATAGCTAATTTCAAATTTTTCATTAACAGGGGGTTAAAGATTGGCTTTAAGTGTTGAAGGGTACATAATAAGTATTGAATACCCTTGAATACTATTTACTGTGGGGCTTAAATAAGTATTGCCATGGGGAGAATCGTTGGCATTGACTTGGGAACTACTAATTCCGTCGTAGCGGTGTTAGAGGCTGGTAGGCCAGTAGTAATTTCTAATGCTGAAGGTGCCAGAACTACTCCATCAGTTGTTGGCTTTACGAAGGAATCTGAATTATTGGTGGGTCAACTAGCCAGAAGACAATTAGTTCTTAATCCAAAAAATACTTTCTCAAATTTAAAAAGATTTGTTGGTAGAGCATGGGATGAGCTTGAAGACACAAGTCTCTCTGTTCCTTATAGTGTTCGCTCAAATGATCAGGGTAATGTTCGAATTACCTCTCCAGTGACAAAAAGAGAATATGCCCCAGAAGAATTGATTGGCAAAATTATTAGGAAGTTAATAGATGACGCAGAAACCTATTTAGGTGAAAATGTTGATTCTGCTGTTATCACTGTTCCCGCCTATTTCAACGATTCACAAAGACAAGCAACTCGAGATGCTGCAATATTGGCTGGTATATCCGTTGAAAGGATTCTGAATGAGCCAACCTCAGCTGCTCTTGCTTATGGATTTGACAAGAGTTCTTCTCGAAAAGTATTGGTTTTTGATTTAGGCGGTGGAACATTTGATGTCTCTTTAATGTCAATTTCAAATGGTGTTTTTGACGTAAAGGCAACTTCAGGCGATACCCAATTAGGTGGTAATGATTTTGATCAAAGAATTGTTGATTGGCTAGCTGAAGATTTTTTAGAAAAAAATAAAATTGATCTAAGAAGAGATAGGCAATCTTTACAAAGACTAACTGAAGCAGCTGAAAAAGCTAAACAAGAACTTTCTGGTGTACAAACAACGCCAATATCACTACCTTTTATTTCTACAGGCAAAGACGGTCCGTTACACATAGAGAAGACTCTTACTAGAAAAATTTACGAGAGTCTTTGCAGTGATCTTTTAGATAGATTGTTTGATCCTGTTAATTCTGTTATTGATGATTCAGGATGGAACCCAGAGGAAATTGATGAAGTAGTGCTTGTAGGAGGCAGCACTCGTATGCCAATGGTAAAGCAATTAGTAAAGACATTGGTACCAAATCCACCTTGTCAATCTGTCAACCCTGATGAAGTAGTAGCTATTGGTGCTGCAATACAAGGCGGGATCCTTTCAGGAGAGTTAAGAGACCTTCTATTAAATGATGTAACTCCTCTTTCATTAGGGCTTGAAACCGTCGGAGGTTTAATGAAAGTTTTAATTCCTCGTAATACCTCAATACCAGTTAGGCAATCCGATGTTTTTAGTACATCGGCCTCCAACCAATCATCAGTAGAAATTCATATATGGCAAGGAGAGAGACAAATGGCCTCAGATAACAAATCATTGGGTAAATTCAGATTATCTGGTATACCTCCAGCCCCTAGAGGAGTGCCTCAAGTTCAGGTGGCTTTTGATATCGATGCCAATGGTTTATTAGAAGTAAGTGCAACGGATAGAACTACTGGAAGGAAACAATCCGTAAGTGTTACTGGTGGTTCAAACCTGAATCAAAATGAAGTTAATAAATTGATTGAAGAGTCAAAAATAAAAGCATCTGAGGATAGAAAGAAGCGTGCCTCTATTGATCAAAAGAATAATGCTTTAACACTTGTTGCCCAAGCTGAAAGACGATTAAGAGATGCTTCTCTTGAATTAGGACCTTATGGTGCAGAAAGACAACAAAGATCAGTTGAAGTTGCGATGAGGGACGTTGAGGATTTGCTAGAAGATGATGATTTACAAGAACTTGAATACGCCGTTGGTACTCTGCAAGAGGCATTATTTGGTTTGAATCGTCGCTTATCAGCGGAAAGAAAAACAGAATCTAATCCAATACAAGGGATTAAAAATACTTTTGGATCTTTAAAGGATGAATTATTTTCTGATGATTACTGGGATGATGATCCTTGGGATTATTCTCAAAGAGGTCAAAATAGAAGTGGTGAAAATAATTATGGAAGAAGGGATATAGATCCTTGGGATAATGACTACTACCGTTGATCCTAACTATTGGTCTTTACTAGGTGTCTCACCTGAATGTGATTCTACTGAACTTAAATTAGCCTTTAGGAAGGAGGCTAGAAAATGGCACCCTGATTTAAATAAAAATGATACCAATGCTGAAGAAAGATTCAAATTAATTAATGAAGCCTATGCAATTTTAAGTGATCCAAAAAAGAGAAAAAAATGGGAGAAATCACATAATAAAAGTCAAGATATATTTGAAAATAGATTTCCATCTTATGAGGAATATTTAGATGTTGTGTTGGGTATAAAAACAAATTTTAAAAACGATAAAGATGATATTAATGATCCATACCCCGACCTTCCTGAGGATGAATACGAAGACTATGAAGAATCTAATTTTAATGAATATATTCCTACTACAAGTTATCCTTCACCACCACCAACATTAATTTATGAAGACCAAGAATCAGTTGTAGAAATCACGCCAGATCAAGCTCTTTATGGTTCAAAAGTTGAAATTCAGTTACAAGACGGGACTCTTGTAGAAGTCTTAACGCCTCCTTTTGCTGGAGATGGTTGGAGGTTAAGAATAGAAGGTGCTGCAATTGGTTGCAGAGATCATTTTGTACAATTAAAGGTTGAAACCGATGATGGGTTAAGAATTGATGGATTAAGAGTTATGTATCGTCTTGAATTATTCCCACATGATGCTTTGTTGGGTTGTGCAGTTGATATACCAACTTTAAATGGATCGGTAACCTTACAAGTTCCCCCTAATTCTTCCACAGGAAGGTTGTTAAGACTTAGAGGTCGTGGATTGAAGTATGAAGAATATCGAGGAGATCAAATTGTTGAAATAATTATTGTATTACCAGATAATTTAAGTGATTCTGAGCTTGCATTGTATCAACGTCTAAATGAAATATCACTAGAGTCTTATTAGAAGCATATTGTGTATTTATTTTATCTATTTATAATGTATTTGATTGATTAATTCCTATGTTAGTTAATGTCCTTTTATATGATGCGGGGACTGAAAATGAGGGCATACATTCCCTTGAGCTTAAAGGCAAAACGGTAATCCTTATGTTCGAAGATAAGGACGATGCTGAGAGATATTGCGGGCTTTTAGAAGCTCAGGATTTTCCTACACCATCCGTTGAGCTTTTGACGAAGAACGATATTGAAGCTTTTTGTGTTGAAGCAGGTTATGAAGCTCGTTATGTCGAAAAAGGTTTTATTCCAAGTAACGATGAGGAACGCTTAATGATTTCTCCGCCTCTTTCAAATTTAGAAGTAGGAAATTGGAAGGATCAGGATAAAACAGATGATAAGTTATCCACTAATTACCAACTCGAAGAGATAAAAAAAAGATTAGAAAATCTCTTATGAAAAATTTAAATAACAAGTTAAATAATAATAATTATAGAATATTAACTGAGCAGATTAATTTATCTTCATTAGATTTAGATACTAAATCGACCTATGAAATAGTCAATATTTTTTCTGCCGCTGATAAGGAGCCCCAAAAGGCAGTTGAGAAAGCTATTCCAGAGATAGTTAAAGCTATTGATGAAATTACTTTAAGATTAAAATCAAATGGAAGATTATTTTATATAGGCACTGGTACATCCGGAAGATTGGGGGTTCTCGATGCATCTGAATGTCCTCCGACTTTTTGTACTGATCCAGATCTTATTCAAGGATTAATTGCTGGGGGTGAACCCTCACTAACAAGAAGTTCTGAATCTCTAGAAGATTTATCTCTGCCTGCTATTTTTGATCTTAAAGATAAAAAGTTTTCTAATAAAGATGTTTTAATTGGAATAACTGCAAGTGGACGTACTCCTTATGTTCTTGCCGCATTAAATTATTCTAAAAGCATAAATGCACTATCAATTTCTATTTCATCTGTTCCCTTCCGTGATTCAACAATATCAACTGATATTGATATAAGACTGATTACTGGACCAGAGATTCTTGCAGGCTCAACAAGATTAAAAGCAGGAACTGCAACAAAGATGGCTCTTAACATTATTTCTACATCTGTGATGATTCAATTAGGTAAGGTTTATGGCAATAGGATGATTGATTTATCAGTAACGAACGATAAGTTATTAGAGAGAGCACTTGGAATTCTATTAGATATTGGCTCAGTTGATAAGGAAGAAGGTCTTGAATTATTAAACAAAACAAATGGATCAGTAAAACTATCTTTATTAATTGCTTTGTCTGGTCTTGATATTATTAATGCAAAGAAAATACTTGATGATTCTCAAGGTAACTTAAGAACAGCATTAAGTAAAGTTTGTTGTGATTGAATTATTTTTAACTTTAAATTTAGACATACAGAATAATCATTCTGCATTTAATTTTAAAAGCAGTTAATATAAAAAAAATTAATTTGAACCATGTCCAAAGTATTGATGAACACAGATAAAGGCCAATTGACTATTGACCTATTTGATAATGATGCGCCAAAAACCGTACAGAATTTTTTGAAGCTAGTAAAAGAAGGTTTTTATGATGGCCTTTCTTTTCACAGGGTAATTAATGGCTTTATGGCTCAAGGCGGATGTCCAAATACAAGAGAAGGATCAAAAGGCATGCCTGGTACAGGAGGCCCTGGCTATTCCATTAATTGCGAAATTAATTCTAACAAACACGTGGCTGGATCTCTTTCTATGGCCCATGCAGGAAAAAATACTGGAGGTAGTCAATTCTTTTTAGTTCATGCTCCCCAGCCTCACTTGGATGGAGTTCATACAGTTTTTGGTAAAACAGATGACATGAAAATTCTTCTATCTATAACTAATGGTACAAAGATTAATAGCGTAAGTATAATAAAATAAAAGTATTAATTAATTTAATTCGTATATTTAATTCCATTCAATTGTACTTGTTTTATCTTTTAAGTCCCAATCAAATAATGGGGAATTTTCAAAATTTGTGAGTTCGATTATTTTTCTCTCTTCAATAAATAAGTTTGAAGAAGGGTGCATAAGCCTTTCGTAATTATCAGTTTTAATTATTCCAATTCTTTCTGTATTTTTCCAATTACTTAGTTCTTTAAGGAGTGATTCCAGTAACCTTTTATCTATCAAATTGCCTTCTAGATGAGTTTTAATATCTCTATGTCGTACATTCCAAATGAATAATGGGTTTTTACACAGAGCTACCAATCTTTGTGAGTTTTGAATAGAAATATTTAAAAAATGATTTTCTGACCATTTATTTGCCTTATCTTCAAAATGTTTTAATTCATTATTGTCGACTTTACCATCCCAATAAATAACAATATTTTGCCTTTCATTGCTTAAACTTGCCTTAAGATTATTATCAAATAAGTGGCCAAGTTTTTCTCTTTTTACCTCCAGATAAGCAGCATTATGATCTCCAGGGCAAATCACTAGAGGTACTCTTGATTCAACTTGTAATCCGTAACCTCCAAGTCCTGCAATTTTTCTTGGATTATTAGTTAATAACTTAAGTCTGTTTATTCCTAAATCAGTCAGTATTTGTGCACCTACCCCATAATTTCGTAGATCTGCTGGAAAACCCAACTTCTCATTAGCTTCAACAGTATCTAATCCCCCATCTTGCAAATTGTAGGCTTTTAATTTGTTAACTAAGCCTATTCCTCTGCCTTCTTGCCTTAGATATACAACAACTCCTTCTCCTTCTTCAGATATTCTTGATAAGGCAGCTTCTAATTGAGGTCTGCAATCGCACCTTAATGAGCCAAAAGCATCTCCGGTTAGACACTCCGAATGCATACGGACCAATACTGGCTCTTTTAAATTTTCTGGATCACCTTTTATTATTGCTACATGCTCTGATCCATCCAATTCATTCTTGTAACCTATAGCCTTGAAATCTCCAAATAGGCTTGGCAACTTAGCAACTGCTTGTCTATATACAAACCTCTCATTTTCAAGTCTGTAATGAATTAAATCTGCAATACTTATCAGTTTTAAATTTCGTTCCTTCGCATATGTTTTTAATTCCGGCAATCTTGCCATTGATCCATCTTGATTTTGGATTTCACAAATAACCCCTGCAGGAGATAGGCCAGCTAACAACGATAAATCTACTGCTGCTTCTGTATGTCCAGCTCTTTTTAATACCCCACCTATTTTTGCTCTTAATGGAAAAATATGTCCTGGTCTTCTCAAATCTATTGGTCTTGTTTGACTATTCAGAGCAACTTGAATTGTCTTAGCCCTATCTTCAGCCGATATACCTGTTGATACACCAAATTCAGGACCTGCATCAATGCTTACTGTGAAGGCTGTTTGGTTTGAATCGGTATTTCTGTCTACCATTAAAGGAAGATCTAACTGGTCTAATCGTTCCCCTTGCATTGCTAGACATATTAAACCTCTAGCTTCTGTTGCCATAAAATTTATTTGCTGAGGAGTAGCAAATTGAGCAGCACAGATTAAATCTCCTTCGTTTTCTCTTTTTTCATCATCAACTACAACAACACACTCACCGTTCCTAATAGCAGCAAGAGCATCCGCTATATCATCAAATTCAATTTCATAGCAATCTTCTGATTTCAACTTATTCCTCGTGTTTGTGGTGAAATTGTTCTTGGCTAATTATTCTCAAATGAATATCTCATCATTCTACGAAATAACCTTGATGTTATGGCAATTAGCACATCGAAAACTGGGAGGATCGCAATTATTGGAGCATCTGGATATGGTGGACTTCAACTCGTTAAGTTAATTAATGAGCATCCAAACTTTGAGATTTCAATTTTAAATGGAGAGCGATCAGCAGGTAAAAGCTGGAATGAAATAAATCCTTTTATGAAACTTTTGGTGGATAAAGACATAACAAAAAGCAATATAGATGAAATCGCTCAAGATTCAGATTATGCAATATTGAGTCTGCCTAATGGATTGTCTTCACAACTTACCCCTTTATTATTAGAAAAGGGTATTAAAGTAGTTGATTTATCAGCTGATTATAGATTTAAATCATTAGATAAATGGAAGGAAGTATATTCAAAAGAAGCTGCAAAATATCAAAGATATGATTATGAATTATGTGAGGAGGCTGTTTATGGCTTTTCAGAAGAATTTAGCACTGAAATCTCAAAATCTAGATTGATAGCTTGTCCAGGTTGCTATCCAACCTCATCTCTTAGTGTCCTTATTCCATTCTTAAAACAAGGGTTAATAGAAAGTGAAGGAATTATTATTGATGCAAAATCTGGTACATCCGGCGGCGGGAGAAATCCAATTGAACAACTTTTGTTGTCTGAATGCTCTGAATCAATTAAGCCCTATGGAGTCATTGGGCATAGACATACGGCAGAGATAGAGAGGATCGCTAGTCAATTTGCTGGTCATGAAGTGAATTTACAATTTACGCCTCATTTGGTACCAATGGTTAGAGGGATTTTATCTACCGTTTATGCTCGCCTAAGAGATCC
>QCFJ01000003.1 GCA_003280265.1 Prochlorococcus sp. AG-363-G03 | reverse complement strand
TTGAAATTTGCATAATTATTTAAAGCAAATAATTGAATTTATGAAAAAATAGGATTTTGCCTTTAATTTCTTTGTATCAGATTAATTAAGTGAAAGCAGGTCATAAGCCGGGTTCTGTTCATTCTTCTTTCTTTAGAAAGTGAATGGGTAATCATCTATCTGGGACTAACGTTGCCGATAGCCTCGAGCGGCTCTCCTTGGGGACAAGGTCTATGGCCATCCAGAGTCCCTCGCCTTGCTCCTAGCCGGGGTTTACCTAGCCAGCACCTCTCGATGCTGCTGGTGCGCTCTTACCGCACCTTTGCACCCTTGCCGCGCTTGTTGGGATTTCCCCATTAAGCATTAGGCGGTGTGTTTCTGTGGCACTATCCTCACGGTCACCCGCACTGGGAATTACCCAGCAAGCCTGGCCAAATAGGAGCCCGGACTTTCCTCAATCAATGCTTCAGCTTTTGCTGAAGTTCAATTGCGATCACCTCCCCTGCTTTCCACTCCATCATGCCTCAAGGCATAATTAATTTCAGGGGGCTGTAGCTCAGTTGGATAGAGCGACGGTTTCCTAAACCGTAGGTCGTGGGTTCGAGTCCCGCCAGCCCCGTGTGAAAAAGGAATTAAAACTAAAAATATGTAGTCCTATATGTGGTGGGAGTGCAAAATCCTTACTCTCTCGCTAGCGTTGATGTAGTGAATCAGTCAAGATGGCCCAGCTTCACGATCTTCGCTTACGATTACTTGTTCAACAAGAGAGTGAGCAAATATCTAAATCGCAACCAAGTGATTTAGATTTATCAATTGTTCAAGCCAGATGCTTATGTTGGTTAACACTTTTGGCTGAAGCACACGAAGATCAAGCTAATGATGCAGAAGGAAGAGGTGATATAGAACAAGCCATGGGATGGTTCGCAGATTCAATGAGATTACGTGATGTCATTCAAGTGGTTACTAGTGTTGAAATACCTTTGCCTGAAAGCTCTGATGCCAATAATAATGATGTCGAAGGAGACTTCTTTAATGATGAGCCCCCTATGATGGCCTAAAAAATGCAATTATGGTTATGAGCTGCCTTGATCAAGGTGCCTGAAGAACCATGCCAATGTCCAGATTGTCTAAGATTTTATCGGGAACATGATCGTTTGATTAGAGAATTTCCCACTTTGCGTAAACAACAAGAGATTAATTGGGCTGCTCTTCAATCTTTTAGAACATTATGTGGAAGAGTTTTAGAAGAGTTACAAAAAAAACTTAATTCAAATTCATCCAATACATCAGAGGAAAATATTCACAAAGTGTCTATTGAGAAAAAAGAAAAATCTATTACACAAGTAATCTCTGATCTAGAGAATATTAATGCTCATCTATATTCCATTGAGGCTTTAATGGAAAGAGTTTTCGATGTTAAAGTTTCCGAGGAAGTTGAGGATATATTTAGAGAGGTTGCTGGTGAACTGGCTCCAGACCCGTTAAATATTGATAGATTAAGATTAAACAGATTATTACATCAAACCCCTGATTTGCCTGAAAAGTAGGGATTTATTTTTCACAACTTATTTCTACTGGTAACGGTTTAACTTTCCAGATAGATTGACAATATTCCCTAATAGATCTGTCCGATGAGAAAAAACCTGATCTTGCTGTATTTAATAATGCCATGCGATTCCATTTTTGACTCTTTTTCCAGGCCTTGCTAACCTCATCTTGGGCACGAAGGTAATCATCAAAATCTGCCATCACAAAGAAAGGATCATTCCCAGTCAAAATATTAATTATCGGTCTAAATAGCTCACTATCACCATTACTAAAATGCCCAACTTCTATTAATTTTAGAGTCTCTTGTAGTTCATTTGATTTGGAAATAAAGTTATTTGGACGATACCCTTGATCTCTTAATTCCATGATCTCTGACTCTGTTTTTCCAAACAAAAAGAAGTTTTCTTCTCCTACTCTTTCTCTGATTTCTACATTTGCTCCATCAAGGGTTCCAATTGTTAAGGCACCATTCATGGCGAATTTCATATTTCCAGTACCTGAAGCTTCTTTGCCAGCAGTTGAAATTTGTTCGGAAAGATCAGTCGCTGGATATACTTGCTCACCTAGCTTTACATTGTAATCAGGCAGAAAAACTACCCTTAGTAATCCCTCCATATCTGGATCTGCATTAACTACATCAGCTATGCCATTTATGAATCTAATCATTAATTTCGCCATGAAATAACCTGGCGCAGCTTTACCCCCAAAAATGATCGTACGGGGTGCAATATTTTTTGTTAATCCATTTTTAATCCTCAGATATTGTGCAATGACTTGCAAAGCATTTAAATGCTGTCTTTTATATTGGTGAATTCTTTTAACTTGAACATCAAATAAACTCGATGGATCTACAAGAACGCCAGTTTGTCGATGTATGTAACCAGCAAGTTTTCTTTTGCCAGATAATTTGGCTGAAGCAAACAGATCTAAAAAATTAGAGTCATTTTCTTTTTTTTCTAATTCACGTAATAGATCCATATTGGTAATCCAATTGGGACCAATTTCTTTGTCAAGAAGTTTCGAAAGTTCAGGATTTGCAAGAGCTACCCATCTACGAGGGGTTACGCCGTTTGTGACGTTAGTGAATTTTTCAGGCCATAGCTCTGCAAATTCAGGTAGTAATTGCCTCTTGATTAAATCTGAATGTAATGCAGCTACTCCATTTACATGATGTGCTCCAATTGTCGCTAAATGAGCCATTCGAATAGCTTTTCCACCTTCTTCATCAATAATTGAAAGTTTACGTAAAATCGAATCGTTTCCTGGATATTTAAGTCTTACTTGTTGCAGGAATCTCCTGTTTATCTCATATATAAGTTCCAGATGCCTGGGTAATAAATTTCTAAAAAGGCTGAGGTCCCATTTCTCAAGAGCTTCAGGTAGCAAAGTATGGTTTGTGTAAGCAACAGATCTATTAGTGATTTCCCAAGCTTTATCCCAATCCAATCGATGTTGATCGATTAAAAGTCTCATTAACTCAGCGACAGCAATTGCTGGATGTGTGTCATTAAGTTGAACAGTCCAATGATCTGGAAATTCATCTACAGGTATGGATCTCTTTTCTAAACTTCGCAGCATATCTTGCAGAGAACAACTTACAAAAAAGTGTTGTTGCTTTAAGCGCAATCTTCTTCCTTCATCAGTTCCATCATTCGGATATAACACCTTTGAAAGGGTTTCTGAGGCTACTTTCTCTTCAACAGCACCGTAGTAATCTCCAATGTTGAAAGCATAAAAATCAAAACTTTCGGTTGCATCAGCTCTCCATAACCTCAAGCGATCACAACTGTTAACTCTATAACCAAGTACAGGGACATCATGTGGAACACCTATCGCATGTTCGCTTGGAATCCATCTGGATCGATAATTTCCATTATCGTCTGTGTAACTCTCTGTTTGTCCACCAAAACCTACTAAACAAGCTTCATCTGGTTGTGGTAATTCCCAAGGCCACCCTCCTTTCAGCCATTTATCAGTAACTTCTACTTGCCAACCATCTCTGATTAATTGGTTGAAAATGCCAAATTCATACCTTATTCCGTAACCAACTGCAGGGACCTGAAGACTTGCGAGTGACTCCATATAGCAAGCTGCCAGTCTACCCAAACCTCCATTTCCGAGGCCAGGCTCTTCCTCAACTTCCAAAATGTCATTCAGAGATTCAATCCCAAACCTTTTAAGAGCTTCTTCTGCCTCTTTTTTTATCCCTAGATTTAATAAATTATTATTAAGTTGAGGTCCTATTAGAAATTCAGCGGAAAGATATGCAACTGTTTTTTGAGGTCTTGCCCGTATTGTCTCCTGACTGGTGAGATATCTACTCATCAATCTGTCTCTAACAGCAAAACTTAAAGCCATGTAGAGATCTCGAAGACTTGCTGATGTAGCGAGTTTGCCGAGAGTGAAAAAAAGATGCTCAGTCATTCCATCGAAGACTGCATCAGCATCCATGCCAGCCCTAACAGGATCTGCATAGCATCCTGGGGTCGGCAGACGCAGATCTATAGACTGGGAGCTGCTCATAAAGGCATCAAATGTCTTTGGACGTTAGCCAATATCGACCCAGTAAGCTTTTAGTAACTTCAGATCCACACCTTATTGGTTAAGTCACCTTTGATACTTAAACCAAATAGGCCCCATGATTAGGTAATTTATGTCATATAAGAAAAGGCTTTTGCTGTACACCTGATGGTATTAACTCCTTTAGTCTCGGTACTAAATACACATGATGTAGAGGTCGCGGAAACTCTAATTGGGGTCATTAACTTCTTAATGATTTTTGTTGCTGCAAGGACTTTGGCAGAAATCTTGGTGCGACTAAGTTTGCCTACAATTGTTGGAGAACTTCTTGCAGGAGTTTTAATTGGTGCCTCAGGATTACATCTTTTATTGCCGCCCAGTGCACATGCTGAATTAAATCAAGGCTTTGTATCTCTGATAAGTTCTCTTGCATCAATACCAAAAGAAGCAGTTCCGGATATCTATTTTGAAACTTTTCCTTCATTACAGGCAGTCGCAACATTAGGGCTTTATGCATTGCTATTTCTTACTGGTTTGGAGAGTGAATTAGAAGAATTAGTTGCAGTGGGAGCACAAGCCTTCACAGTTGCAATGGCAGGAGTGATTTTGCCATTCGCTTTCGGAACCTTCGGATTAATGTTTATTTTCCAAGTAGATATTATTCCTGCGATATTTGCTGGTGCATCCATGACAGCTACGAGCATAGGTATAACAGCAAGTGTTTTTGGTGAGCTTGGCTATCTAAAAACGCGTGAGGGTCAGATTGTTATTGGTGCAGCCGTACTGGATGACATTCTTGGAATTGTGATTCTTGCCGTTGTAGTTGCTCTTGCAACAGGGGGTTCGCTTCAAATAGCACCTATTGTCAAGTTGGTATTGGCTGCAACTGTTTTTGTTATTGCTGCAATTGCTTTGAGTAGAACAGCCGCTCCAGCTTTTGATTGGTTACTAGAAAGGCTAAAAGCGCCTGGTGCGGTTGTAGTCGCATCTTTTGTGATACTGGTTTTAAGTTGTTTCATTGCCACTGCAATTGGTCTAGAAGCAGCATTGGGGGCTTTCGCAGCAGGGTTGATTCTCAGTAGTTCAAAGAATAATCACGCGATACAACAATCTGTTTTGCCCTTGGTTTCACTATTCGCAACAATTTTTTTCGTATTAGTTGGTGCTGGAATGGACCTTTCAGTAATCAACCCTTTAGATCCCGAGAGTCGATCTGCTTTGATTGTGGCAGGTTTTCTTTTTCTTGTCGCAATTGTTGGAAAGATTGCAGCTGGATGGTCATTCATTATTGATAAACCAACAAATCGATTAGTTGTTGGTTTGGGAATGATGCCTAGAGGAGAAGTTGGTTTGATTTTTCTTGGCTTAGGAACAAGTGCTGGTTTGCTTACACCCTCTCTGGAGGCTGCGATTTTGTTGATGGTCATTGGGACAACATTTTTGGCTCCTGTTCTACTTAGAGTTGTCCTGAAAGATAAGCCACCTTCAGGAGGTAATTCCATTCCTGATGAGGTTGCTGCGGATCCGGTGGGATTAGTCTAAAAATTTTTAAATTTCTAATTTTTCTAGGTGAGGCAATTTCGAAAAAAAGAAATAAAATTACCAATCTATTCTTATCAATGATTTACTAATATCGGTCTGTGTCAGTTTATTCTTAAATGGTTTCCTCAGTAGTAGAAAAAAATCTTTCTGAATGGAAATTCTTAGGACATTCTGTTCACAGCTTGAGCATTATACCTGCTTCGCACAAAAACAAGACTGATGAGGAAAAAGGGCCGGCGATTCTTTTAATCCATGGCTTTGGTGCATCAACAACACATTGGAGGCATAACTTACCAGTACTCGGGAAGCAGTATGAAGTTCACGCCTTGGATCTTCTGGGCTTTGGTAAAAGTTCTAAACCCGGAGGTCTTTCTTATGGAGGTCCGCTTTGGAAAGATCAAATAGTCTCGTATGTTAAAGAAAACATTCGGAGACCCACAATACTTGTGGGCAACTCTCTTGGGGGATATGCAGCGCTTGCTAGCGGTGCTGCATTGGGTGATGATGCAGCAGGTGTTGTGTTATTAAATGCAGCTGGTTATTTCAGTGAAGACAAAAAGCCTACTAAAGGATTTTGGGCTACTGCTAGAAAAACTGTTGCTGGGATCTTTCTCAAAAATGTTTTATTGCAAAGGATAATTTTTGAAAACCTTAGACAGCCCTCGACGATTAAACGTACCTTGAAGCAAGTTTACATAGACACATCGAACGTTGATGATGAATTGGTAGAAGCTATCCGAAAACCATCTTTGGATGCTGGGGCTTTTAATGTATTCAAAAGTGTTTTTGATCCTGCAGGACCTCAGGGAAGACCACTGGATGAATTGTTTGCTCAGTTGAAAGCACCATTGTTACTTCTCTGGGGCAATCGAGACCCTTGGATGAATGCACCTGGTAAACGAGCGACCTATAAAAAACATACCCCAGTAAATACAAAAGAAGTTGTTTTAGATGCTGGTCATTGTCCTCATGATGAAATTCCCGATCAGGTTAATTCCGCTCTCTTAGAATGGATTGATCAGCTTTAACCCATGCCCGTCAGTTTTGCGAAGAGGACAAATCCTTATCCTCATTGGGAATATTCAAATACTGAATACGATTCATCTATAAGAATTGTTCCTGAAAGAGGAGGCTTGATTACTGAATGGCGAAGTGAAGGCAAAGACCTTTTGTATTTTGATTTAGATCGTTTTCTGGATGAAGACAAAAGTGTCAGAGGTGGAATACCTATCCTTTTCCCCATCTGTGGTGATTTATCTGAGAGTTATTTAATTGGTGGTAATAAGCATTGCTTGAAACAGCACGGATTTGCAAGAGATTTGCCTTGGTCAATTGATTTATTAGAAGATAAATTAGGAATCAGATTAAAGCTAGTTGATACAAAGGATTCGCTGTCTTGTTTTCCTTTCTTTTTTACCTTGTTGATGGACGTTTCCTTGAAAGAAAAAGCTCTTCATATATCTGTTAAGATTTATAATCAGGGTCCAGACTGTATGCCTTTTAGTTTTGGCCTGCATCCATACTTTCAAGTTTCAAATTTACAAAAAATAAAGATTGATGGTTTGCCTGAAAAATGTGTTGATCAAACAAATATGAAAGTTACGAATTCCTCTGACCAAATAAGAATTTTAGATAAAGGAGTTGATTTCCTTTCTTATCCTTCTAGTTCGGTTAAATTATACGATTTTCAATCTAGAAACGTAATTGAATTGATTCACCAAGAACCAATGGATATAACTGTAATATGGACTGATCCACCAAGGCAAATGGTTTGTCTTGAGCCTTGGACTGGCCCAAGGAATTCATTGTTAACTGGAGATCGAAAACTTGAAATTCAACCAGAAGAATATACACAATTATTTACTACTTTTAGGCATAATTCTTATTAGTTATTTAATTATTGACGAGTATAATTTTTAACTAATCAAATTTTAATTTATAATTTTTTATGACAAATATTTCAATATTTTGTTCGTTTTCACATCTATGATCAATGTATTATAGATTCATCATTCATGAATTTGTGATGAATAATGTTAGGAGCAGATGTTTCCTCTCCAAGCGTACTTAATATTGAGGACCTCAGGTCTAGAGCAAAGAATCGTCTACCGGCGATGGTTTTTAACTATATAGATAGTGGTGCAGATAGAGAACAAACACTTTCACAAAATTGCAACGCATATAATGAAATTTTATTTAGACCTAGATGTGCAGTTTCTGTTCCATCGTGTGATCTTGGAATATCTGTTTTAGATCAAAAATTTCAACTTCCTTTCTTGTTGGGACCAGTAGGGAGTAGCAGGATGTTCTATCCCCAAGGAGAAGTAGTTGCGGCTAGAGAGGCAGGAAAAGCCGGAACAGGATATACATTGTCAACTCTCTCAGGTTGTTTGTTGGAGGATGTTAAAGCTGCTACAAACGGTCCAGCTTGGTATCAGCTTTATTTACTAGGTGGTAAAGAAGTCGCGTTAAAAACAATTTCTAGAGCTAAAGAAGCTGGATTCTCGGCAATAGTTGTAACTATTGATACACCCGTATCTGGTTTAAGGGAAAGAGATATGCGATCAGGAACCCAACAGCTTTTATCAATGAATCCTTTTGAAATGCTTCCATATATTCCTCAAATATTAGTTAAACCGTGCTGGATGACTCAATGGTTAAGTGATGGCGGATTAATGAGTTTTCCAAATGTTCAACTTGATGATGGCCCTATGAGATATACGGCAATTGGACCTGCTTTAGAACAATCAGTTGTTACTTGGGAGGATCTTCAATGGATACGCGAAGCGTGGGGTGGAAAAATTATTGTTAAAGGAATACATATTGGTGATGACGCAAAAAAAGCGGTAGAGCTAGGTGCTGATGCGATCGTTATTTCTAATCATGGAGCGAGGCAACTTGATAGCGTTGCTCCCACGATCCGTGTTTTGCCAGAAATTTTAGCTGCAGTAGATGGAAAGATAGATGTGTTGCTAGATGGAGGTATTCGCAGAGGTAGTGATGTAGTGAAAGCATTATGTCTTGGAGCGAAAGGAGTGTTGATAGGTAGAGCCTATGCGTATGGACTTGCCGCTGCAGGAGCTAAAGGTGTTGCCAGAGCTATAGAAATTCTTCAAACGGATATAGTGAGAACAATGAAACTATTAGGTTGTGGGTCTGTTGCCGATTTAAATAAGTCTTATATTCAAGTTCCTGAAAGTTGGGAGAGATTCGAATAAATCGTTGATTAAATAATAGATTAATGAATTATGAAAATAATTATTTTTGATGATGATCCAACTGGGTCTCAAACTGTTTATGGATGCCCATTATTATTAAATTGGGATGAACAAACTCTAGAGAAAGCATTTTTAAAATCTTCGCCTTTGATATTTATACTCGCTAATACAAGATCTTTATCTTCTGTTTTGGCTGTCCAGAAAACCAGAGAAATATGCTCATCTATTAAAAAGTTTTTTTTAAGACAAGGGTTTTCCAAAGATGATTATTTTTATATTAGTAGAGGAGATTCAACATTACGTGGTCATGGTGTTTTAGAACCTGAAATTCTTGCGGAAGAATTAGGACCATTTCATGCAACATTTCACATTCCAGCTTTTTTGGAAGGTGGAAGAACAACTGAGAACGGTATTCATTATTTAAATGGAATACCAGTTCATAAGACGGATTTTGGCCGTGATAATATTTTTGGATTTTCTACTAGTGATTTAGCTAAATGGATTGAAGAAAAAAGTTTTGGAAAGATACAGGCGGAAAATATCTTGCACATTGAAATTAAAGAATTAGACATGGCCTTTAACAATGAGGATGGCTTTAAATCTCTTTTAAGCTTTTTGTCTAAATTAGAAAATAACATTTCAGTAGTTGTTGATGCTAAATTACCTCATCATTTAGAAACTCTAGCTAGGGCGATTAAAGTAGTTTCTCGAGAAAAAAAATTTCTTTTCAGAACAGCCGCAAGCTTTATCAATTCTTTATCTGAATTACCCCCTAACCCTCAAGATACTGCAGATTTAGTATCTTTAAAATCGAAAAATAATCAGTTTGAATATAAGCCAGGTTTGATAATAGTTGGCTCTCATGTGCAATTAGCGACAGATCAATTAGAGGTTTTAATGAAAGATAATTCCTGTGAAGGTTTGGAAATACCAGTCAGTAAGTTAGCTGATATGTTTGCTTTAGAAGATTCTCAAGAAGAAATCTTAAAGTTGGAGAAAATTTTGTTATCGAAAATAGATGATATATTGGATGTAAAAAAAGTACCTGTTTTATATACGACTAGAGAAGAAATAAAGTTTTCTTCTTGCTCTAGAAGAATGAATTTTGGATTGGAACTTGCAGAGTTTATGGCGATTCTAGTTGGAAAAATAAATAATAAGTTTGGATATATTATTAGTAAAGGAGGTATTACAACACAACTTTTGCTTCAAAAGGGTTTGAATTTTAATCAAGTTGATTTAAAAGGTCAAATATTACCAGGATTGTCAATAGTAAAAAGTACTTCTAATCAATATGATCTACCAGTAGTTACTTTCCCAGGTAATCTAGGCGATGAGAAAACACTTCTTGAGTCGTTTAGATTGATGGAGTCAAAATCTTAATTTTGAAAGATTTTAAACAATATTTAATTAAAATCTTTCAATAATTGATTTGGCAAAATCACTACAACTAAGAGCGGCTACGCGTGGTTCCATTAATCGTGCCAGATCATAGGTAACTTGTTTATCTGAAATAGATTTGCTCAAACCATTTGTAATTAATTTTGCTGCCTCATGCCAACCTAAATATTCCAGCATCATTACACCACTAAGTATTACTGAACCTGGATTGATTCTGTCTAAGCCTGCATGTTTTGGAGCTGTTCCATGGGTGGCTTCGAAAATAGCCGCCTTATCTCCAATATTTGCTCCTGGTGCCATCCCCAGTCCACCAACAATTGCTGCGGCCGCATCTGATATGTAATCACCATTTAGATTGAGAGTTGCAAGTATGGAATACTCTTGAGGACGAGTTTGAATTTGTTGAAAAATACTATCTGCGATTCGGTCATCAACCATCACCATCTCCTTCCATTTCCCATTGCCATGACTAGTACCAATGCTTGCAAGAACTGAATAAACCTCATCACAAATAGCTTTCTTTTTCTCTTCTGTTAAAGATGAATAACCTGGATCAATTAACTCAGCATTCTCCTCGTAGGTGATGCCAGGATTTTTTTCTAGATTATCCAAAATCCAACTTTCTCTCTCGGTTACGCATACATTCCTGAATTCTGTGGTTGCTAATTCGTATCCCCAATCTCTGAAAGCTCCTTCAGTAAATTTCATGATATTTCCTTTATGAACTAAAGTCACGTGTCTTTTGTTCCCCTCAAGGTTGAGTGCATGTTTAATCGCTCGCCTTATATGTCTTTGACTACCACTTTTGCTAACGGGCTTAATTCCGATTCCTGCTCCGTTAGGAATTTTCCTGTTTTTTAGTTTTTTGCTGGCTGGAATTATTTCATTATTGAGTTGATCAATTAATTTGATACATTGGGGATCATCAGATTCCCATTCAATGCCCATATAGATATCTTCAGTATTTTCTCGATATACAATTACATCTAAATCTTGCGGCGTTTTATGAGGGCTTGGAGTTCCTTCATAATATTTGCAAGGTCTAACGCATGAATATAAATCAAAAATCTGTCTTAAAGATACGTTTAAAGATCGTATCCCTCCGCCTATTGGCGTTGTTAAAGGTCCTTTGATTGCTATACCGTAAGTTCTTATCGCCTCAAGAGTGTCATTTGGTAAGTATTGATAAGTTCCATATAAGTCGCAAGCTTCATCACCTGCATAGATTTTGAACCACTCTATGGATCTGTTTTTTCCATATGCTTTTTCAATGGCTTGATCGATTACTAATTGTGTGGCAGGCCAAATATCTATTCCTGTTCCATCACCTCGAATAAATGGAATAATTGGATGCTCTGGGACTACTGGGTTTCCATCAACAAAAGTAATTTTTTGGCCTTTTGATGGGGCAATGAGCTTTTCAAAATTTGCCATAATTTTTATTCACTGATTAAGAGATCTAATGTTGAGCTTATGTCTAAGTGGTAAGTTTTGATTAAATGATTTTGAACTCATGGCAGTAGCCTTGGCTAGGCAACTTCGTGAAGGGACTAAAAAGTCTCATACGATGGCTGAAAATACAGGTTTTATAAGTTGTTTTCTCAAGGGAGTAGTTGATAAGTCCTCATACAGAAATTTATTAGCTGATTTATATTTTGTTTACTCTGCGATGGAGGAGGAGATAGAAAAACTTTGTGAAAATTCTCATCCGATAATTTCTCCAATTGGATTTAAAGAGCTTTTTCGCAAGGAAAAATTAGAACAAGATCTTTCGTTCTACTTTGGTAGCAAGTGGTTGGAATTGGTAAAACCCTCTAAACCAGCTGTTGAATATGAAGCAAGAATTAGACAAATTGCTAAAGATAATCCAGAACTTTTAATTGGACATCATTACAGCAGATATATAGGTGACTTATCTGGGGGACAGCTTTTGAAAACCATCACTAAAAAAGCCATGAATCTAACTGGCGATGAGGGGCTTCGCTTTTATATTTTTGAGGATATTAGAGATGAAAAAGAATTTAAAATCAAGTATCGAAATACCTTAGATAATCTTCCGATTGATCAAAAGATAGCAGATTCAATTATTGAAGAAGCTAATAGATCTTTTAAATACAATATGGATATTTTTAAAGAATTAGAAGGAAATCTAATTGCTGCTATTGGAAAAGTTTTATTTAGATTTTTTGCAAATAAAAAGCGAAAAGGTAGTACCGAGTAGTGAAATTAATTTTTTCTAAAGATTGTTCCTTTTTTATATTCAGTATCTATTAAGATATCTATTAGAATAATTAAAAGGTTTGTATTTATTCGTTTTAACTGATTTAATCACTTTCATAGAAAGAAAATTATTAAATCCTCTAAGGAGATGAATTTATATGTTTGACGCTCTTTTAAGTGAGTTAAATAAAAATATTATTGACCATGGTGGTCGGAAGTTGATTGTTCCGGATGAATTTTGTGAACGCGTTTCTATAAAAGGCAATCATACACTGAATAGCTGGTTATGGGATGTTCCTGGATTTCGAAGATGGAGAGTGACTAGATTAGATGCAGGAGATCGTCTTCAAGTATTAAATTCAGTTGCTTATCCTCATTATCAAAATGATATGCCAATTATGGGTATTGATCTTTTGTGGTTTGAGAAAAAAGAAAAGCTAGTTGCTATTCTTGACTTCCAGCCTCTTGTTCAAGATAAGGAATATTTTGATAGATACTTTGATGGCTTAAAAAGCCTAAAAAAATCTTTTAATGAGTTTAATTCTGATATGAAAAGCAATATATATGATCCAAGGAAGTACTTCTCTCCATGGGCCTTATTTTGCAAAGGTGGACATTTTGAAGCAGACAATATTTTGCCAAAAGTTTTTAGCTCTTTTCTTAAATCTTATTGGGTAAATCTTGATTTATCTAAAGTTAATAAAAATTATATTAAATCACAAGAGATAAGCTTATTGCACATGGATTATAATAAATATAGTGCTGAAAAAGATCCTGCTCATGGTTTATTTGCTGGTTTTTTTGGCAAAGAATGGTCAGAGAAATATATGAATGAGTTTTTATTTCCTTTAACCCTATAAACATTAATTTTTCATTTTTATCTTTAAATGCAAAGCAACCGAAATAATAGTCTTGAACCTATTTCAATAAGTAATTGGCGTTGGGCTTATTTCTTAGATGAAACTATTAAGAAGTTTTCTATTTTTGGACCTAGTCCTTATCCGATAAATAATGCTTTTCTTTTTAGAGAATCATTATTTGGATCAAGATCTAATCCTAAAAAAGTTATTTTGGAAACATGGGGGCTAAAGACGGAAAAAATACGACAGGCTAGATGTGCTTGCCTGCAAGCTGGTGAGATCACTTCTGTCATGAATTTGGTAATCTCACCTTGCAATAATTATGATTTACCTTTTTTTGGAGCCGATTTTGTAACACTTCCAAATGGTCATCTTATTGCTTTAGATCTTCAACCTGCTTTAAAAGATGATATAACTCATACTCAACATGTTTGGGATAAGTTGAAACCTATACATGCTAATTGGCAATCTAAACTGCCACCAGGAGGTGATATTCCTTCTGAGGCTATACAATATTTTTCGCCTGCTTTTCTTTGGTCTAGAATTCCATTAGGAGAAGAAGGTGATAAATTAATTAGTCAGATAATTAAACCTGCTTTTGGTGAATACTTGAATTGTTTCTTTGATTTAGTTAGAGATGCAAAAATGATTTCTAAGGAAAGATCTTTTAAAATGTTAAATGGTCAAAAAGAATATATGCGATATAGGGCTGAAAAAGATCCTGCAAGAAGTATGTTAAGAGGCTTTTTTGGAGAAACATGGACTGAAAGATATATAAATAATATTCTTTTTGATCTAAAATAAAATAAATAAATTCAAAAAATGGTAAAAAAAATTCTCTTTGTTTGTTTGGGAAATATATGTCGTTCTCCGGCAGCAGAAGGGATTTTTAATCAAAAAATTAAAGAGAGAGATTTAGAAAATTTTTTTGTGGTTGATTCCGCAGGAACTGGTAGTTGGCATGTAGGAAATCTTCCTGATCAAAGAATGCGTACAACAGCATTATCGAGGGGAATAGAACTAACCAGTCGAGCGAGACAAATAGAAGAAAATGATTTATATGAATTCGATCATATTCTTGTTATGGATAAAGATAATCTGAATGCTGTTAAATCATTAATTAAAGATGATATGCACACTATGAATTCAAAAATAAAACTTATTTTAAGTTATTCTAAAAAATCACAATTAGATGAAGTTCCTGATCCTTATTATGGAGGTCAAAATGGATTCGAAAAGGTTCTAGATTTATTGAATGATGCTATTGAAGAATTAATAGATAGTCTTATAGATTAGGTGTTGGCCAGATTTCTTCAGGAATTTTTGATCTAAAAATATAAGTCATTTCTTCTAATACGTCTTCAATATTCAGTCCATCGGTGACAAGTTCTATGGCATCTTGTGCTTTTCTTAAGGGGGCGATTTCTCTTTCTGTATCTTTTTTGTCTCTTTCTTGAATTTCTTTTTCAAGATCTTCAATGCTGGAGTATTCATAACCTCTTTTTTCTAAGTCAAGAGATCTTCGTTTTGCCCTTTCTTTTGGAGTGGCTGTCAGAAAGATTTTTACATCTGCCTCAGGGAACACAGCTGTTCCTATGTCTCTGCCTTCAGCAATCAAACCTCCATGATCTCCAATAACTTGTTGTCTTGTTGTGAGTAACTCTCTGACGAATTGTTGTTTAGCAATTTCAGAAACCATTGAAGTAACTTCTGGTGATCGTATTTTTTCTGTTACATCAGTGTTGTTAATTAATATTCTTTGCTCATCAAAACTTGAGTTTTTAAACTCTAATTTTACATCTTTTAAGATTTTTTTTATTTCAACATGGTTATTTGGATCAATCGAATTTTTGAGTATTAACCAAGTGACTGCTCTATACATTGCACCAGTATCTAAATAAATAAAACCAAGTCTCTTTGCAAACTCTTTCGTTACTGTGCTTTTACCAGCACCAGCTGGACCATCAATTGCAATAATTGGTTTTCTATGCATAAGAAAAGTGTGATCAATGAGCCTTGTAGAACCACATCTTACTGCTGCGGCTAAAAGACATATACCATTTATATTCTTTTTTTCTTTCAATGAAAATGCATCTACGATTTTTATGTATTCGATTTCTAAATTGCTTTCTTTAAGTTTGGAATCTATCTTTTTGAGATTTATTATCTTGTCTTTAACAAAATCATCTTTTGCTTCTTGAATTACATTGGGTAAAGCCTGAGCATTTGATCTTTCAGAATGACTTAGATAAGCATTTCTTGAACTATAAGCAAATCCACTTTGATCTCTTTGTGTAGAAAAGGATTCAATTTTTATAGGTATGGAGAGTTCTTGAAAAAGTTTTCTAATGATAAGTAATTGTTGCCAATCTTTTTCTCCAAGAATTAGTTTCTCTGGCTTGATAATTTTTATGAGACGAATAATAACGGTAGCAACTCCATCAAAATGTCCTTTTCTTTCAGCACCACATAATTGATTGTGCAAAGTTTTAGGAACTTGAATTTTGAAATGTGAATCTTCGCCTCCTGGAAAAACGTCAATATAATCTGGAGCCCAAATCGCATCTGCTCCTGCACTAAAAGCTAATTCAGAATCTCTAGTTATATTTCTAGGATATTTTTTGAAGTCTTCGCCCCTGCTAAATTGCAATGGATTGACAAAAATACTTACAAGAATTATTTGACTTTTGTTAGTTTTTCTTTTTTTAGCTTTCTGAATTAAATATTGGTGCCCAGGATGAAGTCCTCCCATAGTTGGGATAAAAATTATTGCTGAATGTTGTTCACTAAGCCAATCTCTTAATTCAGCATTAGTTTGGAAGATTTTTTGTCCCACTATGTTGGTAAACAAATTAATTTCATAAACTTATGATTGAAATGAAATAGGTTGATTGCATACTGATTCCATATGGAGTTTCATATGAGGATTCAGATCTTTTGAACATGAAAGTTTTTTACTGATGGATTACAAAACTGCGGGAGTTGATGTTACTGCTGGAAGAGCCTTTGTGGAGAGAATTAAATCATGCGTTGAAAAAACTCATAAAAGTGAAGTGATTGGAGGTTTAGGAGGTTTTGGGGGATGTATAAAAATTCCACGAGGCTATGAAAGTCCTGTATTGGTATCAGGGACTGATGGTGTTGGGACAAAATTGGAATTAGCCCAGCAATATGATTGTCATTTTGGAGTTGGCATTGATCTAGTCGCAATGTGCGTGAATGATGTAATAACCAATGGTGCTAAGCCTTTATTTTTTTTGGATTACATCGCAAGTGGAACCTTGACTCCAGATGCTTTAGCAGAAGTCATAGAGGGAATTGCTGAGGGCTGTAGTAAATCTGATTGTTCTCTATTGGGAGGCGAAACGGCTGAAATGCCAGGCTTCTACCCCAAAGGAAGATATGACTTGGCAGGCTTTTGTGTCGGCATCGTTGAAAATAATCACTTAATTACAGGCTCGCACATTGATTCTGAAGATCAAATTATTGGGATTAAAAGTAACGGAGTTCATAGCAACGGATTTAGTCTTGTTCGTAAAGTGCTTTCTATGGCAAATGTTGATCAAAATACTTTATATGGAAAAAATCAAAGTAACTTGATTCAATCTTTGCTTAAACCAACAGCAATTTATGCTGAACTTGTTGAGAAATTGTTGATTGAAAATTTACCAATTCATGGAATGACTCATATAACTGGTGGAGGATTGCCAGAAAATCTTCCTAGAGTTTTTCCTGCTGGATTAGTACCCCATATAGATATAACTAGTTGGGAAATTCCTGAAATATTTTCTTGGTTACAAAATGCTGGTGATATTCCCGAGATTGATCTTTGGAATACTTTTAATATGGGTATAGGTTTTTGTTTAATTGTTCCCAAAAATGTAGTGAATTCCGCTTTAGAAATATGTAAAAAACAAGATTTTGAAGCTTGGAATATTGGTCAAGTTGTAGAAAATTTAAATAATCCAAGGCATTTAGATATATTGGGAATTCCTTGATTAGGGCACATAGCTTTGGTTTATAAAACTCTGTATTCCAATTTTTAATACCTTAAATTAAGCTTAAAAAAGATTTTCTATATTGGTAAAAAAACAGTAAGATATCAAAAAACGCTAGCCGGATATCAGATCGGGTAATGCGAAGTCAGATCTTAATTAGCTCTAAGTTCTATGCCTTTTGAAAATCAACAGCGTCTCACGCGCAGGAGAAGCTCTGCAGGTCCAACACCACCTAGAAAGCCTTTAGGTGGACAAGCTGAGTCAGGAATGAGACAAAATGGAGGTCCAAGACCAACTTTCCTAACACTCCGAGATCATGGAAAAGTATATGTAGCTGATTTGCCAAACTTGTCTGATGGACAACTCTCTCATATTGGGAAAGAAGCTGACGAAGTGCTAACTAGTTTAGAAAGCAGAATTAATGATCTAGAACAAGAAGCCACTAATGGGCAAGGAGATAACGATACTTTAATCAAGGCTTCTACTAAGCATGAAGTAACTCTCAGATTTATTCGAGCAATTCAAGACGAACAAGAGCATAGAAAAAATAATCCTGCATTAAAAGATGCAGCCTCAGAGTCTTTACCACTCACATTCCTTGAAGTCGCCAGGCATAGATTGCCAGGTGCTACTTTTGACTCGTTGTTGAGAGAGGCACTAGAAGCTTGTGCTAAAGATGAAAAAGAGGCGGATAAAGACATAATCGAAAAAACCTCAAATTCACAGCCACTTCCACCAGCAAAAGTGATTACTCTGCCAACCTCCTCTGATTCAATGAAGGTTGTTGTCAGTCCTGATACTTGACTTGGATTATGGACTAGTAAAAGGATTTTGAGGCATATTTGTGAGATATTTCTGCCTGTGAAAATCCAGCTTTTCTTTTTCTTTTTTGTTTAAAGACCAATTCAATGCTGAAATTGCATCTTTAGCTTGGAAAGGGTTTCGTATGCCAACTATTGGTTTGGCTCCATGAGACCTTACCCAATTTACTGCCACTTGTGCCTGTGAGGCTGAATACTTTTTACCAATATCATTTAACAATGTTCTTAATTCTATGGTTTTAGGAAGAATATTTTGAAATAACTTTTGTCGTAAGAATGTTCGAGTTTTAGGAGACTTCCTAGGCGGAATAGTTAAAATTCCCAATGCAAGTGGACTATAAGCTAAATATTCTATATTGTTCTCAATACATATATTTTTAATTTTTTCATCTTCTAAACTTGGCTTGGTTAACAATGAAAATTGCCTCTGGATACTACTAATCTTAATTCCTCGTTCTTTTAGCTTTTGATATAAAAAACTTAGTCTTTTTGGTCCAGTATTAGATAGTCCAATCTCGTTAATTAAACCTTTTTCGTATAAATCTCCGAGGCCATCTAGCAACTGTTCTTCTTGCCAAGGTGCATAACGATAAGTACTCCAATGAAGTTGTACCCTTTTCATATGTCCTCTAAGGCGCATATTACTTTCTTTAAACGCATTATGAAGACCATTGCGACCAATTCTCCAAGGGAAGGGGGCGAGTTTTGTTGCGATTGTGATTTTTTTAAGCTTCCTTGTGGGTAATTCTTTAAGGAAATTTCCAATAAGCTTCTCGCTTTGACCAAAGAGGTTTCCTGTGCCATATGAATCTGCGGTATCAACAAGATCTAATCCGCCATCAATCGCATCAAAAAAAGTTTTTTTAAGTAAAATATCGTCTGTCTCAGGTTTGTAGCCCCATACCAATTTATTTCCCCATGCCCAGGTACCAAAGCCAATCCCAATTTTTTTATTACTCATGACTTCATTTTTGATATTTAACTTAAATTCTATTGTCAACTATCTTACATGAATAAATTAAACAAATTCAAAGTTTTTTCTTTGGAAAATAATAATAGCAATCAAAAAAATCAAAAAGATAATTTAGGGGATAATAAAATCGAAAAAGTACTATGTAATCACTGTGGCAGAACTGCAAGCAACGGCATTAGATGTTTAGGTATCTGCGTTGCAGACAATGAATATTAATTTTAAATTATTTATTTAGATAGAAAAATCTAAAAAGTAAATTACTTGTTTCGATTTTTTAATTGTTAATTTATTCAATCACATCAATTATGCCTTCAGTAATATATCTTGCCATTTTTGTTATGTGTTTCCTGATTTCACCTTCTCGAACATTCCACTTTTTAGACATTTCTTTTACTTTTTTGTTTTCTTTAATGTACCCAATCATTTTATTAGCAAGGTAGACGGGTAGCTCCTGTTGATTTTTTTCAGATAAACTTTCCCATTCTTCTTTATCTATCAGCCCGATAGACTTTAAATCATTTTGATTAGTAAAATTATATAATTCTGTCACACCTATGTAAAGATAAATAGATCCCAACTCTTCTAAAAAACTTCTGGAGTTAATACCTTCTTTAAATAGACTGATTTGCTCATCTAACAAAGATATTTTTTCTGAGTCTCCCTCTTTTATTGAATTTAATAATTTAAAAAAAGAACTGAATTCAATTTGATCAGTCAATGTTCTTATTGGTTATTGTTTTTAATATTAGTTCAATACTAATATTACTCCCTACTTTTTAAACGAATGAAATAGTAACTAAAAATGTAGATATTAAGATATAAATGTTAGGCATTTTATTGGATACCAGCTTTTTATTAGTGGTTCTTTTAAAGACTTACTGTAAGAATGTAAAAATGATCAATATTTCGATCGAGAAGAAAAATCAACTTATTAATTGCTGATCCTTCTTGAAACTTGCTACTCGCTACACATGGAGCATTGTTCTGGGAGGCTCTCTCAGAAGAATTAAACGGATAATACTTAAGGCGGCACCCAGATTCGAACTGGGGATAAAGGATTTGCAATCCTCTGCCTTACCACTTGGCCATGCCGCCGAAAATGAAATATTCATTTCCAATTCAAATCGTATCAGCCAAGCTGAACAAAATCTTTTGTTTCTTTGTAATGGACATGGAGAAGATACGATTGCCTGCCAAATCATGGAGGCATTACATGAAATTAATTCAGATGTTTCCCAGGAGGTACTCCCAATGGTTGGAGAAGGAAAAGCTTTTAATAAGTTCATCGCAGATGGCTGGCTTACCAAGATTGGTTCCTCCACATTTTTACCAAGTGGTGGTTTTAGTAATCAGAGTCTTAGTGGATTAGTTTTAGATTTAAAAGCTGGATTAGTTTGGAGCCTTTATAGGCAATGGACGCTTATTCATAGATCAGCAAGAGAGGGGAGAATTATTGTTGTAGTTGGGGATTTATTACCTCTTCTTTTTGCGTGGGCTAGTGGTGCAGATTATTTGTTTATTGGTACTCCTAAAAGTGATTACACATGGACAAGTGGACCTCGATTCTCTTTTAGTGATTTTTACCATCGATTAAAAGGAACAGAGTGGGATCCATGGGAATATTGGTTGATGCGATCTAGTCGATGCAAGATGGTAGCAGTAAGAGACAAAATCACTGCTAGAGGTTTAAGGAATCACGGAGTAGCAGCAGTAGCCCCTGGAAATCCGATGATGGATGGTCTGGCTAAGACAGAATGTCCTGATAGCTTTAAAACATTTCGACGTTTAATTTTGCTATGTGGAAGTCGTTTACCAGAGGCGTATAAGAATTTTAAAAAACTTTTAATTGCAATTCAATTTATTCAAACTTCATCTCCCTTAGCAGTATTCGTACCTTTGAATTCTTCTTCAATGATTAATAACATACAATTGATACTGATTGATTTAGGCTTTAAACCGACTTATGAAGCAATTGATGAATTAGGAATTGAGGAAATATGGAAAAAAAAATCATTACTCGTATTAATTGGCTGTAATCAATTCTCTTTTTGGGCTACTTGGGGAGAAGTAGGAGTTGCAAATGCTGGCACAGCTACAGAACAATTAGTAGGTTTAGGAATCCCATGTGTGTCCCTACCTGGGAAAGGACATCAATTTAATTTGAATTTTGCTAGGCGTCAAAGTCGTTTATTGGGAGGTGCGGTATCTATTGCTGAGGGTTATAAAACTCTCTCAAAACAAGTGGAGTTTTTATTAAATTCTGATTTAGATAGACATTCTATTGGTTTAAGAGGATCCAAACGAATGGGCCCCGAGGGAGGAAGTAACTCGTTAGCCCGTATGATTTCTACTCACTTGTCCAAGTGTTCATAGTTAGGTGTAATCTAATAGAACAATTGTTATCCAGATTTTTTTTTAAGCTACAGCATATGCCTCTAATTGAAGATCATGATTATCTTAAAATTTGTGCTCAATTGGCATCTTCTTTAAGTATTAGTATTTCAGCTGCTCGAAGAAAAGTAGAGGTCTCGGCAGCTAAGGAAGGGAAAAAAGATTTGCAATCAAGAAAAGAAATTGCTCAAGAGATCCTTGAGAAAACTCTTAATGAGAATCAAGAACAAAGTATATCTGCCTCTGCCTCTTTTGATCAATTATTGAAGGCTCTAAAAGAAGAGGAAAATTTTATGCTTGAGGACTAATTAATGTTTAAGTTGAAAGAAACTAGTGGTCAAAAATATTTGTAAATCTTCTTCTATCAAGCTCAGAAAAAATGGGCACACATTGGAAACATCTTTGTGCTAATTCCCATCTTCCCTCACGTTGTAACATCTCTTCGAGTTTTTGCTTTGCCCCTAGTAAATATCTAACGTCATTAGCTGCATAAACTAGTTGTTTTTGAGTTAAATCACCAACTTTTCCCCAGTCACTGCTTTGAGCTTGCTTATCTAATTCAACTCCAACAGTTTCCAAAATAACTTCTTTTAACCCATGCCTTGGGCTGTAAGTTCTACCGATCTTACTTGCAATTTTTGTACAAAAAATTGGATTAACGTCAATATTTAGGTTACTTGCTAATGCAGCGACATCAAATCTTGCAAAATGAAAGACTTTTTCAATTGTTTTTTTCTCAAGTATAGATTTCAAGTTAGGTGCTGAATCTTGATTTCTTTCTATACGAATACAAATAACATTATCTAATTCGTCACAAATTTGTATTAAGCATAGCCTGTCTCTACCATGAATTAACCCCATGGCCTCGGTATCAACCGCTAAAGCTAGAGATTTGCTTAAAGCAATTTGAGTTACATCATCAATGTCCTTATCAAAGATCGTAAAATTTAAAGGATCGCCGAGTTTTTTTGGCATAAAAAATTTAGTGGTAATTTAATTGATTGAGTTATTTTGCATGATTTAATTCTAATCCCTTAAATGATAAAAAATATGCAGTAAATTTAACGATTTGATCTTTTCTCATTTTTTTAATTTTTTTAGCTCACTTTTGTAGCTATGTTTTCCATAACAATTAAAATACCATCGATCGAATTTTTGAGATGCAATCTGCATTCTCCTCAACTTTATTTCTCACTATTTTATTGGCGATAGGTTTGGGGTTTTTTTTGCGAGCGGCTAGTAAGGATCGTACAACGGTTGTAGATGTTCAGTCTCCTTTGCCTCCTCTAGAAGTCCTTAACGGGATTACTATCTGGTTGGAAGAGCGTGGTTGGAAAAAAAATGGAGGTAATGCTGAAGAAAAACTGCTGATCTTTCAAGGGAATGTTGCAGCTAGTACTTTTTTGACGATCTTTTTGTCTTGCCTTGGAGGGGTTGGTTCAGCCTGTTTGGGCCTAGTTCTGATTCAACTTTACCCTGCGTTGAACTGGTGGCCTTTGTTGCTTTCAGCAATTGGTGCTCCTTTGGCTGGAATTATTTATCGTATTAAATCCAATCGAGAGGAATCACTAGAGGTTAAGTTATTAAGTTCAGATGTATCAGCTACCAGTATTTTACGAATAAAAGCCCATCGTGATGAACTGATAGCTATTCAAGTCGAATTATCAGAAACTCTTGAGCTTAGTAGTGAAAATTCTCTACTTTCTTCTCCCATTTAAGTAGAATTTTCTGTGAAAAATAAAGTATTAAATTCTCTATTGTACTTGGTTTTTTTTAGTTTTTTTTATGCATCTTCTCAACTATATTACAATAAAAACATTATAAAAAATCTGGAGCTGATCATCGGTAAAAGCTCTAATCTTCATGCAACTTGGGTTGGCAGCAAACAAGTAGATAGAAACATTCCTATTTTGATTTTAGCTGGCCACGCAGATTCTCAGGGAATGGCTGGTGCTGGCACTCCTGGAGAGGCTGTTCATAAGTTTGGTTTAAATCCAATGCATCCTGAAATGAGCGATGAACTTTTTTGGAATTTAAAATTACAACAATCAATTGTTGTAATTGGCAAAAAGAAAGGCTTAAATATCAGATCGTATGATCCTGGGATAAGAAATATTGATGATGCTACTGATCCAAGAACAAATTGGTCAGTAGGTAGCAAATTTGCCAAGAATGGTGGGTATGCAATTGAGATTCATTTTGATGCATATGGTAAATATGGAGTCGGCTCAGGATTGATCCCTCCTTTTTCTGAGACGCCAAACACAATCGACGAGTCAATTGCAAGCAAATTTGGACGGTTTCCTGTTGTATACAGAGGAGGTTTAGGTGCTCCAAGAAGGCAAATAAGGATTCTTGAAATTGGGAAACTAGAGGGCTCTCTCGAAAAAAATCTTAGAAATTTAAAAACACGGAAAAGAACAATAAATTTTCTAGCTAATGAAATAGTTCAGGCTTTTTTAAATGGGATAACTTAGAAGTGGGAAATTTAATCCAATGCTTGATGTGCTAGGCACCTCTCTTCAAGCGATTTATCTGTAAACCAGTCTTGAGGCTTAGTAAATAAATCTGTCAATAGTGCTTCACGTGAATTATTTTCTGGCTTATATCCATACTCCCATCTTGCTAAGGGCGGTAATGACATCAATATTGATTCGGTTCTTCCATTTGTTTGTAATCCAAAAATGGTCCCTCTATCCCAAACTAAATTGAATTCAGCATATCTACCTCGCCTATAAAGTTGAAAGTCTCTTTCTTTGGTTGAAAATTGTTGATTTTTTCGTTTTTTTATTATTGGCTCATACGAGGGCAGAAATGCCTGTCCGCATGCTTTGGCAAGTGAAAAAAGATTTTCCCAATTCAAAGAATAGTGACCTAATTCTTTTGAAATCTGAGATGCTTTCCCTTTGGCATTTTGTCCTTTATAAAGTAAACCTGAGCCGTCTTGATAGTCATAAAAAATACCTCCAACTCCTCTGGTTTCATTTCGATGTTTTAGAAAGAAATATTCGTCACACCACGGTTTGAAAACTTTATGAAGATCTTTGTTAATTGTGTCACATGCGGCTTTATGACATGAATGAAAGTGACGCGTATCAGATAGATATGGATAAAAAGGGGTTAAATCTGCCCCTCCCCCAAACCACCAAACAGGACCTGCTTCAAAATATCTGTAATTCAGATGAACAGTTGGTATGTAGGGATTTTTGGGGTGAAGAACCATGGAGGTTCCTGTCGCAAACCAAGAGTGACCTTTTGCTTCTGGCCTTTGGCTAATTATTGAGGGTGGAAGTTCATTCCCATGTACTTCAGAAAAATTCACTCCTCCCTGTTCAAAGATTTTCCCATCTTTCAAGACTCGTGAACGACCCCCACCACCTTCTGGTCTCTGCCAAGATTCTTCTAGGAATTTGCCTTCTCCATCAATAGTCTCTAGGCCAGCACAAATTTCATCTTGAAGCCCTAAAACAAGCTTTTTGGCTCGTTCTCTTGAATTTTTTGCCGGTAAAATGGCTTGATTTGGTGAGGAGGACAAAATTAATTGTATTTTGCTTTCTTTAAAAAATACTTTCAAATGATGCAAATTTCACATCAATATTGGAAAAGTTTGTATTGCGAATATTTTTTACTTTTTACTAAAGCCAATATCATTGGATAATGAGTTGTAATATTTGTCGATTTTTTTACTATCATCGGGTGAATAGAAATTAAGAATGACAACTAACGAGAAGGTTTTAAAAGCGTTTAATTCAGTCAAAGATGTCGGAAGTGAACGATCTATTGTTGAACTTGGATGGTTGCATATCGTTTCAGTAAAACCACCGAAGATTGTTGTAAGACTCACCCTTCCTAATTTTGCGATAGCGCAAAGAGGTCAAATAGCAAATGATATTAGGAAATGCATTGATTTACTGGAAGACATAGAAGAAGTACAAATTGAGATAGGGGACTCCTCTCCATCTGTGGAATCTCCCATTGGTCAGGCTGGGCATGGTGCTCAATCTCAGGGATTAACTCCAATACCAAAAGTGAAGAATGTTATCGCTATAAGTAGTGGTAAAGGAGGAGTTGGTAAAAGTACTGTTGCGGTAAATTTAGCTTGTGCGCTTAGTCAAAAAGGTTTTAAGGTTGGCTTGCTTGATGCAGATATTTATGGGCCAAATACCCCTTACATGCTTGGTGTTAGCGAAATAACTCCTGAAGTTAGTGGTTCGGGCGCAGAGCAAATGATTATCCCCATTGAAACATGTGGAATTGGAATGGTTTCAATGGGATTATTGATTGATCAAAATCAACCAGTGATTTGGCGTGGCCCAATGCTTAATGGCATTATTCGACAATTCTTGTATCAAGCTTCTTGGGGAGAACGTGATTTTTTAATAGTGGATCTTCCTCCTGGGACAGGGGATGCTCAACTTTCTTTAGCTCAGGCAGTTCCCATGGCAGGTGTGCTGATAGTCACCACTCCACAAAATGTATCTCTTCAAGACTCAAGAAGGGGACTAGCAATGTTTAAACAATTGAATATTCCTGTACTCGGAGTGATAGAAAATATGACGTATTTTATTCCTTCAGATCAACCGCAAAAATCATATGAGATTTTTGGCTCGGGAGGTGGAGAGCAACTAGCTAAAGAGAATGATGTCCCCTTGCTTTCTCAGATACCAATAGAGTCAGATACTTTTTCGGGTACAGGTAAGGATTTGCCTGTAGTTCATACATCTCGAGATTCAATAACAGCAAAGGTATTTTTAGAACTTGCTGAAACTCTATGTAATCAATTATCAGTTAAACATTGATTGACAGTCATGATAAATTTTGGTCGAAAGAAAATATCTAATTTAAAAATAGTTAGAAACAGAAAAATTTGGAAAGATACTGATTTTACAATTTTGATTGTACCTTTTATTTTAGTACATTTATCTTGTTTCTTGATTGCAAGTACTCAAAGAAATATTGGAATTGCAGATTGGTATCACCATGCAATCATTGCTTATATAGGGTCTTTAATTGTTTATTTTTTGGCTCAAGTTCCTTTGCAAGATCTACGAAAATATATTGTACCAATATATGTTTTTACTATTTTAACCCTATTATATGTAAATTTTAGTGGTACTTCTGCATTAGGAGCACAGAGGTGGTTGAGCTTTGCTGGCCTGTATGTTCAGCCATCGGAGTTTGCTAAATTGACCTTAATACTTGTTTTGGCTTCTATTTTAGATCGAAGAAGATTTACTAATTTATCGCATATAATTAAACCTTTATTAGTTTCTATTTTTCCTTGGATTTTCGTTTTCATACAACCTGATCTTGGAACATCTCTTGTTTTTGGCGCGATACTTCTTGGCATGTTGTATTGGTCAGGGATGCCATATGAGTGGGCATTTATTGTTTTGGCTAGTTCAGTTACAGGATTCTTATCTTACTCATACCCATTGGGGCTTTTTATATGGTTCCCAATAATTGTTTTTTTGTCTTATAAGTCTCTTCCAAATCAAAGAAAAATACTAACAATATTAATTCTTCTCTTTCATTCATTAATAGCCCAAACTTCTTCTTGGTTTTGGGAAACTTTTTTAAGAGATTATCAGAGAGATAGACTAATTCTTTTTCTTGATCCTAGCCAAGATCCTTTAGGTGGTGGCTATCATGTGCTCCAAAGCAAAATAAGTATTGGATCTGGAGGATTGGTTGGAACTGGGTTGATGCAGGGTCAATTAACTAAATTAAAATTCATACCAGAGCAACATACTGATTTTATTTTTAGCGCTCTTGGAGAAGAGACAGGTTTTTTAGGAACTTTGTTGGTCTTATTTTTATTTTTTATTCTAATTTTTCGATTGATCAAGATAGCTATTGAGGCGCGCACTGATTTTGAATCTTTGATTGTGATTGGAATAGTTTCAATGTTTATGTTCCAAATTATGGTGAATATATTTATGACCATTGGTCTAGGTCCTGTTACTGGAATCCCATTGCCTTTTATGAGCTATGGAAGAACGGCATTATTTGTGAATTTTATAAGTTTGGGCCTTTGTTTATCTGTATCTAGAAGAGGACAGTCAATAAGAAAAAATCTCTAATTAAACATTTTTGCTTATTTTATTTGTAAATGCATTGGTTGAGTCTCAGTAGAGTTTTAAGTATTGCTATGGTTAAGCACTCATTACCATCTTGAGGTTAAGTTTTTCATCTATGTAAAGGAAGGAATCCTCACTTTAAGATCAAACATTAGTTTCATTGGATTAGTTATTCTTGAATTTAATGGGATTTGAGGTGCAATCGCCCACCTTGTTAATCCTTAATAATAACCAATTAGTTCTTATGATTTTATTTGTTTTGAAGACTTTATTTGTCTCTTAAATTGAATTACTTAGAAATTTTCAATCAATCTATTTGAAAATAATCAGCTAAGGCACCTCTTGAGTTAAAACTCTATTTTTTATGATTTTTCACCCTTTAAAATCTGATCAATCTAATGGATTTAAAGGTTTGTATGAGGTTTGGAGGTTTTCGTGAACACGCCTTTAGTAACTATTAAAGCGTTACAAAAAAGAATGGCTAAAGGTGTTCCTCAAGCCAAATGTAGTGAATCTGCAGTAAGGAGAATGTGGTGGGCGGCTCTGGATACTCTTCAGTCAGACATACTGCTACCGATGAACCTTACAAGAGGTTTGTGGCTGTCATCTCCTTTACCAGCATTATACGAACCTAAATTACTCAAGAAATTTCAAGGATGGGTATGGGCTCCCAAGGATCTTTTAAATCTAACCAATCCTTCTATGGGGATGTTGCCACCCAGTCAAACAGTTTCGATGGATTTTCATAATGATTCCTCAGGCTATGAGCGATTGACTCTTCTTGAGGAAGATGGAAATGATCCTTTGTTAATAGTGATTACTCCTGAAATTCAAATTGCTTTGGCCCTGGAAGGTAATTTTCAGGAGAGAAAATTATTAATGCGCAGTGATCCAGAGACTTTGAGTGACCTTTTGACGTTACTTGACAATAGATTGAATACAGAAAATGTTGAACAAGCAAATAATCTCCGAAAAGCACTTGGAGAATTGGGCCAGCTAAAAACGAATGATGATTTATCTAAAGTATTTTGGCCTTTACTATCTCAACGACTTGCAGATATTGCACCAAGTTTAAATATTCAAACTTTGCCAGATAATTTAATTAATGATCACACATCAAGCTCAAGAAATAGTGAAATTTCCTTACTAGAGGCTTTAACACATGAAATAAGGACTCCTCTGGCGACAATAAGAACTTTAATAAGATCTCTTCTACGAAAACAAGACTTACCTAAGCTAGTTGAAACACGTTTGAAGCAAATAGATATTGAATGTACAGAACAAATTGATCGTTTTGGTTTGATTTTTAATGCAGTGGAGTTAGAGAGGAGTAAGCCACGAGAGACAAATTTAGCTTTAACTGATTTAGGTAAAATGCTTACAATGTTATTTCCTGTTTGGAGTAATCAGTTAGAACGAAAAGGATTGAAACTTATTCTTGATATCACACCAGATTTGCCAAAAGTCTTGAGTGATTCTGAAGGGCTTGAATTAATGCTTACTGGTCTTATTGATCGTAATAGTCGTGGATTGCAAACCGGTGGAGAATTAACTTTGAAATTGAGGCCAGCGGGTCAAAGGCTAAAGCTTCAGATTTTAACTCAGCTTTCCACAACTACTCATTCTGAAATTTCAGAAAGTTGTTCCAATGAAGAAATTGGACCAGTACTTAGCTGGAATCCTTCAACAGGTAATTTGCAGCTTAGTCAGGCTGCAACGCAAAGACTTTTGAAAAGTCTTGGTGGCCGACTTACTAATAGGAGAGATAAAGGAATTACGATATTTTTTCCTATTTCTGAATTAAAAGAATTTGATCTAATTGATTAATGTTGACGCGTGTGAAGTTGACGTCCAATGAGTCAAAAGGCACAAAATAAAGTGCTAATTTAAAAATATATAGAAAAAGTTGATTTAATTGAAAGCATGACCGAAGTATTACCTGGAACACTTCCAAAACACATTGGTAGCACCGGTGGTTTATTAAACTCGGCTGAAACCGAAGAAAAATATGCAATTACCTGGACAAGTAAAACCTCTGAGGTATTTGAGCTTCCAACTGGAGGAGCTGCAGTAATGCATGCAGGTGATAATTTGATGTACTTTGCAAGAAAAGAGCAGTGCTTTGCTTTGAATACTCAATTAAGAGGGTTTAAACCAAGAATTGAAACAAGCAAAATATATAGAATTTACCCTGGAGGGGATAGAGAATTACTTTTCCCTAAAGATGGTGTCTTCTCTGAGAAACCCAATGAAGGAAGGTTAAAAGAAGGTTACAATAATAGACGAATCGGAGAAAATCCTAATCCAGCAAGCTTGAAATTTAGCGGAAAAAAAACTTACGATGCATGAATAATCTAATTTAAACTGTTGACCCCTTTAAATATATATATTGGGCTGCCATTATGCAGTCATGCTTAGCTTAGATAAGAAACAATTTCTTTTATCAGCTTCCAGCGGGGCAAACTATATTCCCTTGGCAAAAAGTTGGCCGGCTGATTTGGAAACCCCCCTTACCACCTGGCTTAAAGTTGGTAACGGCAATCCTCCAGGGGTATTGCTTGAATCAGTAGAAGGTGGAGAAACTATTGGCAGGTGGAGTGTGGTTGCATCAGATCCTCTCTGGCAGGTTGCAGTTAGTGGTGACGAATTGACTAGATGCTGGAGAACTGGAAAACAAGAAAAGTTTCATGGAAATCCAATTGAAATACTCAGGGAAATGCTTAAGCCTTATAAATCTGTTTCTTTGTCAGGGTTACCGCAACTAGGACAACTTTTTGGAATGTGGGGTTATGAGCTAATTCAATGGATTGAGCCCTCTGTACCCACCTATGAATTATCAGATCAAGACTTGCCTGATGGTATTTGGATGTTTATGGACAAAATTCTTATTTTTGATCAAGTCAAACGTCTAATAACAGCAGTGGCATATGGAGATTTAAGTGATGGGGTTTCCCCTGGTCAAGCTTATGAAATTGCTTGTGAACAAATCAATCAACTTCAAGACCTAATGGCAGCTCCTCTAAAGCCAGTCAAGTCTTTAAAGTGGAATGAAAATGCGAATAGATCAGTTGATATGACCCAAAAAACATCAAAGAGTGAATTTGAAAAAAGTGTTAAATCGGCAAAAGAATTTATCAAAAAAGGTGATGTTTTTCAGTTGGTTATTAGTCAAAAATTGGAGTCGACTGTAATACAAAAACCTTTTGAGTTATATCGAAGCCTGCGGATGGTAAATCCCTCTCCATTTATGGCATTTTTTGATTTTGGAGATTGGCAACTTATTGGTTCGAGCCCGGAGGTAATGGTTAAGGCCAAACAAACTGAAAAGGGTATTCAAGCAAGTTTGAGGCCAATTGCTGGTACACGTCCAAGAGGTAAAAATGATTTAGATGATGCAATGCTAGAGAAAGATCTTTTAAAAGATCCAAAAGAAAGAGCTGAGCATGTGATGTTAGTAGATTTAGGTAGAAATGATTTAGGCCGAGTTTGCATCCCAGGTAGTGTTTTTGTAAAAGAATTAATGGTTATAGAAAAATATTCGCATGTAATGCACATAGTCAGTGAGGTTGAAGGTACTTTAAAAAAAGGAAATGATGTTTGGGATTTATTAATTGCTTCTTTCCCTGCTGGAACTGTTAGTGGAGCACCAAAAATAAGAGCTATGCAACTAATTAATCAATTAGAAAAACAACGTAGAGGTCCTTACTCCGGCGTTTATGGCTCAATAGATTTAAATGGAGCCTTAAATACAGCTATTACTATCAGAACAATGGTTGTTCGTATGAATAATAAAAATGAATGTATAGTTCAAGTTCAAGCTGGAGCTGGAGTCGTCGCAGATTCCATTCCTTCTAATGAGTATCAAGAAACTTTAAATAAAGCGAAAGGGATGTTTACTGCTTTAGCTTGCTTAGAAGCTCCTGATTTATGACCAACTTTATGCTTCTAAAGGGGTTTGAAGTGGAGCTTTTTACTGGTACATTTGCCGGCGAAAATGTAGGGGTTGCATCTGCTATTACTAAAGATCTGTCAGATTTTGTGAAAGAACCGGATCAAAGAAATCTTGAGTACATAACTGTTCCAGATCAAAGATATGCAGTTTTAAAGCATGCACTGTTACTACCAAGATTAAAACTGAGAAAATGGCTTGATTGCAAAGAACTCACTATTCTTCCTGGGAGCACTTTAAGTCTTGGAAATATAGAAAAATTTGAAAGGTCAGATGTGGAAAATTGTTATCACTCTTTTATAGAAAAAAATTATGGAACAAAAGTCGTAACAGCAAGTATTCATATCAATTTAGGTATTGAAAACCTATCCTTACTGTTCTCGGCCCTTCGTTTGGTTCGATGTGAGGCATCATTATTTTTGGCATTAAGCGCTAGTTCTCCTTTTTTAGGAGGACATGCTACTGGAGCACATTCTCAAAGGTGGATTCAATTCCCTAAGACACCCTCCAATGTCCCCATGTTTGTAGATCATTTTCACTATGTGAAATGGGTTGAAGATCAGTTGTCGCAGGGACATATGCAAAATGAAAGACATTTGTGGACATCAGTTCGGCCAAATGGTCCAGAAAGACCTCATGTATTAAATCGATTAGAGCTAAGGATATGTGACTTGATCTGTAATGTTGATTTGCTCTTGGCTATTACAGCGTTACTTGAACTAAGAATTATTAATCTTAAAAACAATATGAAAAAATATGATCCCATGGATGCGAGTTTGAAAACACTTAAAGAATTGGCTCTATTAGCAGATGAAAATGATTTGCTTGCCGCCAAATCTAGTCTCGATGCAAATTTATCTCATTGGAAAACTGGAAAACAAATAAACTGTCGTGATTGGATAAATGAACTTCTTTTAGAGGTGACTCCTTTGGCTAAGCAGCTTGATATGTTTAAGTTATTGCAACCGATTGAATCTATTTTAACAAACGGAAATCAATCAATGATATGGCTGAATTCTTATTCCAAGGGAGTCTCAATTCAGTCTTTGCTTCAGAAAGGTATTAGTGAAATGGAACGAGAAGAGACCAATTTCATTCAATTGAAACAACCCATTAGTGACTAAGTCGGGAGAACTGCCTCATAATAGGTTTATGTTGAAAAATTCTTCTAACGCAAATATCTCTCATCACTCGACAGAAGGTGTTGAGGATAAAGATCCTGGATATTTATTGCAACAAAGGCTTGAACTGGTTGAGGATCTGTGGAAAACAGTTCTCAAAAGTGAATGTCCTCCTAATCAAACAGATCGATTATTGCGTTTAAAGCAATTAAGTGACCCTAGCAAGTCAAATAAAGATAATTCTTCGCAGGCTATAGTTAATTTGATTACTGAAATGGATTTAGCAGAGGCGATATCTGCTGCTAGGGCTTTTTCGCTTTATTTTCAGTTAGTAAATATTTTAGAGCAACGTATAGAGGAGGATAGTTATTTAGAAAGTATGAAAAAAGGGAAGTTAGAAAATAGTCATGACAACATAGACCCTTTCGCTCCTGCTTTGGCGAGTCAAACTGCACCAGCAACTTTTCGACAATTGTTTGAGCGATTACGTCGTTTGAATGTTCCTCCAGCCCAGCTTGATGCTTTAATGAGGGAAATGGATATTCGTCTTGTCTTTACAGCTCACCCCACTGAAATAGTTAGACATACCGTCAGACATAAGCAACGAAGAGTAGCCACTCTTTTGCAACAGCTTCAATCTAATAGCTTAATCTCCGAGTCTGAGAAGGAAATCTTTAGGCTGCAATTAGAGGAGGAAATAAGACTTTGGTGGAGAACTGATGAACTTCATCAATTCAAGCCGACTGTTCTAGATGAAGTTGATTATGCGCTTCATTATTTTCAGCAGGTTTTGTTTGATGCTATGCCACAATTGAGAAGGAGGCTGACTACGGCATTGGCTTCAAGTTATCCAGATGTAGAGATCCCTAATGAGGCCTTTTGTACATTTGGTTCTTGGGTGGGCTCAGATCGAGATGGTAATCCGTCCGTCACTCCTGAAATTACATGGAGAACAGCCTGTTATCAAAGACAATTAATGTTGGATAGATATATTGCATCAGTTCAAGAGCTCAGAGATCAATTAAGTATATCTATGCAATGGAGTCAAGTAAGTTCTCCTTTGCTAGAGTCATTAGAAATGGACAGAGTTCGTTTCCCGGAGGTTTACGAGGAGCGAGCTGCCAGATATCGGCTAGAACCTTATCGATTGAAGCTTAGCTATACACTCGAGAGGTTGCGACTTACTCAAATACGTAATAAGCAGCTAGCAGATGCTGGCTGGCAATTCTCTCCTGAAGTTAAGCCTTTAGCATCTACAAATAATAGTTTTGATGATTTACTTCACTATAGATCTGTAGACGAATTTAAAAATGAATTAGAACTTATTAGGAATAGTTTGGTTAGTACTGATCTTACATGTGAACCTCTGGATACCTTGTTAAACCAAGTTCATATCTTTGGGTTCTCTTTAGCAAGTTTAGACATTAGGCAAGAAAGTACTCGTCATAGTGATGCTTTGGATGAACTCACTCGCTATTTAGATCTACCTGAGTCATATGGATTGATGAACGAGGAAAGTCGCGTCACTTGGTTGATGAAGGAATTGAATACTCGGAGACCACTTATCCCTCCTGCTTTTGATTGGTCTCAAAGCACTCAAGAAACTATCTCAGTTTTTCATATGCTTCATAGGCTTCAAAAAGAATTTGGTACTCGTATTTGTCGCTCATATGTAATTTCAATGAGTCATACAGCATCAGATTTATTAGAAGTGTTGCTTTTAGCCAAAGAGTCAGGATTGATTGATCCAACTTTAGGTGCTGCTGATTTTCTTGTTGTTCCATTATTTGAAACGGTTGAGGACTTACAACATGCTCCTTCTGTCATGGAGTCTTTACTTCAGAAAGATGTTTATAGAAAATTACTTCCACGAGTAGGAGAGAAAAAACAACCTCTTCAGGAACTTATGCTTGGATATTCTGATAGTAATAAGGATTCTGGTTTCCTCTCAAGTAATTGGGAAATTCATAAGGCCCAAATAGCACTACAAGATCTGGCTAGTAGACAAGGTATAGCTTTACGTATTTTTCATGGTAGGGGAGGGTCAGTAGGCAGAGGAGGTGGACCAGCTTATCAAGCAATTTTGGCTCAACCAAGTGGTACGCTTCAAGGCCGTATAAAGATCACAGAGCAAGGGGAGGTTCTTGCCTCAAAATATAGCCTTCCAGAATTAGCTTTGTATAATCTTGAAACTGTCACCACAGCTGTTCTCCAAAATAGCTTGGTTACTAACAAATTAGATGCCACGCCAAGTTGGAATGAATTGATGACCAGGCTGGCTGCTCGTTCAAGAGAGCATTACCGAGCTTTAGTTCATGATAATCCCGACTTGGTTCAATTCTTTCAAGTAGTTACTCCAATAGAAGAGATCAGTAAGCTGCAAATTTCTAGTCGTCCTGCACGAAGAAAAAGTGGAGCAAAAGACTTATCAAGTCTTCGTGCAATTCCATGGGTCTTTGGTTGGACTCAAAGTCGATTCCTCTTGCCTAGCTGGTTTGGGGTTGGTACAGCATTAGCTACTGAACTAAAGATAGATCCCAATCAAATGGAGATGTTGAGAATGTTGAATCAGAGATGGCCATTCTTTAGAATGTTGATATCTAAAGTAGAGATGACACTTTCGAAAGTTGATTTAGATGTTGCCCACCACTATATGCTTAGTTTAGGTGGCAATGATAATCGTGAAGCATTCGCTGGAATTTTCGATATCATCTCAAGTGAATATAATTTAACTAAGAAATTAATTTTAGAAATTACTGATAAGTCAAAACTTTTAAGTGCAGACCCTGCTTTGCAATTGTCTGTAAATCTGAGGAACAGGACTATTATTCCCTTGGGATTTCTACAAGTGGCTCTTCTCAAACGATTAAGAGATCAGAATCGTCAACCACCCATTAGTGAAGATTTGAGTGTTGACTCTGGTCAAAGTTCACGTACATATAGCCGTAGTGAATTATTGCGAGGAGCATTGTTAACTATCAATGGTATTGCTGCAGGAATGAGAAACACGGGATGACATGCTTGGATTAAATTCAGGAAATAAATGCCCCCAAATTCCTCAGGGCTTTGTTTTACTCAGGAGTGAACCTGTTTCTGTACCTAAAATAAATAGGCTTTTATTAAGATGTAAACAAGATACCCATCAACCAAGGAAGTTAGAATTAGCTTTGAAGAAGTCTGATTTTTATTTAACTCTTCTGCAAAAAACTTCTGATAATCTTGTTGGCTTTGTTCGTGTGACTAGCGATAAGGGTTTAAATGCAAATTTGTGGGATTTAGTCGCAGAGCCTGGGGATCAACAAGAAACGTTCATGTCTATTATGGTTTTCAAGGCAATCGAAATTATTAGACGAGAGTTGCCAGGCTGTAGTATTTCGGTTGCTGCTCCATTAATTTCACTTGATCCATTAAAAGCTAATGGATTTTTATTAGATCCAAATGGTATAAAAACAATGGGATTTAGACTTTGAGAAATTATTTTTACGAGCATGGAGGGACTCGAACCCCCGACTCTCAGAACCGGAATCTGATGCTCTATCCAACTGAGCTACATGCCCAACAAGGGGTTGAAATTAAAAAAGGCCAAATACTGAGACCTTATTAAAATTAGCTTACATACAAATGCCATAAAGCAACATTCAACTTCATCAGTTAGAACTTAATAATTTTCGAAATTATCGATGTTTTCAGTTGGAGTTAACTGAAAATCGTTTAATAGTAATAGGTCAAAATGGAGTTGGGAAATCTAATCTTCTTGAATCTGTAGAGCTCTTGTCTAGTTTACGCTCTCATCGATCTAATCGAAATCAGGATTTAATTTATTGGGACCAAGATCAGGCTTTCCTATCTGCGAAAATTGAAGATGATCAAAAAGTTTCTTTAGAATTAAACAGAAAAGGTGGGAGAAAAGCCTATAAAAATGAAAAACTTTTAACTCGTCAAATTGATTTGATCGGACCGATGAGAAGTGTAGGTTTTAGTGCTCTTGATCTAGAATTAATTAGAGGAGAACCTGCTCTAAGAAGAAATTGGCTAGATAGAATTGTTCAACAACTTGAACCAATTTATTCTGACTTGCTCGGAAGGTTTTCTAGATTGCTTAGGCAAAGAAGTCAGTTGTGGCGTAATTTTAGTGTTCAATCGAACGAGAATCAAAATATTCTATTAGATTCTTATGATAGGCAAATTGCTTTGGTAAGTACAAGAATCCATCGAAGGCGTAGGCGTATTTTAGATCGTCTACTTCCGATAGCTTCAAACTGGCAAGAACATTTAAGTAATAGTAAGGAGAAGCTTACTATTACATATTTACCAGGTAGTAAACTTGAAGGTGAAGAGAGTGAAAGGCTTTGGAGGGAGAGTATTGAACGTCAACTTTTGGAAATGAGGTCTGATGAACAGGTTACGGGTAATTGCCGAGTAGGTCCGCATCGTGATGATGTACATTTTTTAATAAATGGAGTAAATTCTAGACGCTTTGGTTCTGCTGGTCAGCAGAGGACTATTGTGTTGGCTTTGAAATTGGCCGAATTAGAATTAATTAAAACGGTGTTTGGCAGATCTCCAATTTTGCTTTTAGATGATGTTTTAGCTGAGCTGGATCCAAAACGACAATTATTGCTTTTAGATGCTGTCGGCCAAAAACATCAGTGTTTAATTAGTGCAACACATTTGGAATCTTTTGAAGGTGAATGGGTACGAAACTCACAATTAATGCAATTAGATTCTTTTAGTTAAAACTATTGGTCGGTTATTGTGGAAATGATTTTTGGATAGATTATGGAACCTTTTTTCCCAGAATTGCATCCAAACCCTGGATGGACTGATTCTTACAAGTCACATGATGCAGAAATCATTCAAGCTAATTCTAGTGAGAATATCGGAAGGCACTGTATACTTGAACTTTATCAATGTGATCAGGCGAAGCTTAATGATGAAGCTTTTATAAGGACAACAATCACATTATCGGCCAAAATTGCTGGTGCAACGCTCATAAACTTGGTAACACACAGTTTTAAACCTCAGGGAGTTACTGGACTCGCTTTATTGGCTGAATCTCATATCTCAATACATACATGGCCAGAGATTGGTTATGCAGCCATTGATGTATTCACTTGTGGTGACCATACGATGCCTGAAAAAGCTTGTAAAGTACTTTTCAAAGATTTTTTGGCTAAGAACTTCTCTTTTAAAAATATTGCCAGAGAGATTCCTTCCGGAATTCAAACTTTGCATCGTGAACCCTGAGCAAAATCAATACTTTAAGTAAATCAAAAATTATTTCGAGATGAAATTTGATCTTTCAGGTGTTTTTCTTTATGTCTCTAGTGAGTTTTCCACTAATAAAACCCTCTAGATCTAGGCTTATTGAATGAAAACCTAAAGATAAAAAATATTTAATTAATTGATTTCTTTGAATAATTTTCAGAAAGTTGTTTATTTCATGTGCGGGTAATTCAATTCTTGCTGATAGACCTTGACTTCTTACACGTACCTTAGAAAAACCTTGATTAATAATCCATTCTTCTGCTAAGGCAATTTGCTCCAGCCTTTTTGAACTTATTTCCTCTCCAAAAGGAATGCGAGAGGCTAAACATGGTTGAGCAGGTTTATCCCACCAAGGTAATCCTAATGATTTGGAAATCGAACGAATTGATTTTTTATCTATTTTCAGTTCGGCCAGAGGTGATATCACGCCTGCTTGATTAGCTGCCTTAATACCTGGTCGAAAGTCGCTAAGGTCGTCATGATTAACTCCATCGAGAACTTGAGCATTATTGTATTTTTTTGAAATTTTATGTAAATGCTTGTGCAATTCTTGTTTGCACGCAAAGCATCTATTTTCAGGATTCTTAAAGTAATTTGGCTCATTGATTTCATGGGTTTGACATTCTTCATGACGAATACCAATCCAAGCCGCTTGAAGACGCGCTTGCTTTAGCAAATATGGAGCTAAAGAAGGAGAGACACCTGTAACTGCAAGGGCTTTTAAGCCTAGCTGTTCTTGCGCTATTGTTGCTACTAAAGAACTATCAACGCCTCCAGAGAAGGCAACACATGCATTATTTATATCTTTAATAAACTCCCTTAACAATTTTAGTTGCTCAAGTTCTGATTCAGATAAAGATTCAAGTTGACTGAAAAACACTTTTTTAGAGGATCATTAATTTGTTTGAATTTAACGTTCTGAACTCTTTCATCTTTGTGTGTATTTTGCATATTCTATGACGTGTAATGTAGAAGAAGTTAAGTTGCATGCTTAAGAAGCAGAATTATCGATCGTGGTATCAAACGGTATAGGAATTACGACAGCATCGGAAAGCCAAGAACGAAGTCATGGACAATTACATGTTTATGACGGAGAGGGTAAAGGCAAGAGTCAAGCAGCTTTGGGAGTGGTTCTGAGAACTATAGGTTTGGGTATATGTGAGAAAAAACAAACAAGAGTATTACTTCTTAGATTTTTGAAAGGGCCTGGTCGCTCTTATGACGAAGATTCAGCAATTGATGCTTTACAACAAGGTTTCCCCCACCTGATTGATCAAGTTAGGACTGGCAGAGGTGAATTTTTCAACGTCGATCAATCTACAAAATTTGATTATCAGGAAGCTCAAAGAGGATGGGACATAGCAAAGGGGGCGATTGCCAGTGCCTTATATTCAGTTGTTGTCCTAGATGAATTGAATCCTGTTCTGGATTTGGGTTTATTGCAAGTTGAAGAAGTTGTTAAAACACTTACTGCAAGACCAAGTGGTATGGAAATCATTGTCACTGGTAGAGCAGCACCAAACCCTTTAATTAAAATTGCTGAACTACATTCTGAGATGAGAGCTCACAGGCGCCCTGAGATGAATAAAGAGGAAAGTCTTTTTGAAAATAATGTTGGCGGAATTGAAATATATACTGGGGAAGGGAAAGGCAAATCAACCAGTGCTTTGGGTAAAGCTTTACAAGCTATCGGTAGAGGAATTAGTCAGGATAAAAGTCATCGTGTTTTAATTTTGCAATGGCTTAAGGGTGGTAGTGGTTACACAGAAGATGCTGCTATTGCAGCTCTTCGAGAAAGTTATCCTCATTTAGTGGACCATCTTCGATCTGGTAGAGATGCGATCGTTTGGAGAGGCCAGCAAAAACCCATTGATTATGTAGAAGCTGAGAGAGCATGGGAAATTGCAAGAGCAGCGATTTCAAGTGGTCTTTATAAGACAGTTATTTTGGATGAGTTAAATCCAACTGTTGATTTGGAACTCCTACCAGTTGAGCCTATCGTTCAAACATTACTGCGCAAACCATCAGAGACCGAAGTGATTATTACAGGAAGATGTAAAAATCAACCTCTGTATTTTGATTTGGCAAGTGTTCATTCTGAGATGGTGTGTCATAAGCACTATGCAGAAAAAGGAGTTGATTTAAAGAGGGGAGTTGATTATTAGTTCTAATTAATATTTTCTTTGTTCCAGGCATCAATACCTCCTTCAATATTTACACCTTGAATTCCAAGTTTGTCTAAATGCCTTAGTGCTCGCAATGACCTTTTTCCACTTTTACAAAATACATAAAGATTTTTTTGCGCGGCAAGAATTTTGATTTCATTGATGGACTCCCCACTTTCAATAGTACTAAGGGGTATTAGCCTGGAGCCTGAAATTGAACATTCATTATGCTCGATTTGGTTGCGAACATCTATCAATAATGTCTCTTTAGATGCTTGACTAAGAAGTGTTTTTAATTCCTGAACTGAAATACTTTTTATATCTAAATCGACCTCATTTTTAACTTTAACCTCTGAACAGAAGCTTTTATAATCTATTAATTTATTGATATTGCTACTCTCTTGACTAGATTTCAATGTTAGCTCTTTAAAGCTCATCTTTAATGCATTAAAAATGAGGACTCTTCCATCTAGTGGAGAACCAATATTTGTTATTACTTTTATTGCTTCTGCTGCTTGAATTGTACCTATGATTCCTGGAAGAATTCCCATAACTCCAGCTTCAGAGCATGATGGAATTAATTCTTGTGGAGGTGGCGTTGGAATGAGATCTCTATAGCTAGGACTATCTTTCTTCAAATTAAATACACTTACCTGACCCTCGAATCGTGCAATTGAACCATATATATGTGGCTTCTTGAGAATTATAGAAGCATCATTAATTAGGTAGCGTGTTGGGAAATTGTCTGAACAATCACATATCACGTCATAGGCTCTAAGTATTTCTAAAGCATTACTACTTGTTAGTTTTTGATTGAATAAATCCACTCGACAAGAAGGATTTATTTTGAGTATGCGTTTTTTGGCAGAATCTGTTTTTAATAGGCCTATTGAATCAGTTGTATGAATGATTTGCCTTTGTAAATTTGAGTATTCAACCACATCAAAATCAACTATTCCGATACGTCCTATTCCAGCTGCAGCAAGATAAATTAAAAGTGGAGAACCGAGTCCCCCAGTCCCAATGCAAGCAACTGAGCTTGTCTTCAATTTTTTTTGACCTGTAATACCTATTTCAGGAAGACTTATATGTCTTGCATACCTAGCAAGTTCATCGAGATTTAAATTTGCGTCATTCTGGCTTTGCTCCATGAGTCAACCCTTTAATGATTTACTTACGTTAAAGAAATAAATTTAATTTTCACGCTATGAAAATCAAATTTATTTTTGATCCACCATGCCTTTAAATCTCCATCCTTATTTGAAATAACCATAAGACCAGGAGATTGATGGAAGAATAAATCTATTTTCGACGGTTTGTTTTCACTTGAAGGATGAGAGTGAGCACAGCATAAAACTTCTAAATCATTTTCTCTTGACCATTTTTGAGAGGCAATATGATCTTTTGCGTCTATTTCGAAGCGGGTATTTTTTGATGGTTGAAGAGTTTTTTGATTAGCAAAAACTTTTATATTTTGATCAATTAAGAATGATTCTGGTTCTCCCCATACATTACGACAATTCCAGATGTGCATTACTTTCCAAAAATTTTTTTTTACATCTGTTATGGAAGTTTTTTTTTGACCAATTAATATAGCGCAGCCTTCATCTGGTTCAGCTGCCTTTAAAAATCTAGAGAGAACATAATTTGTCTCGTTATGGAATTCAATATATTTTGGAATTTTCATCAGAAAAAGTGAGTTAATTCGGCATCCTCTCTATTTTGGTTCGGACTTATCCCCATAAAGCCTATGGCATTTCTCAAATTAATTCGATACGCTCTGTCCATAACTGCTTAGTCGCTTGTGTTCATGTCTGATGTAAATCCTGATTCTAAAGATGAATCAAAGGGAGGGAAAACTGAAGGTGTTAATTTTTCAGAACGTTACAGTGATGTAATGGGGAAAGTTAATGAATCATTGAGCAAAATTGATTGGACCCAGATGGGTAAGTATGGCAAGGCCGCAGGAATCATTGCTGTGGTTGTTCTTGCTCAAGTATTAATCAAGGTTGTTATTGATACAGTTAATTTTTTCCCCATTCTCCCTGGTTTACTTGAACTTCTTGGAATAGTAGTTTTAGGCCAGTGGAGTTGGCAAAATTTAACTACAAGTGAAAAAAGAACAGCTGTATTTGATAAAGTTCAAAATCTTAAAAAAGAGTACCTAGGATAAATTAATAAGTAAACAATCAAAGATCTGAGGTCTCGTTACACACGTGACCTCAGATCTTTTAGTATTTTTAATGAATTTTCTTTGTATGATCCACCAAACATATTTGCGTGGTTAAGCAGATGGTAAAGATTATAAATATTAGTTCTATCTTTTGAAAACGTATCTAGTGGCCAGATCTGTTCGTATCCTTTATAAAATTCTTTATTAAAACCGCCAAATAATTTAGTCATTGAGATGTCAACTTCTCTGTCAGCCCAATATGAAGCAGGGTCATAAAGACTTCCTAAACCATCTTTAGTACTTCCACAATTGCCTGACCAAAGATCACCATGAACTATTGAGATCCTTGGGTTATGATCATTTAGGTATGAGCTTAAATATATTAAAACATCTTCATAATCATCAACTATAAGACCCCATTCTTTTGCCTTTATAAGTTGTGGCCTAAGACGATAATTGACAAAGAATTCGCCCCAGTTACTGCTCCACCCTCTTGTTTGGGTGCTAGAACCTATAAAACCTTCTTCTTCCCATCCGAATTTTTTTTGGCTCCACTCACTCGATGATTTATGCAGTAGTGCTAAACCTTGTCCAAGGAGATTTTGTTGGGATTGTTCGAGATCTATCCATTCTAAACAAAGTACAGATATGCCTTGATAAGTTATTAGATCAAGTGTTTTAGGAACGCAGATATACGATTTATTAGCAAATCTTTTGAGAACAGAAAGACACTCACGTTCGAACTTAAACATATTAATATTGTCTATATGATTTGATTTGGCAAACACTCTTTTGCCATTTTGGAAATAAATGCACCAAGCTTTGTGGATACAACCTCCGCCTACCGGAATTATTTTTTCTATTAATGAGTTTTTGTTTATTTTATTTGAACTGGAAAGAGCATTTTTGATTAATTCTTTCATTCACCTTATTCTCGCTGGATAATTTTTTATGTCTGAAGAATCTATCATTGTTGTTGGGGGCGGGATAGCTGGTTTAACAGGTGCTGCTCTTCTCGCTAGAGAGGGTTATCAGGTAACTTTGGTCGAAGCACATACTCAATTAGGTGGCTGTGCAGGAACTTTTAAAAGAGGTTCTTATACTTTTGATGTAGGCGCTACCCAAGTTGCAGGTCTTGAGAGGGGAGGAATTCATCATCGTTTATTTAATTATTTAGATATTCCTTTACCTGATGCGAAAATTTTAGATCCTGGATGTTCAGTTGTTCTTGGTGATGGGAGTAGGCCAATCAATCTTTGGCATGATCCATTAAGATGGGATAAAGAAAGAAAAGAACAGTTTCCTGGGAGTGAAACCTTCTGGTCATTATGTTCTAAAATTCACGTTAGTAACTGGGCATTTGTAGAAAGAGATCCCATACTTCCTGTAAGAAATTTGTGGGATTTAAGTCAATTAATTAGAGCTATACGTCCTTCAAATCTTTTCACAGGTTTTATGAGTAAATTGACTATTGGAGATTTGCTTAAAATAACTGGTTGTCATCAAGATAGACGTCTACGAAGTTTTCTAGATCTTCAATTAAAACTTTACTCTCAAGAGCCAGCCAATAGAACGGCAGCTTTATACGGTGCAACTGTTCTTCAAATGGCTCAATCTCCCAGAGGGTTATGGCATCTTCATGGATCAATGCAAATTCTTAGCGATTTGTTGAAAGATAGTTTTTTGAGAGATGGTGGGAACCTTTTGATAGGACATAGAGTCACTAAAATAATCAGTCAAACAAAATCAAATATTTTCCATGTCAATGTAATTGATAGGAGAAAAAACTTGATTGAGCTGAAAGCATCAGATATTGTTTTTAGCTTGCCTCCTCAATCTCTTTTAGATTTAATTCCTATTGATGGTGGTTTATCTAAAACATATCGTAAAAGTATAAAAAAATTACCCAAACCAAGTGGTGCAGCTGTATTTTATGGAGCTCTCCGTCGTACTGACTTGCCAGTTGATTGCCCAGGACATATTCAAGTATTCGATGAGAATTTCGGCTCTTTATTTATTTCTATAAGCATGGAAGATGATCAGCGTGCACCAGTGGGAATGGCTACTTTAATTGCAAGTGTATTTGTTGATATTGATCAATGGTCTAATCTAGATAATCAATCCTATGCCAGAAAAAAAAATATTTTATCAAAACAGATACGAACTATTTTGAATAAAAAGTTTGATTTGATTGATTCGAGTTGGGATTATCAAGAATTTGCAACTCCAAGAAGCTTCAAAAAGTGGACAGGACGTCCTCGTGGGATAGTCGGAGGGCTTGGTCAGCATCCAGATCAATTTGGGCCATTTGGCTTGTCAAGTAGGACCCCTCTCAGAGGTTTATGGCTTTGTGGAGATTCAATTTATCCCGGCGAAGGTACAGCTGGTGTAAGCCAATCAGCCATGATGGTTGTCAGACAACTAATGGAATCTAAAGGTAGGCATTTGAATATCCCTGTCTTTAATTAGTAGGTTTTGAAATGAAATTTTGTCTTTCTTCCTGAGTATTGACTAACATTTTTTCTAACTCACTCCAGTTCTCTTCCAGTAAATATTTCTCAAAAAGATTTAGAGAATGTCTATAAGAGGCCAAATGTCTCTCAATATTTTTCTTATTAAATTTTGCCATAGAGACTCCCAGTTCTGGGTTGCCACCTCCAACTCTGGAGGTATCAGAAAACCCACTGGATGCAATACTTTTTGCAAGTGAATATAAGGAAGGCTTTACATCTGTAGTTAATGTGTTGAGCAATGCCGCGCTAATTAGAACTGGTAAATGTGAAATCAATCCAACAGCTTCATCATGTATTTGAGCTTCAGAGCTTATCCATTGACTCCCAAGTGATAAAGCAATTTGCTGCACTATTTCGAGAGCTTTTTGATCAGTTTCTTTGCTTGGGGTAACAACCCATGGCTTGTTTTTAAATAAATTATGTTGACCTGCGTGAACCCCAGATTCTTCGGTCCCAGTCATTGGGTGACTGGCTACAAAACGAGGATGTAGCTTGTTCCAAGTATTTAAAATAGGGACTTTCACAGATCCAACATCAGTAACAACAGCATTTCTAGGAATGGCATTGATAAGGGCTGCTGAAGGATTTAGGAGCTGTTCCAGTGGTAAAGCAATATAAATCAGAGAACAATTGTTTAATACGCTTGTATCAGTGCTGACAATTTGGGCTAGTTTTCTTTCTCTTGCTTTTTGTGCACTTTTTTCTCGATGAGTAATTCCATAAACTGTATATCCAAGCTCTTGGAGATCTAAGCCTAAGGAACCTCCAATTAGACCTAATCCAACAATTCCAATATTTTGAGAGGTTTTTGTTTTAAGCTCCATAAATATTATTGTTCTATATCTTTATTGAAAGGGCAACATGATTAAAAGAATTTATTGATAAAAGGTACTACTAATGCTTGCGGTGAATTCACATAAACATCTGAAAAAATACTATCAAAATAATCTTGCTCTGTGGCCTCATAATTTGACCCTGACAAGGTTAATAGCTAGGAGCTTAAGTCGTAAAGATAATACTTTTATTCAACTATCAAGTGACAGTAAAAATTTTTGGTGGCCTGGTCTTTTGATTCCGCTTTGTTTGTATAACAAGAATGTTGTTCTAATTCTATCAGAGAGACAATATCGACTCTTGTTTGAAGTGGAATTACCAAAGTTAAGATCTAGTCGATTAGATTTCGATTATGTAGAGGGAATTGAATTAACTCCTTCAGATAAAAAAGTTTGGGTTTTAAGATATCAAGATCTTGTTTTTGCTCATGAAAAAGATTTATTAAAAAATCGCCAATTAATATTTCCTGAATCTGAGTTTATTTCTAGTGAGCTTAGAGAATCTATGTCTATAAAAATTACTCAAAAAGATTGGGAGGATTTAATTGCTTCTCGCTCACGTTTTGAAGTTTCACTTATCGAACTTCATGAGCGCTTAACTCGAGATCTATTTAGTCATTCAGTTCGCTCTGATGCTGTCATAAGAATTGATCATAGGGAACTTTTAACATTAAAAGAAATTCTCAAAGATGACTTGCCTTCCGCTATGCCTTGGAAACGAGCTCTTAATGCAGTCAACAATGAATGGGTAACCTGGGTGAAACTAGATAAGCGAAAACTTAGTTGGGATTGGTATGTTCAACCTTTATTTCCTTTGCAAACTCTTTCCAGTTTGTTTTCAAAAAATACTCTTTTAATGCTGACGAATTCAGGCCAAAGCGATTGTTTCTTTTTAGATCTAAATAGTAAAAAATTTACTTTTACTATGAAGGTGAATTTAGGAAATAAATTTGATCAAGAACCTATCCCATTGTTTGTCCCCAAAAGACAACCTTTGCCAAATACGTCTCATTTTTATCGTCATATTGTAAGACAATGTCAAAGATTGATACTTGGTCGTCCTCGTCCAACTATTATTTTGGTAGATGATTTGCAGCTACGACTTCAAATAACTAGTGAATTGGCTGGAGATTTTGGATTGAGAGTAGTTCATGAAACTACTGATGTTGAGACTAATGGGATTCTTTGTTGTAGTTGTCATTGGTGGATTGTTAATCAGTACAATTTGCCAGCACCAGATCAATTGATTTTTCCAGTGATTCCATTTCCTTCTTTAGAGTCGCCCTGGGTTGCTGCTCGAGTTGAAATGCTTAAGCATCAAGGTTGTGATTGGTTTCGAGAATTCCTGCTTCCCGAAACTCTTACTATACTTCTCAAATCGCTTGCAATCATTAGGGGTGGAGATGTTCGAGTCGCTATACTGGATGGCCGCATGCACTATAGAAGTTGGGGAAAACTAATATTTGAAGCTCTTGAGCCGTGGATTGCGTTGGAGCGTTTATTGCCTTATTAAAATCAATATCTTAGATTAAAAAATATTGTTTTTTTGTAATGGGAGAAGCTCGGCGAAGATCTGAACAAGGATTGAAACCTCGTAGTAAGAAAAACTCTAAGAATGAGTCACCTCGTATTGTCTCTTGGTTTCCTGTGACGCAAGCTCAAAGAGATCAATTTATAAAATTAAGTATTCGTGCAGGATGGGTAGGTATTGCTGCTTTAGTTTTTCTTTGGATTATTGTTCGTTTTATTGGACCTGCTGCAGGGTGGTGGATTCCTGCAGACATCAGATAAACTCAACTATATTTTTAGTTTCAACCGTTCGCTGAAACTTGGTTTAAGTTGGCTCGTAATGAAGCATGTCGAGCTGCTGCTGCTAGTGGTCTCATTGAATTAGCACTTACTTCTGAGCCCTCAGTTAATTTATCTTTAACTAATTTTTCAATTATGTCTTTTGATTCAGGATTTTGCTCAAGCCAAGTAATGGTATTGTCTCTTCCTTGCCCAATATTGTCACCCTCATAGCTATACCAAGCTCCTTTACGAGTGACGACATTAGTCTCATCTGCTAAATCAAGAAGACAACCAAGAGTACTAATTCCTTTCCCAAAAAGAATATCAAATTCGGCTATTCGAAATGGAGGTGCAACTTTGTTTTTTGCGACTTTCACTTTTGCACGAATTCCATATTCTTCAGTTCCTCTCTTTAGCGTTTGAATACGACGAATATCCAATCTTACAGAGGCATAAAATTTAAGAGCGTTTCCACCAGTTGTTGTTTCTGGATTCCCATATGTAATACCAATTTTTAGACGTAATTGATTTAAGAAAATGACTGTGCAACCAGACTTACCAATGTTTCCAGTAATTTTTCTCATTGCTTGACTCATTAGACGAGCTTGAGCACCTACTGAATGATCACCCATTTCTCCTTCTATCTCTGAACGGGGCGTAAGTGCAGCGACTGAATCAACAACTACTAGATCGACTGCAGCAGATCTAATAAGTTGGTCAACGATTTCCAATGCCATCTCTCCTGTATCCGGTTGAGATACGAGAAGATTCTCTACATCAACACCAAGAGAGGCTGCATAGACTGGGTCAAGAGCATGTTCTGCATCTACAAATGCAGCAACTCCACCGTTACGTTGAATCTCGGCTATTGCATGTAATGTCAGCGTTGTTTTTCCAGAACTTTCGGGACCATAAACTTCAATTACACGTCCTTTGGGATAGCCGCCACCAAGAGCTAAATCAAGAGTTAAAGCACCCGTAGATATTGTTTCTACCCGCATCTTTGATGCGTCCCCAAGACGCATGATTGAACCTTTCCCGAAATTGCGTTCTATTTGCCCAACCACTAAGCTCAATGCTTTTTCTTTCTCTCCAGATTTTCCGTCTATTTTCTTGGATTCAGTTGATTGAAGTGACTTACCTTCGTTTGACATGACAAATAACGTTAATGCAGAGGGATAACAACAGACGTTGGGATTGATGATGAAATACTCAGTTCCTCAACGAATAGCAATTAAACCGATAGTACAGACGTACGCTATTAAGTCAAGACCACTTCGAGATAGGTTCTCGTAAAATATCTAAATTTAGTAATTTAATACCAGAAGGAAGATTATTTCGATCCTGAGGTTTTAAGTATCCCCAGCTTGCTAAGTAACAGGGGATAGATTTCAGCCTGGGATCTTCCAAGACCTTTTCTAAGGTAGTTCTTCGATCTTCAATAAACCCTCGAATTCTTCTTTTCTGTAAGAGTTGGTTCAAGACATCGACTTTACTTCCTGATTCGTGACCAAAAACAAGGTTTGGCTGAAGATCGAAACAATCCAGCAGCTTTTTTGTGAACTCAATACTTTTTGTTGTTAAAACAGCAAATTCAATGCCTTCATTCTCAAGGGTCTTGAGGCGTTCAGTGACTAAAGAAAAAGGCCGATGCAAATTTAACCACTGATTGAAATTATTTGATATTGCTTTTTTTCTTGTTTGATTTAAAGCTTCTTGTAATTGAAAAGGTGTCCAACCCCACTTTTTAAGAGCTAAAGAGCATTCTATTTCATAATTTTTTGAGAAATTTTGTAAATCTAATAATTTGAATTGACTGGTGTTATTTGCACATTCAGCAGCCAGAATAACCATTTCCCAACCGTAATTGACCCATGGCCTCATTGCCTTAAAAGCTTTGGGAATCTCACTAGGAAAAGAAATAATATTTTTTTCTTTGGCAGAAAGTAGGTTTATACAAGTTTGACGAGAACTTGACCAATATTCCTTAATGCCATCAACTATGACACCATCAAAATCAAGAACAATTAGAGGTTTCTCTACCACTTACTGTTAAAAACTGGGCCGCTAGGATTCGAACCTAGGAATGTCGAGACCAAAACCCGATGCCTTACCACTTGGCGACGGCCCATTGTTCCAGATCTATGTTTGCAGTTTAGAGACATAGATTAGGATTCTTTATCTTAGATAATTGCATATTTGATTCAATCCTGTCATGTCTTTATCCAGTTTTTTTTAGTTAATCGGAAGATTTCTTCATTAATACAGCTCAACATGGGCTTTCGAATGATTGATTTAACTAGAGAAATCCAATTATAAAGATTTCCTTACAAGCCAAGGATTTATAAGTCGTTTTGCCTCTGAAAGAGCCGCCTCCCAGCCTTCAGGCCACTCTCTAAGGCTGATTTTTTTTCGTTGAGCCTCCTCTAACCATGGTTGAATTATCTTTCTTGCTTTCCCTCCAAAAGCAACTCCTTCAGGCCCTTTAATCTCTGGCAGGTACTTAATGGTCGATTCATTAGTTCCTCCAGCAAGTTGTAAGGGGCCTGGTGGAGCTAATGGACGTATTCTTTCCCAGAGTTTTACTGCAATTTTGGCCGCACCTGCTCCAAGGTCTCCACTCATTCGACGCCCATCAAGTTGCCAAAGAGGTTTTTGATTATGAATTCTTAGGAATTTATGTCGCAGCCAAAGTTCTTCTGCCAATTTTTCATGGTTTATTCTATGTCCTTGTAAACCGCAGCTGACAGATAACCGTTGTAGCTGCAAATCGACTTTAAAAATTTCCTTGATTGTTTTTTCAAATTCTTGGCCTCTTCCTGGAGCAGTATGAATTTCTACTGCATCTGGTCTGATAGTTGTTAACAACGGAGCAAAATCTTTAAGAGTTAATCTTCGATCCTTTTCTTTAATGATTCCTAGTGGGCATGTATCAATACATCGGCCACATCCATAGCATTTATTAGCCTTTACACCACCTTCGTTTTCAATCGCGTGAGCTGGACAAATGCTTTGACAGGGTCTTAAGCAATTCGAAGGACATAGGTCTGGATTAAACCAAGCTTTGCGAAAATGCGCATCTTTTCCATCACTTAAGCTGATCATCAGCCAAGGTTTTTTCCCGTAAGTTTCGAAAACCCAATCAATAGCATTGCGAGCTGCATGGACAACAGCTTCGTCGGCAGCAAGGTCAATGCAATGCACTCCTGCAGCTCCATAAATTGAGCAAAGATCAGTTATTGAAGGTAAGTCTTGATTACTTGCACCACAAATTAATTTTACCCAGTTACCTTTTTTGAGAGCTTCAGAATTGCAAATCGAATTTTGAGTAATCACCTTTATTAATTTCTAATCTCTATTGATGAATTCATCTAATGGTTGCCATTGAATACTTCGAGCTCCTCCCATCTCAATAACAATTTTGATTCGAGGTTCCTTTTTGCAAAGATTATTTATTGCTAATAGTTCTGACTTGGATAAGACTTGACCCTCTAATAACCATAGGACAAAGGGTTTATCTTCAACTAATAATTCATTTAATTGAGGAATAACTTGTTGAACTTCCCCTAAGGCTCCATTCCTCCCAACATTTTGATGTCCCAAATGTGGTGGTCTAATTCCATGTAATTGGGTAAGAAAGACAACTGGATCTCCTAATCCTCTAGCTGAAGTGATCTGTGTTTGATATCCGCTGGCTCTAAGTCTTCTAAGTAAACGAGTTTCTGATCCACCTTCTAATGGAGTAAGGATGGCAAGGCAGCCAAATGATTCAAGATCACTGCGAAATTTATGACCAGAGATTAATAAAGGCATCCTTAAATCAAATTCTTTGTCTTATTTAAGTGAAGCATCACACAAAATGGGTGTTAATAGTGTAATCTTTTAAGTTGCTAAAGCTTTTCTATGCCCGTCCGCTAGCCGGGCCTCTGGACGCTTAAGCAGACTAAGCGATTGCGTTTAGTCTTTTTGGCCAGCGCAGAAGAATTTATTTCTTTTGTCGAGATACTGTTTGAACTTGTTGAAAAGTTTGAAAAAGTCTCAGCCAGCTGATTGTCGCTAGCATTTTTCCAAACAAATTGAACTTCAATTATTCAATTAACTTCAACTTTTTTGGCTAGATAAGCGATTTAATTCAGATTCCGAGTCTTTCTTAACCGATTGGCCTTTTAGTTAGCGTTTATTTAACTCATGTCTTTAGGAATCTTAGGTAAGAAGTTGGGTATGTCCCAACTCTTCGACGATCAAGGCAGAGCCGTTCCAGTCACTTTGATAGAAGCGGGTCCCTGTCGAATCACTCAATTGAAGTCTGCCGATACAGACGGCTATGCCGCTGTACAAATAGGCTTTCAATTAATTCGCGAAAAACTTCTCAATAAGCCTTCAAAAGGTCATCTTGCAAAATCAGGAGATGATCTTTTACGTCATCTTCGAGAGTACCGAGTTGAAAATTCCAGTGAATTTGAACTTGGAGCTGCAATAACAGTCGATGATTTCAAAACAGGTCAAAAGGTTGATGTAAGTGGCGACACAATGGGAAGGGGATTCGCAGGTTATCAAAAGCGACATGGTTTCAGCCGAGGTCCTATGAGTCATGGTTCGAAAAATCATCGACTACCTGGTTCAACAGGAGCTGGAACCACTCCTGGTCGTGTTTATCCCGGCAAGAGGATGGCTGGTCGTATGGGAGGTAAAAAAGTTACTACTAGAGGCCTTGAAATTCTCAAGATAGATTCTGATCACAATTTATTAGTAGTCAAAGGATCTGTTCCAGGTAAACCTGGATCACTTTTAAACATAAGACCTGCCAAAAGAGTTGGCGTCTCTACCCACCAAGGAGGTAAATGATGGCTAACTGTACTGTTCTTGATTGGCAAGGCAAAGAGACTGGCGAATCAACAATTGATTTGAAAACTGCTAAGGAATCATCTGCAGCAGACTTATTGCATCGTGCTGTTTTGCGCCAGCAGGCTCATAGCCGCCAAGGAACTGCAAGTTCTTTGACTAGGTCTGAGGTGCGAGGCGGCGGCAGAAAACCTTACAAGCAAAAGGGTACTGGTAGAGCAAGGCAAGGTTCAATTCGAACGCCTCTTCGTCCTGGAGGGGGAGTTATATTTGGCCCCAAGCCTCGGAAGTATAACTTGGAAATGAATAGGAAGGAAAGAAGGCTAGCTCTTCGTACTGCTTTAATGAGTAGAATTTCTGATGTGACAATAATTAAAGACTTCGGCTCAAAACTTGAAGTTCCTAAGACAAGTGAAATTGTTTCTTTGCTCAAGAGAGTAGGAATTGATTCAGATGGGAAAGTTCTTATTATTCTCAACAATCCTTCTGAAATCATTAAGCGCTCAATTAGAAACTTAGAAAAAATCAAGCTTATTTCTGCTGATCAACTAAATGTGTTTGACCTTCTGAATGCCAATTCATTGGTAATAGGTGAAGACGCATTATCAACTATTAAGGAGGTCTATGGTGATGACTAAATTTTTTGATAAACGACTTACTGATGTGATTAAGCGACCCTTGATAACTGAGAAGGCTACAAAAGCTTTGGATTTAAATCAGTACACTTTTGAGGTCGATCCAAGAGCAGCTAAGCCTGATATAAAAGCTGCAGTAGAGAAAATGTTTGATGTCAAGGTTCTTGGTGTCAGTACCATGAATCCGCCAAGAAAAAGTAGAAGGGTTGGTAGATTTTCTGGAAAGAGGCCACAAGTGAAGAAGGCTGTGGTTCGCTTAGCAGAAGGCAACTCCATACAATTGTTCCCAGAATCTGAGGAGGCTTAAAAAAAATGGCTATAAGAAGTTTCAAACCTTATACACCAGGTACTCGTACAAGAGTAGTAACTGACTTCAGTGAAGTTACATCCAAAAAACCTGAGCGCTCACTTGTCGTATCTAAGCATCGAAAGAAAGGACGAAACAACCGAGGAGTAATTACTTGTCGTCACCGAGGTGGCGGGCACAAAAGGTTATATAGGATTGTTGATTTTCGTAGAAATAAGCATGGTGTTTCGGCCAAAGTTGCAGCAATACATTATGACCCTCATCGCAATGCAAGACTTGCTTTACTCTTTTACTCTGACGGTGAAAAGAGATATATTCTTGCGCCTGCAGGCATAACGGTTGGTCAAGAAGTTATTTCAGGTCCAGACGCACCAATTGAAACTGGTAATGCCTTACCACTTTCCTCTATGCCTTTAGGTTCCAACGTTCATTGTGTTGAACTTTATCCAGGCCGAGGAGGACAGATGGTTCGTACAGCGGGAGCAAGTGCTCAGGTTATGGCGAAAGAAGGAGATTATGTTGCATTGAAATTACCCTCTACAGAGGTTCGTTTGGTCAGAAAAGAATGCTATGCAACACTGGGAGAGGTGGGAAATTCTGAGATTAGAAATACAAGTCTTGGAAAAGCTGGTAGAAGAAGATGGCTCGGTAGACGACCTCAAGTTAGAGGTAGTGTAATGAATCCATGTGATCACCCACATGGAGGAGGAGAAGGCAAGGCACCGGTTGGACGGGCTGGTCCTGTGACTCCATGGGGTAAAGCTGCTCTTGGCTTAAAAACCAGGAAGAAGAATAAGCCTAGTAATAAGTATGTTCTTCGAAAACGACGCAAGGTATCTAAACGTAGTAGAGGAGGTCGAGATTCATGATTTCTTTCTTTCTTTACAAATTCTATTAAACCGTTATGGGACGTTCACTTAAAAAAGGGCCATTTATTTCAGACAGTTTGCTTCGTAAAATCGAGAAGCAAAACTCTAATGATGATAAAACTGTCATCAAAACATGGTCGAGAGCCTCAACAATTTTGCCAATGATGATTGGCCATACAATTGCTGTTCACAATGGGAAAAGCCACATACCTGTTTTCATAACTGAGCAAATGGTTGGACACAAGTTAGGCGAGTTTGCTCCAACTCGAACCTACAGAGGTCACATCAGAGATAAAAAGGGAGCACGCTAATTATGACTAATTCATCAACTAAAACTGCAGCCCTAGCTCATGGGCGTTACATTCGCGGATCTGCTTCAAAAGTAAGACGTGTTCTTGATCAAATAAGAGGACGAACTTACAGGGATGCATTAATTATGCTTGAATTTATGCCTTATCGATCAACTGAGCCAATAACTAAGGTATTACGATCAGCGGTTGCTAATGCAGAAAACAACCTTGGTCTTGACCCTTCTTCGTTGGTGATTACCACTGCTACCGCTGATATGGGACCACCAATGAAACGGTATAGACCTAGGGCTCAAGGCAGAGCATTTGCTATCAAAAAGCAGACATGCCACATCAGCATTGCTGTTTCGGCCAATCAATCAACCAATTCTGAGGACACTGACTGATGGGACATAAAATTCATCCAACTGGAATTAGGCTTGGGATCACTCAAGAGCATCGTTCTAAATGGTACGCACCTAGTAAAACTTATCCTTTGCTACTTCAAGAAGATGATCGCATCCGTACTTTTATAAAGAAGAAGTATGGAGCAGCAGGTATTAGTGATGTATTGATTGCACGAAAAGCAGATCAACTTGAGGTCGAATTAAAAACTGCTCGGCCAGGAGTAATTGTTGGTAGGCAAGGTAGTGGTATTGAAGAATTAAGATCTGGTATTCAAAAAACGATCGGTGATAGAAATAGACAAGTGCGTATAAATGTAGTTGAAGTGGAAAAAGTAGATGCAGATGCATATCTTCTAGCTGAATATATTGCGCAGCAACTAGAAAAGCGTGTTGCATTTAGACGAACAATTCGAATGGCTGTACAAAGAGCACAAAGAGCTGGTGTTTTAGGTCTAAAAATACAAGTAGGTGGAAGGCTAAATGGAGCTGAAATTGCACGTTCTGAATGGACACGAGAAGGAAGAGTGCCTCTCCACACCTTGAGAGCAGAAATCGATTATGCAACCAAAGTCGCCAGTACAACCTATGGCGTTTTGGGAATCAAAGTATGGGTTTTTAAAGGTGAAGTTCTTCCGAAAGAAGAACAGCCTTTACCTGTTGGTTCTTCTCCTAGACGCAATAGGGGGAATCGTAGACCTCAACAATTTGAGGACCGTTCCAATGAAGGTACATAAGGAGTTTTAATCATGCTAAGTCCTAAAAGAACCAAATTTCGTAAACAACAAAGAGGCCGTATGCGCGGTGTTGCTACTAGAGGCAACAAAATCTCTTTTGGCCAGTTTGCATTGCAAGCTCAAGACTGTGGGTGGGTTACCTCAAGGCAAATCGAGGCAAGTCGGAGGGCTATGACTCGTTATGTAAAAAGGGGAGGACAAATTTGGATTCGTATTTTCCCTGATAAGCCCGTAACGATGAGGCCTGCCGAGACAAGAATGGGATCTGGTAAAGGTAATCCAGAATTTTGGGTTGCAGTTGTCAAGCCTGGTCGAATTTTGTTTGAAATGGGTGGCGAAGAAATTACAGAGAAAATTGCAAAAGAGGCAATGCGTCTTGCTCAATACAAACTGCCAGTAAAAACAAAATTTATTTCCCTAGAAGAAGATCTCAATAAGGGAAATTATAAACCTGCTAAAACACCAGTTCCAGCAGATGATTCGGAGTCATCATCATGAGCAAAACAACTGCAAAAGATTTCAGGAATCTCTCTGATTCCGAGATATCAGAAAAGATTGAAAATCTTCGTAAAGAACTTTTTGATCTTCGTTTTAAGCAAGCCACAAGACAGCTAGCGAAAACTCACCGCTTCAAAGAGGCACGAACCGAATTAGCTCAACTTTTAACGGTTTCTAACGAGCGAAGCCGCTCCAACACTTCATCTTGATTTTTTAGTTATGGCACTTAAGGAAATGGTCGGCACTGTTGTCAGTGACAAAATGCAAAAAACAGTAGTTGTGGCTGTGGAAAATAGATTTCCACATCCTATCTACCAAAAAATTATTAGTCGTACGACTAGATACAAAGCGCATGATGCAGAAAACCATTGCAAAGTAGGAGACAGAGTACGGATTAAAGAATCTCCTCCTATGAGCGCTCACAAACGATGGACGGTTACAGATGTTCTCGTTCAGGGTATGAAATCTAAGGAGGCTGCAAAATGATTCAGCAAGAAACATTCTTAACCGTTGCAGATAACAGTGGTGCCAAGCGTTTGCAATGTATTAGAGTCTTGGGTTCTAATCGTCGGTATGCCCACGTAGGCGATGTGATTGTTGCTTCTGTTAAAGATGCGATGCCAAATATGGGAGTCAAAAAATCAGATGTCGTTAAAGCGGTTGTTGTTCGTACTAGAGCAACAATGCGTAGAGAGACTGGAAATTCAATTCGGTTTGATGATAACGCGGCTGTTCTTATCAATGATGATCAAAACCCAAGAGGTACTAGGGTGTTTGGTCCCGTGGCACGAGAATTAAGAGAGCGCAATTTCACAAAAATTGTCTCTTTAGCTCCGGAGGTTATTTAGTCATGCCAGCAATTAACAAATCCAAAGCTCCTGCTGATCGGATCAAAATGAAGATCCGTAAAGGAGATACAGTTAAGATTATTTCTGGAAAGGACAAGGGTAAAACTGGTGAAGTCCTTAAAACACTTCCCTATGAAAATAGAGTTTTAGTCCAAGGAATTAACCAAAGAACAAAGCATGTAAAACCATCACAGGAAGGAGAAACTGGCCGAATAGAGACCAAAGAATTTTCTTTGCATGCCTCAAATGTAATGATCTACTCAACTAAAGAGAAAGTTGCTAGTAAAGTTGAAATTTTTGTAGATAAAGATGGATCCAAGAAACGACGATTAAAGAAGACAGGAGAATTAATTGATTAATTAATTCACTTTTCCTTTGTCTGAACTAACTAAAGCAGACTTTCTTTCCTAATTGAATTCTGACCAAGACCAGAATCAACTTTTTCCCCAGCTATGTCACTAAAAAAACGCTATCGAGAGACAATTAGACCAAAGCTTTTAAAAGATCTTGGTCTGAAAAATGTTCATCAAGTTCCTAAGGTGCAGAAAGTCACTTTAAACAGAGGCCTTGGTGAAGCCGCATCGAATTCCAAAGCTTTAGAAGCTTCTCTAGCTGAAATGGCAACGATTTCTGGGCAAAAAGCTCTTGTGACAAGAGCTAAGAAAGCAATTGCGACCTTTAAGATTAGACAAGGAATGCCCATAGGTTGCTCAGTCACACTTAGAGGTGATCGCATGTACGCATTCTTGGAAAGGTTTATTAATTTGGCACTTCCAAGAATCAGAGATTTTCGTGGTGTTAGTCCAAAAAGCTTTGATGGCCGAGGAAATTACACTATCGGAGTAAAAGAGCAACTTATTTTCCCTGAGATCACTTTTGACAAAGTCGATGCCATTAGAGGTATGGATATCACAATTGTCACTAGTGCTTCTTCTGATGAACAAGGTAAGGCTCTTCTTAGTGAAATGGGAATGCCCTTCCGTAAAAAATGAGTTTG
>QCFJ01000002.1 GCA_003280265.1 Prochlorococcus sp. AG-363-G03 | reverse complement strand
AGAAAGTAATGCATTCTTATCTAGAAAAAGTACAAATTTAAATCAAAGATTTATATTTAATTTATTAAAAGATAAGATACTAATTTATAGCTTAATTCTTCTATCAATATTTAGTTTAATTGGTTCCTTAATTGTATATAAATGGGATAATGGTAAATTCGATTTTCTTAACTTTAGCAATTCAAGAAGGAAAAATTTGATTCATTCTTGGACGATGTTTATGGTTGGAGAATATGGAGATAGATCATCGATGACTCACGATATATTTTTATTGATATTTTCATTCTTACGAATAGCCATTGTTTCAACTTTTGTTGGAACAGCAGCTTCATTAATTTTTTTAGAATCTCAGCCTGGTGACATAAATTCAATAGAAAAAGATAAGTTTTCAAATATACTCTATGAAGGGGTAGGCGTTCCCAAAGGTACTGCCCAAGAAACTTGGTTAGATCAGAAGATTTCATCTCTAAAAACACACGATACAGAAAAGATTAAATTGTTCAAAACGGAGAAAGGCGAAGAAGGACTATTAGAATTGTTAGTTAATGAAAAAGTAGATCACATATTTGGAGAAAAAGGTAATTTAATAAATATAAAAAAATCTATTATAAATAGTTCAGATTTTTATATTTCTATTGAAGATCCTGTAAAATATAATCAAGCATTTGTTTTTGGAAAAAGCCTAGATAAAAATAGCAAGAAGTCAATTAATATTGCAATTTCTGAACTGCTAGCGCAAGGTAGACATATATTTCCTGAGATAAAGTGGACAGATTAAATTTAAAAAATCTCCTTGTTTCGCGTCTGGGCAAAGCCATATGAAAGCGAATGTAAATGGTTCATTTTGCTCTTACCTTTAATCCAAATATTTTTCTCTAATAGATTTAATAACTGGCTTTCAAAATCTTTCTTAGTTAAAAATATCCTTATTCCCTAATTGCAAAAATAATATTTTTTATTAAGATATTAAAAATTCTATACTAGACTGCTTTTTCTGTTGGATAAGGGATTTCTATATTAAGTTCATTAAATTTCTGAATAAGTTTTTGATTAAATTGACTTATGCCATACTCGAAAGCATCAAAAGTATCATGAGTTCCATTTAATTCCAAAATAAAATCGTAGCTATAATCAGAAATATAAAGAAGATTCATTGATTCAAAGGTAAAATTAGTATCTGATTCAAGAATTTTTTTAACAATATTAGGAATATCACGAAGCATATTTTGAGATGTTTGAAAGGCAACAGAAATCTTTCTATCAGAAATTTCAACTTGATCAATTAGTTCATGGATTTTATCTAATAAAGTTTCTTTCATACTTATATACTCATCCCAAGTATCCAAATCAGTGAGATTTAATAAACAATAAACCATTAACATTAGATTTCCTTGATCATTATCAATACTTACCTTTTTATTTATCAGAGAAGGTAATTCATTAACATAATCAGTTGCCTTGCTTATCAATAACTTCGTCTGTCTTGGAGAAAAATTATTTGGTAATTTTAATTTTAAGTTCAAGCCCTGTCCATATTTTTCACCTTCTTGAGCGCTATAATTTTCAATTAAGGATTCTTCTGCGGATGAGTTTGGAATTGTTACTTTACTTTCAATAGTCTGAATTTCAATAGACCTCAGACCAATTCTTGTGACGAAACCAGTAACATCTCCAACTTTACAAAATTCTCCAATCCGAAGATGATTATCAGCTTGAATTGAAAGACCGGCAAATAAATTTCCCAATAGTTTGGAAGCTCCTAAGCCTATTGCCAAACCAGGGACAGCCGACATTGCTAAAACCAATGAAGGCGATAGTCCTAAAAGGATCAATAATTTGTAAATTAAACTTACTGAAATTAAAGCCGCAAAGGTTCTTAAAATTGGTAAAACTAATCCTGCTTTTCTTTTAACATTTAATTTAGAACGATTATTTAATGCCTTATTTTTTAAATTAAATACAATATATTTTCCTAAAGCTTCAAAGAAGAAAATTATTACAAAGGTAGATATTGTAAACAAAATTGCTTCAAAAGTAAATGTAATAATAACTAATGCAGATCCAGTAAAATTTAGGTAATTATCTATAAACAACTCAATGATTTTTGTAATAGGAATGAAAGGCAAAGAATAAAGAAAAATTCTTCTATTTTTTTCAACTACTTGTTGTGGTAAAGTGTCTTGATTTATTGAAGAAGATATTGATATAATTTTCTTTAAACAAATATAAAATGCATAAATATAAATTGAAATTGATAATGATGCAAAAAATATTTGGAAAAGTGTTTCACCAAATATAAAATCTTGCTCAAAAAATTTGCGTAAATCACTTGGTAATTTTAAATACCATTTGGGAGGCACAAGACCTCCAGGTGTATGAATAAAGTCTGAGTAAAAATCAGGAGAGTAATACTTTGAAGATTGCATATATTTTAGTTCAGATTCTATTTCCTTATACATTATTGCTGCGTTCTTAACAGTCTCTGTAGAGAATCTATATCCGAATCCAATACCATCATCTCCAATTTTGTTGGTAAGGGATAGTGGTGTACTAAGTAATCGCCAAACAAATACTTTGTCTAAAGATTTAGATGGCATATTGCTTAACTTGCTTTTTTCAATTAAATCAATAGGTTTTTTAGAAGTGTAAAAAACATAGTCAATAAGATGTTTGATCTCAATAGCTGACTCATTTGCTAAATGATATCTAACACTTTCAGGAAAATCAGAGTCATCTAAAGCATTTACAGCAAGTTCAAATAAATGATTTACCTCGTTAATTTGTTCATATTTCTCTTCACTCCAATTAAGTCCTGGGTCAATAGAAGCAGAATTTATTATTAAATCTCTCTTATTATTAACAATAGACATCAATACATAAAAATTGATTAGTGATTCTTGAGGAGATTTACTAACAACATTTCCTATTGGATTATGTTTCCATGTTTCATATTTACTTTCTAAAATATCAAAAAATGGCTGTTCATTTAATGGAACAACATTGCTATATAAATATTCATTTTTATCTTCAATTAAATCTTTGTGATTACCTGAGCCACCTGCATAAGCACTAATGTTATAAATAGGCAACAAAAACTCAAGTACAAATATTAAGGTCAAAAAAGAACTGGATAATATAATCCAGAATTTCTTGAGGGATTTACTCATCATCTCAGAATAGATATTAAATTATGATCAATTTAAATAAATATATCCACATCTAATCCACACTTCTTAATATTAATAATAAGCCTAGAATGCATTAATTTATCAAATGGTTTTTAAATAACCTACTTTACGATAAATGTTTTCATATGTTGTATTGATTCAAAGATTATATTCCAAGTATTCTCAAACTCGTGTACCTAAAGATAAAAAGAAGAGAAAGTTAAAGTATAAAAAATATTCGCTAGTTATGTAAAAAAATAGTTCTATAAAATATAATTAGATAAATTAAAAAAGTAATTTAGAGATCTTTAGGTGATAAGTATGATTATTATAGGTAATATATAAAAATTCCAACACCTAAGTAATTATAATTTTCTAAGAGAAGTTTACAAAGAGTTCAAGTAAAAACTAGCGTTAATAAGATGTAATAGGATAGAAGAATTTTTATAAATAATAGTTTAAAAACTATTAGAAAATTTTAAAAATTAGGAATTAATATTTGATTTCCTGATTACTTTGTATCTTCTAACTTTAACATTAACTTATCTTTTTTCTATCAGTTTCAGAAATCATTTTCCAATTGCAGAGGCTAAATCAACCTCTAGAACTTTACCAATTTTTTTCATAAACTCAACAATAAGAGTTTTGCCTTTATCCTCAGTAATTACACCCATTTCTTGTAAAGTTCCAACCATGTTTAAAAATTCTTCGGCTTCAAGGATTGCCATAACATCTTTACAATGAGCCCCCTTATTTCCTGGAGACCCAAGTGGGATAGTGAACCCAACTCCTGCAGATATAAAGTCATCAGCTTGTTTCTCCATAAGATCTCCCCCAACAATATCTGAATTACCACTTTGAGCACCAACCCACAATGAAGGAGTACTTCCGCCACCTGAAGAACAACTCATTGAATCTTTATTAATTGAAAAACTTGACTCAGTTGTATCAGAACCCCAACTTGTAGAAGGGCCATCAAAGCTGTAATCGGCTAAAGCAACATTTGGAGCAACAATACCAAAACCAACTCCACCAATACACATAAACTTTAAGGCGAACTTTCGGAAAAAGTTATTAATCATAGAATTTTCTTGTGTTCTTTATTTTTTAACTTAAGAAATAAAAAAAGCAAGATTTTTTTGATTACAACACTTATTGGCTTTTAACAAATCTACGTTAACTTTTTATATAGATATACCTAAATATGTGTTATTTAATCTTTTTACATCAACGATGATTTTAGCTCATGTTCCTTTTAATATAAATGAAAAGACGTGCTCCGAATTTTCATCAAAATACTGTGTCAGTCAAACTTTAGCTCCAATAGTTCAAGTAGGTGAAAAATGCCCGAGCGGTTTTTATTCTAACAATGGCTACTGTTTGCCGTTAACAAATGATGTTTTGGGTGTAATACCAATTTATGACGGTCAATTGCCAAGTAACTGTCCAATTGGTTATAGAAATAACAGGGGATATTGCCAATCGAGCCCAAACCTTAAACAAAATGCACTACCAATGATAGGAGAAAAGTGCCCTCGTGGTTATAGAAAAAATCAAGGTTTTTGCTTTAAATTATGCAAACAAAGATAAAGATAAAACTATAGATTTGTCCTTTTAGGACCACCTACATCACAAGCATTTATTCTGTATCTTTTGATATTTGAATGTTGAATTTTTCCATCCCCTTCCTATATTTGAGAATAGTCATTATATAAAGACTATTTTTTTATGATCAAATTAAAAAGGTTTTGTGCAATCCTTGGAGCTGCAACCTTTGCCACATCTTTATCATTGCCTGCATTAGCAGGGTCAGCAAAGGATGATGCTATTAAAGCCTGCAGACTTATTCCACAATGCAAGGTTGCTGAGATTGTAGGAGATTGCAAAGGAGATGAAAAATGTATAGTTGATAGCACAGAGAAGTATACAAAAAATTATGGTAAGAAGGTAAATAAAGCCTCGAAGGGGTTTAAAAATCTATTTAAAAAGAAGAAGCATAGGCATTAGATCGAAATAAATACAAAATTTCTATAACTTAAAAACTAAAAGGGGGCAAAAAAATGCCCCCTTTTTATTGGTCAATTTCAATAGCTTTTTTTAACAATATAAATGATTCTCCAATCAGAATACTTTCTTCTATATCTTTTGATGTTTGAATGTTGAACTTCTCCATCCCCTTCCTATAGTTCAAACTAGTCACCATATAAAGACTATTTTTTTATGATCAAATTAAAGAGGTTTTGTGCCATCCTTGGTGCTGCAACCTTTGGCACAGCTTTAGCAACGCCTGTATTGGCAAATAAAGTCCCAAGTAAAATAAGGTCTGTCTTAAAGAGTGCAAGACCTGTTATTCAAGCTGAACAAAAACTGGAACAAGCTTGTAACTTCGTACCTGACTTGAGTTTTGGCAAAGGACCTAAAGTACCTAAAATAGTATCAATTTACCAAAGCGCAACTGAAGAATGGAACTCTGTACAGAGAATTTGTGGAGGAGCAGTAGTTTCCAAGTGTATGTACAATGCTGTAGGAAAAGATATTAAGGACCCTGAGAAGGTATCAAAAAACCCTCTACCTTATATAAAACAAACTGTTTCTTGTGTTGATAAAACATCATCGAATATCCTACGAAAAAGAGCAAAAATAAACAAACTGGCAAAACAAGGAACTACAGATGCTGCAAAATATGCAGCTGAAGAAACAAAAAATGCAGCAAAAACAGTTGGAAAAACAGTAACAAATACAACGAAAAAAGCTGGAAAATCAATGAAAAAAGCGGGTAAAAAAGCTAAAAAGTTCTTCAAGCGTTAGTCGCATTAAGTGCTAAAAGTTTATACATAAAAGCTAAAAGGGGGGGGCAACAAGTTTTCCCCCTTTTTTAATTAATTTCAAGAGTTGCTTTGAATAATATTAAGTGGTAAATTTCTTTTCCAGCTATATATATGTTTCAATCTATTGATCTTTTTTTGATGGTTTCTATATTTATTTATAAATCAAATGAGGAATTATTTTCATGAATAGGTTTTTACTATTCTCTTCTTTATTTTTAATGTCATTTTATTCTTCAAAGGTGCAAGCAAAATCTTTTAAGGATTTATGCCTGCAAGTTCCGGAATGCGCTACTGCTCAAATTAAATGCAAAAATAATGAAAAATGTTATAAGAAAGAATTTACACGAATCAACAAAAGTACTTTAAAGAAAATGAAAAAAATAGGTGGCGATAGTAGTATTAACCCAAATAATAAAAAGTTTAAAAACCCTTTTAAGAATAATTAATCGAAAAGCCTAATTTACCGCAATGTGTGACTCTTTCTGCGGCAAAAAGGTAGAAGCAGATTGACAAAATTGTTATGACTGGGGTAATTCCCTATAGGCCATATGTAGCTCAAGCATTTGGTCTACATTGTGCCCTTCCTTTTTTTTATCTTCGCTTGTCTTTTTGTTATCAGGATAGTTTTTTATTTTCGTCTTCCAATATTGCTGATATTCCTCTTTTTGAAATTCCCAAGATTTATGGCGGTAGGCAAAGTCATCATCTGACTCTCCTTCTTTTTGGATTGGCTCAACCTTAAAAAGTTCATACGCTTCTCGAGTCTCTTGCCACTTCTCCTCCTCTTCTTTTTCTAAGATTTCAGGGGGATCTGTTTTCTCTGTTTCCTCCTTCCATCTAGAGAGCCAATTAGAATTTTCCATTAATCAGCTAATCCATAACCCCATTATGCCTTAAGCGTTTTTTACCTTGATTTTCATACAGTCGCCTCTACCCCTTTATTGAATTTCTCTCTTTCTTGCTTCAAGGTTTCTTGATCTATCCATTGTCCATAGTGCCTCTGGTGCGTTGCATTTGTATGCCCCATTGATGCGGCTGCACTCCTTACAGATAAGTGATTGATTGAATCAGTATGGCTACGAAAAGCCCAGCCATGCCGAAGGCTATATGGAGTTAAATTTGGTTCTACCTTCTTTAATTCTTGCCAGCAATCTGTTCTCTCAAGTAATTGAGAGAAAGCAGCTCCAACATCTTGATAGTGATCTTTTTCTCCTTTAATTATCATTTCTATTTGAGATTTAACTGCATAAGGTAATTGCACAGCTCCAGTGGAAAAATCTTTTAAAAAGTTATACGCTTCGCCCTTCTTTCTACCTTTGCAATCCAATCCAATTGCAAGCCTTGGTTTTCTATTCTCTCTACTCCTTAAGTTCTGTTTAACCTTCGAACCAACATACAATTCATTTCCATCAACTTGTAAAACAGCAAGCTCAGCTAATCGCAGTCCGAAGTAACCAATTAATCCACAAGCGAGCCTAAGTTCATATAACTTTTTCTCCTCTAATTTATCTAACAGCCATGAGAATTGTTCTGGCTTTACGGGTGGAGTTACCTCGATTTGCTCGCTAAATTTTTTCAATCCAATTAATTCTTGAACAATTTCTGAATCAGGCGGCAGCCATTTCATGTCTAACCCTTGTCTATTAACAGCCCATTTAAGGAAAGCCGCTATATCTCCGAAAGCTCTTTTCCTGCCCTGACCACCAGCGGCCATCTTTTCAAAATTCCTTTCTGAATACCTTTTATATAGTTCTTTTGAATCTCGCGGTTTTGGTAGAGACTCTTTCGCTTCCAACATCTTCTTGATTCTGCTGGTTGTATCTCTAAGTGTTGTAGTTCTGCGATCACTTTTAGTCTTTAAGTATTCATCAGCCAGCCAATTCCATTCAACATCTGTTGGATTCTTTCCAATGTCATCTTGTTTTTTATAAAGCTCAAAAGCATCCCTTAGAGATAGCTTCCTCTCTGCCATCAAGTCATGGATGTTCCCAACGGTATCTTGAATTTTTCTCTTGTTATCTTTCTTCCACTCAATAGGAACAGTAACGCTGGAGCGTGGATTCTTGCTTCCCTTACCTTCATTGATGCGGTGAGTTAGCTCAACTTTTCCTGATTTCTGAGTAACAGAAAAACCAATATGACCATCCTCTTTAAGGTTTTGCCGCAGATTTATTACCCATTTGTCCATAAACCCTGTTCTCTATTGCAAAGAGCTTACCGCAGATTTACCGCAGAATCTACCGCACATTGGGTATATCTGGGTGTATTTGGGTATATTTGAGTGGTGAAGTATAATGGTTATGTTGCTTGAGATTGATTGCAATCACTCTCATGTCAACGATTTGGGGCCATAGCTCAGCTGGTAGAGCACCTGCATGGCATGCAGGGGGTCAGCGGTTCGAGTCCGCTTGGCTCCATCTTTTAAAGGTTTTAACATGGCTTTGCTTTGAGCTTCTTTATCAATGTTTTAGAATCAATTAACTGATAATGTTAGTTAATTGATTAAATTGGTTAATTCTTTAGGTTTTTTAGTGCCAGTTAAAATATAAAGATATACATTTATTGAAGAATATTATTTACTTTTTATATATAAATTATGTATTTACCATATAATAAAGGAACTAAACAAATCATAAAACAGTTGATTTATCAACTGCTTGTAAACCCTTTAAGAATTAAAAGAAGAATATATAAAATAAAGGAAAAAAATCTTTTAGTTATTCTAAATCTCCATAGAGTAGCAAAAGATGATGGTAGTGCATACCCGCCTCTTGATCCTCAAATATTTAGTAAATTAATTATATTTTTGAAAGAGAATTTCGCTTTTACAAGTTTTTCTGAACTTGAAAATGAAAAACCAAATTTAGACTCACCGGTAGAAAAACCAAAAGTTATTTTATCTTTTGATGATGGTTACAAAGACTTTCTTACAATTGCCCACCCCATACTTATGAGACATGGAATTAGGGCGAATATAAATATAATTCCAAGTTGTATAGAGCAGAAAAGGCCTCCAGTTAATGTGATTCTTCAAGATTATATTGGTAAGATTTCTAAGAAAGAATTAATAAAGTTTAAAATACCAAATTATTCCTGGAATCAAAACCTGAATAAATATGAGGAAGGACTAAAGTTATCTAGGTATGTAAAAAATAATTCATATAAAGTTCAACGAGAAATAGAGAAATATTGTTATGAGCAAATAGGAGATAAGCTTTACGAATTATCAACACCTATGATGAATAGAGAGGATATCCTGCAAATATTAAATTACTATGACTGGGGAGCTCATTCTTTTTATCACTCAAGTATGGCATTAGAAAGTGATGATTTTTTCAGAAATGATCTATTATCATGCTCAAATTGGTTTAAGGATAACTTAGGATTTCAACCTTATATATATGCATTCCCAAATGGATCCTACAAAGAATCTAATCTTAAATTAGCAAACGAAGCAGGTTATTCAAAATTGTTACTTGTGGAGGATAACTTTTCTAAAGTCAATCAAGATATAAATTATAGATTTAGTTTTCATTGTAATTCAGAATTCGAAATGATTTATAGAGCAACAGGAGCGTTAAAAAAAATATGAAAATAATTCTTTTGTGTTCTGATCAGGCTAATCAAAAGGCTCTCGCTCACAGAATAAATGATTCTTATCCATTGGAAAAAATAATTGTTAGGATACCAAATGGAAATCCTGAAAAGAAAATAAATTTAAGGAATTTTCTATATAAATTCAATAGTTTGCTAGGTCTACTTTTTACTTTTTTTCAGTTCAGGAATGCTTGGTTCAATATGTTGAATTATTACTTAGATCTATATCCAGATTTCCCGATTGAACCAGAAGTATATGTGACAGACATCAATCAAACAATTGTTGGCAAAATCATTGATCAATCTAAGCCTGATCTAGTTTTGATATCAGGGACAAATCTTTTAAAGGAGAAGCTTCTAAGTAGAATAATGAATCATGGTAAGGCTATGAATCTCCATACTGGAATATCTCCATACATTAAAGGTGGTCCAGATTGTACTTATTGGTCCTTATTCTTAAAGGAATTTGGTCTTATAGGCAATACAATAATGTGGATAGATAAAGGAATTGATTCAGGAAATATAATCACAACTGAGCCTACAGAATTATCGGGAAAAGAGTCTTTATTGCAATTAAAAATTAAAACAATAGATCATGGCCACGAACTATATCTAAAGGCAATTAATCGTTTCTGCAATAACTTAATTCTTCCTAATATTCCTCAATCGAGTATAAAACCTAGCAGGTTATTTTTAAGTAAACAATGGGGACTTAAAAATATGATTGTAGCTCTATATAATTTTCATATTCATTTCAAGCATAAAAGTAAATATTCAAAATCAAGTTATAAATTTGTTTCTATAGAATAGTTCTATTATATTCATTACTTTTATATTTTAAATATAGATTAGGATTACAATGTAAAATAATCTTGTCTATTTAATATATTTATCAGGTGTTTTTATTTATATTATTTTAGTGGACAATCTTCTTCTGCTTTATGAGATTCATAGCTCAAGGATATAGGGCCGAAATTGATGGCTTTCGAGCATTTGCAGTTATTGCAGTAATTATAAATCACTTTAATAAAGATTTTCTACCAAGTGGATATTTAGGAGTAGATATATTTTTTGTAATCTCAGGTTATGTTATTACATCATCTTTAATAGAAAAAAACAATAAAAACTTTTTTGAGTTTATCATTGCTTTCTATAAGCGACGAATCAGGAGACTTTTTCCAGCACTTTTCGTCTTTGTATGTTTTATTTCTTTGATTACTTGCCTTTTTAACCCATATTCTGGGTCTTCATTACGAACTGGCTTTGTTTCATTATTTGGCTTATCTAATTTTTATTTATTTAAATTATCTACCAATTATTTTTCCGATGCAATTGAATTAAATTCCTTTTCTCATACCTGGTCATTAGGAGTTGAAGTACAATTTTATTTACTTTTCCCTTTTATATTTTGGTTCTCCGGTTTGAGAGATCAAACAAAAAAAGGCTATAAAAATTTCTTCATAACTACATTATTTCTATCTAGTTTATCTTTATTTCTATATCTATATTTTTATGAAACAAACCAATCTGCATCTTATTTCCTAATGCCTTCACGTTTTTGGGAGATTTCCATAGGTTGTTTTGTATTTTTATTATATAGAAAAAGAACATTTTTCTCTCAATTACTAGGAAAAATATCCCCTTTTTTAATTTTGATTTTAATGGCTGGAATATTGAATTTACCTAGATCTGCATCAGTAATTGCGACTATTTCTATTACTTTTCTTTCTTCAATTTTAATATTGTGTTTAAGAAAAGATACATCAATATATTATTTATTTACTAATAAATTTGTCGTTTATATAGGATTAATTTCTTATTCACTTTATCTCTGGCATTGGGGTGTTTTGGTTATCAGCCGTTGGACTATTGGAATTTATTGGTGGTCAATACCCTTTCAAATTTTGATTATATTATTTTTTTCTATTATATCTTATAATTATATTGAGAATCCTCAAAAGATAAAAATATGGTTTATATCTAGAGGGAGACTTTGCTTTGGAGGATCTATCCTTCTTGTGATTACTTCTTCTTTTCTTAGTTTATTTAGTAGATCAGTACAAGAATATCTTTTTTTAGGAAATGACTCAGACCCAGTCAATACATTTTTATTAGATAAATATGAACTGGGAATATTTTCATATAAATGCCATCTGAATAAATTTTCTTTGAAATCCTTAGAAGATTGTTTTTACAATAAACAATCAGAGTCTAAACAAATATACTTAATAGGTGACAGTCACGCCGCAAACTATTTCCCAACAATAAAGGAATTATTCCCAACATATCATTTAAATCATCTAACTATTGGAGGATGTGCTTACCTTCCTTCTAAACAGATCACTAATAGGTTAAGTAACGGGAAGGATAATTGTAAGCTTTATGTTAATTCAATGAGAGATTACATTACTAATAATGCTAGGGAAGGTGACATTGTTTTTATTGGCCAATCATTAAGAGGAGGTCTCAGAACTAATAATCTTTATTTTGATCATATTAATGACTTGGCATTATCATTAAAAAGTATATTTGTTCCAGTTGTGCTACTTGATGGAACATCAGCACCTATCGGTCTTCAAAAATTATGCACCAAAGAGTTTTATAGACCGTTTATTTCAGAATATTGTCAAACATCAAGGAAAGAAGTAATAAACAGATTTGCAAATTTTGATAAACTTGCCTATGAATATACAGCTAAGAATGAAAATTTGTTTTATGCCCCATTACGTGATGGTTTATGTATAAATGATTTATGTTCTAACTTTACACAAAATGGGAATATGATTTGGACAGACTTTGGTCATATCACAAAAAATTCAGCGAAGGATTTGGTACCCTTATTAAGAAAGCGATTAGTAAATTCTAATTTCTATAATTACATAGAAAAATTAGATTATTGAGATTTATAATTTTGATTTTTTCAGTGTAATGATGTTGTTTTTTATCAAGGATAATTGTCCAGGTAAAGGATTTGTAGCAGGATGAACTTCCATTAGATATTCAAGAGCCTCTGTAAATTCAAGTGAAGTTTCTCTAATCAACCAAGCCATACATAAAATTGGAGATCTTTCTATCCCTGCAAAACAATGAACATATACCGGACCTAATATTTTTAATTGAGAAAGTTGATCTAATGCATTAATTATTTCTTTGATTTGAGGTAATCTTTTGTAAGTATGGTCAGGTAAAATAAATCTAGATAGCTTAAATTTATTGGAAGCTTCAATTGGCATAGGCTTTTCTTTTTCACTACAAAGACTAAAAATTACTTTTATTCCAAGATTATGCAATATATTCAGTTGATCTAAATCTTCTGGGGCTGGTCCTACAGCAAGTTCATTAACTAGTACCCAATCTGGTTTGAATCTTTTACTTGAACTCATTTTTTGTCAATCCATCTTATAGTTCTTGAAAATAAATTCTTAGCTTTTAAAATTATTTCATATAAATAAGGAACTGATTTTAATTTTTCAGTAAAAATATTAGAATTTAAATCTTGAACCTTTCGTGATCTTACGCCTTCTGTATCGCGACTATAGGCACGATAAACATATCCATATGCACCATATGCACCGTATGCACCATATCCTCCATATCCACCCTCATAAATATCAGTGACAAAAGATTCCTCTCTCTTGGAATTAGTGATAACACCAAGAACATTTGCTTTAGAACTTTTTAAACGATTAATTGACTCTTTAGGTAAGTTTCTCTTTACAAAACCTATGGTTGCTAGAAGAATTAATCCATCTGTATTCTCTGATATTAATGATGCATCTGACACCCCTAAAATAGGAGGTGAATCTAAAATAATAAAGTCATATTCATCTGATTTTTTTATACTATCACATATTGATTTCATTCTTATTGAGCTTAATAAACGTGTTGGATCAGGTGCTTTCCTGCCAGCAGTAATTACTGACCAGTTTTTATGACCTTTTACTTTTTGAACTGCATCTTCCCATTTTGATTCCGGATTAATTAAAATATTACTCATACCGTTGATATTATTCATACCTAATCTTCCATCTAGTTGCGGTTTCCTTAGATCACAATCAACTAATAAAACTCTTTCTCCAAGCTCAGAAAGTGTTTTAGCGAATAATATAGACATTAAGGACTTTCCTTCCGCAGGGATAGAAGAAGTTAAAACAATTGTTTTTAATTTTTTTTCGGCATTAAGGTAACGTAGTGAAGTAAATAGATTTCTAAAGGATTCTTGATAAAAAAATCTTTGGTATTCTTTTTTTTCTTTCCCTTTTAAATCTTTTTCATCATTATCTTTTTCATCATTATCTTTTTCATCATTATCTTTTTCATCATTATCTTTACCCAGTTTATTAATCAAACTAATAATAGACTTTTTTTCCTCTCTTACACCTTCGAATAGTTCTATATAAGGAATATGAGATAGTAAAGGAACTCCTAGCTCATCTGTGACCTCTGACGGTGAGAAATATACATAATCAAACCTATCTCGTAATAGTGCTGCAACCATACCAAGAATAATACCTGCGACTAAACCTTGGATAAGATTATTTAATATTTTTGGAGAAATTGGAATATCATCTACTTGGCTAGGAGATAAGATTTTCCATGGAATTGTTTCTTGACCAAGTTCAAATTTAAAGTTTTCTCGAGTTGAATTTAAAGAAGCAACATTTTCTCTGGCCAAGAATAATTCTTGTGTTAAGGCATCAAAACGTTGTATTAAAAGTGGCTGTTGTAAGAAAGTTTTATTAATCAATTCCTTCTGCTCATAAAGAACCTTTGATCTTGACCTGTTAGAATCGATTGCCAGATTTATCACTTCCATTTGATTTTTTTTAACTAGTGGTTGAATTACTTCAAGTCTAGATTCAAGTCCTTTAATTACTAAAGACTCGGGTCGATAAATGGTTTTAGCTTTTGATAATTTATTATTTAAGCTAATAACTTCCTGTAGCAAAGTTTGTTCTGCTCCAGTTACAGATAGCCCATCATTAATTAGTCCTTCTTGATTATCCGAAAGTCTTTCTGCAAAGCCATTTACACTAAGTGTCCCATTCTTAATTCCTGATCTGATTTCTTTTAATCTCTTATTTTTTTGATCCAATTCAAGTATTTTCATATCAACCTCTACCAATGCTTCCTTTAATATTATTCCTTCTTCAGTTGGGTCAAGAATATTATGTTTAATCCTTAGATCAGCTAATTTATTTTGAAGTTCATTTGTTTTTGCTACTAGAAATGGTGCCTGTTTATTTAAAAATCTTATTCCTTCAGATAATTTCTTTTGACGCTCATCAAGAGCAACTTTTAGATATAACTTTTCTAAAGAATTTAGTAATTTCAGATTATTTGCTCTGTTTGGCCCTTTAACAGTGACGTTAATTATTCCTTGATTTCTGCGATCCTCTCCTATACCTCTAAGGTTAATTCTAGAGATTAAACTTTTTGAGGAGGTACCAATCTCTTTTGCCAGAGAATCTAAAACTAAAGGGCTTCTTAGAAAAGGTATCAAAATATCAATTTTATTTTCGGATCTACCTAGAGCGGCACTTTGGAAAGAGGTGCCTTGATTTATTTCCGCGTCTGTTTTTATTGGATCTTTAATTAATAGGGTAAAACTACCTTCGTATATAGGATTATATACTCTTTTATATATAGTATTTAATCCAACCAACACAAAAACTGTTGATGCCACTCCTATTACTATTCTTTTTCTTCTTAAGATACTTTTAAGTATTTCTGTAAGATCTATATCGTCATTTTTTAGATTTAAGTTCTGATCTTCTGCCCCTGTTGTTGGACTTGAAGAATTTACGTTTTCTATGGAATTCTGGGATTTATTTTCCAAAAGATTACTTGAAAACTAGTGATATAAATATTATTATCATAATAGTCTCATGTAATGTGTTATAAAAACAGATTTTCGTGAGATCATTAAATAATATAAGTTAATCTTACATTGATTGCTGTGGGAAAACAAAAAAAGATATTATCTCTTGCCGTTCTGTCAATATTTCTTAACATCATTTTCTATGGTGAAAGAAATATTTCATTAGCCAATGTAATCAATCAGCAGAACATAAATGAATCTAAATTTTTGCCAGATAAAAATCAAGAGGATGAGTTAAAGTTAGATGAATATATTTTAGGCCCAGGAGATTTTGTAGAAATAGCATTTGTTAATAATGAAGAATTAAGTATTAAGACTAGAGTTTTTAATAATGGAAGTATTCATTTGCCTTTGATAGGCTCCGTAAATATTGAGGGGATGACTTTTAGTGAAGCAAAAAATATTATAGAAGAAAAGCTATCGGCTGAAATCTCATTCCCGTTAATACATTTAACTCTTATCGAATCTCGACCAGTTAATGTTTCAGTGCTTGGAGAGGTAAATAATCCTGGCTTCTATTCGTTCTCAAAAGAAAATTCAATTAATACTATAACAAGTAAAGAAGAGGTAGATGTTTTAACTACTACAGGTTCTTACTCTTTAGTAAGTGCGATTCAAAAAGCAGGAGGTATTACATTAGATGCAAATATTAGAGATGTGACTATATTTAGAAAATTGCCAAAATCACAGGGTAATTATAAAGAAGCCCGTTTGAACTTATATGCTTTAATATTTGACGGAAATCATTATCAAAATCCATTGCTATTTGATGGTGATATTATTAAGGTTCACAAGGCAAAGAGAATTATTAAGGAAGATTTATTAGATATAGCAACTTCTAATTTATCTCCTTCAACAATTAAAGTTAATATTATTGGAGAAGTTAATGAACCTGGTGAAATAAAAATGCCCGCGAATACACTATTAATGAAAGGGATCTTGATGGCTCAAGGAATTATTGATACGAGAGCAAATATAAAAGATGTTCAAATAATAAGAATTAATAGAAATGGATCCGCTTCTTTTAAAAAATATAAACTTGATTTTTCTAATAAATTATCTTCAGACAATAACCCTCAGCTAAAAAATGGAGATGTTGTTAAAGTAGGTACAAAAAATAGAGTCAAAACATTTGATTTGATTACCCAAGTCACCGACCCTTTTACTAGGCTTGCGCAACTTTTTTGGTTATATAAAGTCAATGACTAAAAAATATAACTTAAAAAGTATGAATCATATTATACTGAAGATTAAACTATAGTATGATTTTAAAACTATAATAGTATTATAAGAGTTGAATATGAAAGTTCTTGTTACTGGTGCCGCTGGTTTTATTGGCTACCATGTATGTAGAAAATTAATAGGAGAAAATATTGAAGTTATAGGGATAGATAATTTAAATAATTATTATGATGTGAAACTCAAAGAAGATAGAATAAATGAGTTGTTTACAATATCGAAAACTGATAAGAATCTGTTTGAATTTTTAAAGATAGATATTGCAGATAAAAATAATTTAGAAACTATTTTCAAAAAGTTTCAAATAGAAAAAGTAATTAATCTTGCGGCTCAAGCAGGAGTTAGATATTCAATCGAAAACCCTGATGCTTATATACAGTCAAACTTAGTAGGTTTTGGGAATATTCTTGAATGTTGTAGACATTACAAAATTAAACATTTGGTTTATGCAAGCAGTAGTTCAGTCTATGGAGGCAATGAAAATCTACCATTTTCTGAGTTGGATAGTGTAGATCACCCAGTAAGTTTATATGCAGCTACAAAAAAAGCTAATGAGTTGATGGCACATTCTTATAGCTCATTGTATGAGTTGCCTTCTACGGGGCTTCGCTTTTTTACAGTTTATGGGCCTTGGGGACGGCCAGATATGGCGCTTTTTCTTTTTACTAAAGCAATTATCGAGAAGAAAAAAATTAATGTTTTCAATCATGGAAACATGATTAGAGATTTTACTTATATTGATGATATTGTAGAAAGTCTATTTAGAGTTTTAAATAAGCCTCCTTCTTTTGATCCTTTATTTGATAAAAAGGATCCTAACCCTGGATCAAGTTGGGTTCCTTATAAAGTATTTAATATTGGTAATTCTGATCCAATTGAATTAATTAAATATATAGAAGCCATTGAGGATTCTTTAGGTGTCCAATCAGTAAAAAATTATCTACCAATGCAAAAAGGAGATGTTGCTTCAACAGCTGCAGATACAAGTTCTTTAGAGAGCTGGATAGGCTTTAAGCCTGAAACCAATGTTAAAGAAGGAGTTGATAAATTTGTAGAATGGTATATTTCTTATATACAAAATAAGTAATTAACAATTATCTATATAAATAATATGAAATCTATAAAAACCAACTTACCATCAATTATTGATTGTTCAATCTCAATAATTGGCCTTGGTTATGTAGGACTGCCATTAGCCGTAGAATTTGCCAAGCAAAAAAGATGCTTACTCTCTGGTAAAACCTTAAACAGAAAGGTTATAGGTTTTGATATTAATAAAAAAAGAATAAATGAATTAGAAGAAGGTTTTGATAAGACAAATGAAATAGATAATATTGACTTAATAAATAGAAAAGATCTGATTTTTACAACTAATCCAAAAATGCTTGAGGATGTAGATGTTTATATAATTACTGTTCCAACTCCGATTGATAGATTTAAGAGACCTGATTTCAGCTTTTTAAAAGATGCTTCAAAAAGAATAGGCCAAGTAATAAAGAAAAGAACTAAAGAAACATTTCCTTTAATAATATATGAAAGTACAGTTTATCCTGGAGCAACAGAGGAAGTATGTATTCCAATAATTGAAGAAGAGTCAATGTTAAATTTAAATCAAGGTTTCTATGTAGGCTATAGTCCTGAAAGGATTAATCCAGGTGATAAAAAACACAGTTTAACTTCTATAGTTAAAGTAACTAGTGGGAGCAATATTGAGTCTACAGATTGGATAGATCAACTTTATGGGTCAATAATAAAATCAGGAACTCATAAAGCTTCAAGTATTAAGATTGCTGAGGCAGCAAAAGTGATAGAAAATACTCAAAGAGATCTTAATATTGCATTGGTAAATGAATTAGCTATTATTTTTAACAAGCTAAATATAAATACCCAGGAAGTATTAAAGGCTGCAGGTACAAAATGGAATTTTATAGATTTTAAGCCTGGATTAGTTGGTGGACATTGTATAGGAATTGACCCTTATTATTTAACTTATAAATGTGAATGTGTTGGATATACTCCAAAGGTTGTTTTGGCTGGTAGAGAAATAAATGATAATCTTTCTAAATGGGTAGTTGATCAGTTGATATTGAATATGGCAAGAAAAGAGATACCTCTTGGAGGTACTGAAGTTCTTATACTTGGTTTTAGCTTTAAAGAAAATTGTAATGATATTCGTAATACCAAGGTAATAGATATTATTAATCATTTAAAGGAATATGGTATTAACCCAGTTTTAGTTGATCCACTTGTGGATTCCGAAGAAATAGAAAATGAATATAATATCAAAATTAATTCGGAAATTAATTTTGATATTAGTTATCATGCAATTATCATTGCAGTAGCACATGATTGTTTTAAGTCAATAAATTCCAATCAATGGATGAATCTAATTAAAGATAAAGGTGTTTTTATAGATATAAAGGGAATTTTACCTAAAGATATTAAAACAATTACTTTATAAAGATAAAATTAGATATAATCAATCTATCCATTTTTTATAGGTTTGAATGCACATAACTTTAATTCAGTTAATATATTTTTGATTGATTAAAGTTTTTTATATTGTTATCAGTCCTTAAGCCTTTAGTAATAGTTGTTAGGCTATATACTAATGGCACTACAAACATTAACTTATGTCTTAACGCAAGACCAAGGTTTGAGGTGGTTGAAGATAGGAAAAACCAACTAAAACATATAAATATAATTAAAAATATATTAACTGAACTAAAATTTATGATGGGTATTCTTTTTTTAGTTACAGCAAGCAATATAGGGTAGATAAAAATACTTAATAAAACCAGATTATCTATAGATGCAACAATTCCTAGTAATCCATTTGAATCAAGGAATAATGGCCTAAACATATAAGCAAATAGTCTTAAAGGAACATTTAAAGAGTTCATATCAATAGAATAGTTTCCAACCTCTGTAATTGTCCTTTGATATTTAATTAAGTTATTTATCTTTTCAAAATTCAATTGGTCTCCATATATATTTGCTGTACCTAAATTTAGAAAATCTATACCTAAAGATATAAAATATGAAAATCCTAAGATAATAATAAGTCTAATAAGCAATCTATAATTTCTTGGTATTTCAATTCTAGAGAAAGTCGCTCCAATTATTGAGAATAATAATACGATTCCGATATGAGGTCTAATAATAGCTACTAAAATAAAACAGGGTAAAATTATTAAAAACCTTCTTCTAGGTTTTAGAAAAGCATATAAAATTAAATTTATACTCGTAAATAATATGGCATCTTTGCCAATTGAGGAGGTCCAAAAATGTAATGATGGAGACCAAATAAATAACTCATATAAAATTTTTATTTTAGGATTAGAATCTTTTGTAATTGAAGTAATTATCGCATCCATAGTTATTACTCCAATTCCTCCAATTAAACTAAAAATCAGAGCACATGAATATATTCCTAATCCTAAATAATTAGAAAAAATAGAGTTAAATGTAAATATAAAGCCAGTATTAGAGAGGAAATCTACATACTTTACAGATGAAATATCTTGAGAACCAACATAATAGCCATATGCATCAAGTTGGTTTTGTATAGAAAACTGTGTACATATAAAGCAGAATAAAGTATGCCATAAAAATAATTTTATAGCTCTTTTCCTTTTTATTTTAACTATCTTTGAATATTGATAAGCAATCAAAAATGTTATTAAGAGTATAAAAGACGATTCGAATATATTCATTATACTTTGTAGTGCTTAAGCCAGGATTGCCACATAAGAATTGACCATAAAAGATTTGTGTTATCAGCTTTCGATGTTATATGATCATGCCACAATTTCTTTACATTGAAAGAAGATAGGTGATTATTTTTATTTAGATTTTCATTGTTTAGAAGATCTTCAGACCATTCGATTAGTGGACCTCTTAACCATTCTTTTACAGGGAATCCAAAGCCAGATTTTGGCCTTTCTACAAATTTACGTGGTAAATACTTCATAAGTAATTCTTTTAATATTAATTTTCCTTGGCCTCCTCTTACTTTCATGTTTGTAGGAATTCTCCACGCTATTTCTGCGATTGAATGATCTAAAAATGGTGCCCTAGTTTCTAGACTATATGCCATTGAGGCTCTATCAACCTTGACTAGGATGTCATCAGGAAGATATCCTAATGCATCCCAATACATCATCCTTCCGCTTGGATCATTTGATAAACATTCGGGTGATTTTTTTAATTCGGGAAAATACTCTGTGGAAGAAACTTTTAAATATTCAACTAATTGCTCATTATAAATTGAATCATCGAATCTTTGTTGTATAAGAGATCGGTAAAGACTATCTGAACTATTAATATTTTTCAAACGATGGGAAATTTTATTTATTTTTTGTGAAAGAAGGCTTTGAGATGATAATAATTTAAAATTTTCTAGTTGATTGGTTGGAATAGATCTTATTAAGGATCCTGCTAATATTCTTAGTGGATAGGGTATATATTTTAGTTTATTCCAAATTTTTGGGGCAAGGAAATGTCTTACATATCCTCCAAATAATTCATCTCCACCATCTCCAGTTAAGGCGACACTAAGGCCTGCTTTTTTCGCCTCTCTACAAACTAATGCTGTGGGAATTTGAGAAGGGTCTGAGAATGGTTCTGAATAGATTAAAGGAAGTTGAGGAATTATATTTAAAGCATCTTCTGGATTTAAAAAGATCTCAGTATGATTTGTTCCTAAATAATTAGCTACTTCCAATGAGGCCTTTGACTCATCATAGTTTTTATCATCAAACCCTATTGTAAAAGTATTAATTTTAGCAATATTTTGTTTAGATAAAAGAGAAACTATTAAAGACGAATCTATTCCTCCAGATAGAAAACAGCCGAGAGAGACATCAGCAATAGATTGAGATTTTACAGATTTATTTAAGGCCAATTCTAAATGTTTGATTGCTTCTTCTTTTGATTTAAATTCTTTGACTCTTGCCCTCTCAATTGTTTTTTCATAATCCCACCATTTGTTTGATTTAGGTTGATTTTCCAAATAGTCTTTTTCTAAATCGAATTCAATAATATGGCCAGGTTTCAATTTTTTAACAGATTTAAATATTGTTAATTCAGAAGGAATGCATGAAAACTTTAGAAAAGCATCAAGTGCATTTAAATTAATAGTGGAATCAAAAGAAGGAAATTGCTTAAGAGCTTTTATATCAGATCCAAAAATCAGAGCTTTTGCTGATCCTTTGCCTGCAAAAGACCAATATAGTGGCTTTTCTCCAAATCTATCTCTAACTAGAAAAAGTTTATTTTCAATTTTGTCTAATAAAGAAAAGGCAAACATTCCTTTTGCTAGTTCTAATGTTTTGTTTAAACCCCAAAAGTCTATTGAATTTACAAGAATTTCCGTATCAGATGTTCCTTTCCAGCTTAATTTAATTTCAGAATCTAATTTTCTTTTTAAATAGTTATGATTATATATTTCTCCATTAAAAGCAATAACAAATCGACTTCTATAGCTTTGCATTGGTTGGTTCCCTGCCTCTGAAAGGTCAAGGATTGATAATCTTTGATGAGCTAAATATAAAGAAATGTCCTTTTCGCAATATATTCCAGAAAAATCAGGACCTCGATGTTTAATCTCATCAGCCATTTCTCCTATAACCTCTCTAAGATCATATGAATTTTCTTTACCAGTGATTACACCAACAAATCCACACATGATCTAAATACTTTCTTTAGTACTAATAATAGACAAATAAGATTCTATAGCTGAAAACATAATTTTTTCTAATTCAAAATGGATGACAAATCTTTTTGAGTTGCTTAATTGAGGAATTTCTCTCTAAAGCTGTTTAAGAAAGAATACTATCAAAACTACTACAATAGTATATAAAGAAGACCTTCTATAGAAACTTTATGGGAGGTTTGAAACATCTATATTGATTAACTAAATTAAATATAGATCTATTCTATTGGCTATGTATGAATATATTTTAAAAGTTATTCAATTATAAATTCTATGAACTTCATTTCTTTGATATTGAAAACTTAATACTCTTCTGAGAACTTGAGTATGTTTTAAAATCCTTTTTTCTAACCGATAACACTATTAAATAAAATATTCCATTTTTTAATAAGATTTTCTTTAGTATAGTTTTCATTTGCAAAATCTCTAACTTTTTTTGATATTTCTTCCTTTTTATTCTCATCCATATGGTAAAATAATAAAATAGATTCTTTCCAATCCTCTATATTCATACAGCACATTTTTAGTCCTGCTTCTTTCATTGTTTTAGAATATGCTTCAGTAAAGCTTGTGATTACAGGTATTCCTAATTTCCATAGTAGAATTAATTTATTTTCAGGCTTGCCAAGAACAAATTTATTTTTTTGATAAATTGGTATTATTGCAAGATCACATATAGATGCAATATTCGATAATGCTATTGAATTCCATTCATAAATATAAGTATTGATATTTAATGATAATGAATTAACTATATCAGAGGTGTAAAGCTTTTTATATTTAGATAGATATTTATAATTAATTAAATCCGTAATTATATGTAAATTGATTTCAATATCGGAGCTTAATTCATTTAGTACTGATGAAATCTCTTTGAAATTCATTAAATTTGAAGGTAGTCCTTCCCACAATAAATTCAATTGCTTCTTGTTTTTTATATTATTAAATTTATAATGAGGTAAAGAAAGAACATCATCGTCCATATTATCTAAAATAATATGGACATTACTATTATAAATTTCTATAGCCTTTTTCTGAGAACTAGTAGAACAAATTATTGCATCTGCTTTACTAATATAATGCTTTAGATTATCTGTGTATTTTCGAGGTAATAGCATATTAAAATAATTCTTGTGTTTTAAATTCCTTCCAAAATTACGTAAATAATCTTTTATCCAAGTTGGTTTTATAAGATAAGAATCAACTAAATCAATTATGATTTTTGTATCCGTTTTTTTTAATTTATCTATCTGTTCTAGGTCTGAGATTGAAGATAAGATAACCAAGTCATAATTAGCATTTCTTTTTAGGATTTCATAGGGAATCCCCATTTCTTTTGCAAAAAAGCAAAATCTTCTTCGATCTCCTGGACCTTTAAGATCTTGTGAGTATGGTGAATATGCAATCTTTATTTCTTTTAAAATATTCTCCATATAAGACATCATTCTCATAATAATTTTGTGTAGATGTTTGAATATTTTTCAGATCCTGATCCTAAAGAATAATAACTAGTAGCTAATTTTCTACACCTTAATGAAGTTAAGGGATCTGAAAGCAGCATATATAACTCTCTTACTGCTTTATTCATCGAATGATGGTCATTATTTTCAACTATGACACCAACATTATGTGCTTTAATCAATTGGTTTAGGTCGCCTACTCCAGAATTGCAAATAATAGGACGACCTGTTGAAAGTATCTCACCAAAACGAGTTGGACTACTACCTAATTTTGAGATTCCCGATTTAAAAAACATTGATGAGGCCGAATGTGATCTTAATAATTCAGGCATTTCATCTGATGTAGCAGATGAAATTAATATTTTATTGACGAGACTGGTTTTGATATTTAATCTAGATAACAATAATTCTTTATTATCTCTAGTAATAATTTCAAATTTAGCGCTTTCGTCAAATTCATCAATACATTGAAAAAATGTTTTCAACCAATCTAAGAGAAACCAATCACTTAAAATAGTACCGATGCAACTGAATACTTTTGTTTTACTATTTGGAATTGATGAGTATTCAAATTTTAAAGTATCAACACATGTTGGCATTGTATATATTATATTTTTTTTCAAATTATATGAATTAATCAGATATAATTTAGCAGCTTCAGTTAAGGAAACTATAGCATCACTATGCTCAATGTTAAATCTTTCTAGATACTTTAATGCTTTATATATTATACTCTTTCGACCTTTTGTTAATTTTAATGCAACCTCCTCTGGCCATAAACCTCTCATGTCAAAAACAACTGGACAAAGAGTAGCCAACTTTAATAGAAGACCAATAAAGTTTGAAAGATATGATCTGCAATGAATAATATCAACATTAAACTTGAAACAAAAATAAAATCCTTTTATAAGAGAATCTAATAGTTGATATGGAATTGAAAATCCACCAGTTGAAAATTTACTATAACTCCATATTATTTTATTTGAGTTACATAGATTTCTTATTCTAATTTTATTAAGAGAATCTACTAGATCCTCTTTCTTTTCACTTGATATTATAATTATTTTATAATTTTTAGATAGTTCTAGTAGATATGGAAGGATTTGGCTTCTACCAAGAGGTTCCATTAATCCATTTCTAGTTAGGTATAATATTGTTTTCATCATCAAATAATCTTGTGATTGATTTTATGCTTATTTATTAAGATGTTATATTTTTCCATATCTGCCCAAAAGCTTTTTGGCTCATATTCTCTATCTTTGTATACACCGAATCTTAACTCAATATTACTGTTTTTAGATTTTACAATTGAATTAGCGAACTCTCTAACTGAAAAAGGCGTACCGCTACCACTATTGTAAATTCCTATGCTATAGGGATTTAATAAAAGGTCGACAATTTGAATGGCAATATTATCTACTAATATAAAATCTCTAACTTGATTCCCTGAACCTAGCTCAAAATATTTATCATTATTATTAATAGCCTTTAAAAGTTTATTATATAGAGTCGGTCTGATTGCATGATCAGAGTATGGATAAAATATTCTTAACCAGCACCAATCTATATTATGTTTTTGAGCCTCTATCTCTAAATATGCTCTTAATGTATCTTTTGCTAGTCCATATTTTGTTATAGGCTTAGTAATAACATTTTCATTTACCTTGCCGTCAACTAAACCATATTCGTAGCAAGTACCTGCTACTAAGATTTTAGAGATGTTTTTCTCGAGTAATTTACTTAATAATCTAATTGACATTGTTAGATTATTAAGAATATGAAAGTCTTCCATATAATTAGGTAGTCCTGGCCATGATAATAAAATAATGTATTTTGGATCATTGCTAAAAAGTTGATCCCAGCTATTTTCATCCATTAAATTAAAGTAACCATATGATTTAGAATTTATCCCCCAATCTCTGATGGTCATATTTTTTACTGTTCTTTTTATAGCGCTACCTATTAATCCATTTCCACCTATAATATCTATAGTTAGCATTATGAATGAACCTTTAGATTCGGTATTGAAGTGACAAGTTTATAATTCTTTTGCTGTTTCTTTATTTCATTTATGAGGTTCCATGGTAGTACTAATAATGTATCTGGTTTATAGCTTTTTAATGCCTTTATATCATATATAGGAATATGACTCCCAGGCATGTACATTCCTTGTTTACTTTTTGCTCTGTCTACAATAAATTCTAGTAAGTCTACCTTTACTCCTGAGTAATTTAACAGGGTGTTCCCCTTGGCAGCAGCACCATAACCTGCAACTAAATTATTTTTTTCTTTTTCATTGATTAGATATTTAATTAAACTATATTTTATTTTCTCTACATTTTTTCTAAATGATTTAAACCCTTCAGGTGATGTTATTTTATTGGCTGCTTCTATCTCTAATATATTATTAACGTTCTTATTAATTGATGATTTATTCGTATGTGTCAGCCAAACTCTAAGACTACCTCCATGTGTATTTAGTTTTTCCACATTTATAATATCTAAATTGGACTTTAAAGCTATTTGTCGAAATGATTCTAATGATAAATAACTATAATGCTCATGGTAAATAGTATCAAATTGATTAAATTTTAGAAGATTAAATAGATGAGGAAATTCAATTGATGCAAAACCATCTTCCTTTAATATATTGGAAATTCCCTTTACGAAGTCATTAATATCTGGTACATGTGCAATTACATTATTGGCTATTACTAAGTCTGCCTTCCTAAGGCTTTTTGCTAAATCAGAACCGAAAAATTGCTCAATGGTTTCTATGCCTTTTTTCCTGGATTCATTTGCAGTTGCTGTTGTTGGCTCAATACCTAGGCAGGGAATTTCTTTTCCCTTTATATACTGAAGTAAATAACCATCATTGCTAGCTATCTCTACTACAAATGAATTTTTATTTAATGATAATTCCTTAATTGCTTTCTCTACAAAATCTTTTGCATGTTGGCACCAACTATCTGAAGTGCTTGAGAAATAAGCATAATTTTCTGTAAATAATTCTTTTGGCTTGAGAGTCTCAGGCAATTGAACGAGTCCACATTTATTGCAGAGATATAAAACTAGCGGATATGTAATCTCTCTTCCATCAAGTTGATCTTTAGATAAATAATTATTACTTGGAGGTTGATTACCAAGATCTATTATTTCAAATCCTAGTTTTTCCGAACAATGTCTACATTTTTTAATCATAAGAATTTAGAAATGGAAGATTCATATCACGTTCACTCATAATCATCTTTGAAATTGGCCATAAAATGTCTAGGTTTTTATCTTTACAATTTACACCAGTTTCAACCTCTTTCTTCCATTTTTCAGAATGAACATAAATCAGTTCACAATTATTTTCCATTGTTTGAAATCCATGGGCGCAACCTTCAGGAATAAAAATCGAATTATTTAAACCAGGCGAGAGTATGACCTTGCACCATTTCCCAAATGTTGGAGAATTGCTTCGAAGATCTACTGCTACATCAAATATTTTACCTTTAATGCAAGTAATTAGTTTTGCTTCACTATAAGGTTCTTTTTGCATATGCATTCCTCTGATTGTCCCTATATTTAATGTTTTGCTTAGATTGATTTGTTCAATTGGACGATTACTCCATATTGATGATAAAGGAGTATTTTCACTTCTAAATATATTCAAAAAAAGACCCCGCTCATCTGTAAAAGGAGAATGAACTATTTCGCATACTCCTTTAATATTTGTTTCTAAGATTTTAATGCTCATGTATTATCATTATTTAGTTTATTGTCCATATTAATTTTTCTTTGGTTGCATCTTTAATATAATTATTGATATTATTTTTAGTATTTACTTTATTATATTTTATCCACATATTGTACCATTCTGCCGTTTCATAAATAGATTTATCATAGTTCCATACAGGTCTCCATCTTTGCTTACTTTTCACCAGGGAACTATCAAGATGAAGTTGTCCTGATTCGCCTGTTGCCTGTTTAGAATTTATGTGCCAAGTAAGATTTGGAATATGTTTTTTTAAATCAACAATTACCTCTTCAACAGTCTTTCTAGCTGAATCTTCTGGTCCGTAATTCCATGCATTTGAGTATTCATTTCCTTTTAAATATAAATTCTCCGCTAATAGTAAATAACCGCTAATGCAGTCAAGAACATGCTGCCAGGGCCTTGTAGAAGAGGGAGATCTTAATTCTATGGAATCTCCTCTAGTAACAGACCGTATAGCATCTGGAATTAATCTATTAGATGACCAATCCCCTCCTCCTATTACATTACCTGCTCTAGCTGTTGCATATTTGATTTTGTTATTGGGATTTAAAATGGAATGTTTATAACTTTCTACTACTAGTTCACAAGAACTTTTAGAAGCACTATAAGGATCTTTCCCTCCTAATCTATCAATTTCACGATAACCCCAGGTCCATTCGTTGTTTTCATAGCATTTATCAGTTGTAATAACTACAACTGCTTTAACACTTTTAGAAAGTCGACAACATTCTAGTACATTTGCTGTTCCTAAGACATTCGTAGACCATGTTTTCTGAGGAGAGATGAAGCCTTCTTTAACTAAAGATTGAGCAGCTAAATGAAATACTATTTCAGGATTTGAAGCTTCAAAACAAGTTTTAACTTTATCAAAATTATTAATATCAACAATGAATTCTTTTTTTAAATTAATTTTTAATAAGTCCCAATGATTTGGATTGGTTAATGGGGGTAAGGCTATGCCGAAAATGTCTGATTCCAACAAGCTCAGCCATTGAGTTAACCAACTACCTTTAAAGCCATTATGCCCAGTGACTAAAACTCTTTTATTTTTGAAAACTTGATTGAACATATTTATCCCCAAACTTTCCAAGGAGGATTATCTTGTTTCCAAAGCTGTTCTAATTGAATTTTGTCACGAAGTGTATCCATTGGTCTCCAAAAACCTGTGTGATGAAAAGCCATAAGTTCATTTTTGCTAGATAACTTTGGTAATATTTCTTCCTCCCATGAGGTTTGACTATTGCTGATCATAGAGATTAGCTTAGGTTTCAAAACGAAAAAACCACCATTTATCAAACCTCCTTCATATCTAGGTTTTTCCTCGAAACTCTTTACGATGTTTGAATCAATTTTTAATCCACCATATCTTGGAACTGGCGTGACAGCAGTTACAGTTGCAAGTTTGCCATGTCCCTTATGAAAATCAATTAGTTTTTTTATATTTATATTTGATACGCCATCTCCATATGTAAAACAAATATCCTCTTCATCCTGTATGTAATCAAATACAGCCTTAAGTCTTCCCCCAGTTTTTGCATTTTCCCCTGTATCTACAAGAGTAACTTTCCAGGGCTCTGCGTTTCTATGATGAACTTTCATATTATTATTTTGAATATCAAAAGTTACATCACTCATATGTAAGAAATAATTGGCGAAATATTCTTTAATTACATAACCTTTATATCCGCAACAAATTATAAATTCATCCACTCCATAGAAAGAATATAATTTCATTATATGCCAGAGAATTGGTTTGTTCCCAATTTCCACCATTGGTTTAGGTCTTAAATGTGTTTCTTCTGATATTCTTGTCCCCAATCCACCTGCAAGAATAACAAGTTTCATTATGGAAAATAAATTATTTTTAATTTAGCAAAATGACAGTAAATATCAACAAAAATTAAATATATTAGATTAGTTTTTCCTTTTTAATATCCTGATGGAATTTTAAATAATTGATCTAATGTATCTGCTACAAACCATTTCTCAGGATATGTATTACTGCAAAAGAGTTCTTTTTTTATAATCAGCTGATTCCAAACCTCATAGAAATTATCTTTTGGACTGACTATATTATTAACTTTTTTTGGGTTTAGTATTTGTATTCCTGAGCAGTAGATATTAGTCTTTTCATTTCTACTTAGCTTCTTTACAAGATTATTTTCATGTTGAATATAATCACCTTCTAAACCTTCTATTGGGGTGACAGGGACAACCATTGCAGTAGGCTCCCCCTTCTCAAAATATTCATTAGAAAGTAAATTGAAATCTAATTGAGTAACATTATCGCATGTCAAAATAAAAACAGGCTCATCTAACTCTTTCATTAAAGTATTAAAAATCCACCATGCATTATCTTTGCCAGATGTATCAAGTAATCCACTGATTCCTATATCAACAACATGCTGTGCAAGAAGAGCTCCTTTATACCCAACAGTTATGTATATATGTGGAACAAATGATTTTATTTTGCCTATGCCTTGTGCAATTAAAGTTGATCCATCATATGGAGCCATTGCCTTAGGAATCTTTTCTGTCAATGGCATCATTCTTGATCCTCTTCCTGCTGCCATAATTAATGCATATTTTATTTTTCTATTCATTAGATTTCTTCCATTGGGGGATTCTCAATGATATTAATTATCTCTTCTTTTGATAGTTTTTCTGTATTTGCACTAGATAATCCTGTACTCACAGGATCTAAAACCTTCTCATTGAATGATATTAAATAATGCACAATATTTTTAATCATTATTTCTCTAGTGTATGGAAGCTCTAAGTCTCCGATAAGAAACTCATCATTTCTTTCTCCAGGCCTTCCTTTTATTTTCTCAAATTCTCCGCCTTTCAGTTCAATCCAAACTTTTAAGAAATCTCCAATTTGAGCAGCTTTCATTTTTCTAGAAAGGACTTTGCCTGCAAAATCATTAATATTTTCAAGACAATTTAAAACTAAGGCGACTGCCTCATCAACAGTAAAGAAGAATCTTCTCATCTCCGGCCCAGTTGTTCCAATCTTTCCAGTCTCTTCCAACATCTTTTTCCATATAGTAAATACTGACCCAGTACTCCATGCAACATTCCCGTATCTAACGCAAGCACAATTTGTAGATGACTTAGAGTCTAGGCTGCAGAAAATTCTTTCCATAATAGATTTACTCATTCCGTACGTATTCCTTACAGGAGGTGCGGCCTTATCTGTTGAAATACCAATTAAAGTTTCAATGTTTTTTTCAATAGACACTCGGGCAACATTCTGAGAACCTAAAACATTTATATCTATACATTCCATTGGGTATTTTTCTGCTAAATCCACAAACTTAGTTGCGGCTGCATGGATGACTATATTTGGATTAAATTCATTAAATGCATCACGAACACTTTCTATACTTGAAACATCAAGAGGAGCAACCAAGCAACCAGTAAATTTTTTTGCCAAAAGATTTTGCTTATTATTTCTGCCCGTTAAGATGACGTTGTATTTAGCTTTCATAGCTAAGCCTAACCTCTTTCCTAAAAAACCTGTTCCGCCAGTAATTAGAATAGTTTTTTTCACTACGGTGATTCAAATGAGATTTTAATTAAATTATAAATTGTTGCATATACTCTTCTTGTAAAAAGGATAGTAGGATCGTTGTAAATTGATTTAAAAAAGAATAACCATCTGGAAAATCTATTAATAGTTTGCCCTTTGGAGATCGATTGGATCATATAAAAACTAGATTTTAGTCTGGGAATATAAATTCCAAATTTGGAGAAAAGTTTAGGGTCTTTTGTAATTTTATTAACCAAGAACTCTCTCTGGTATGAGAGATTTTTAAAACCATATCTATTAACTGTACGTTGTGAATGTTCTCTTATACCTGAATTTATTTTATTAATTCTTCCTAACTTACATTTTGATAAAACATTAAACCAAATCTCATAGTCCTCAGCAGCAATCATTCTAGGATCAGTATTAAATCTAATATCTTTATAAATAGATTTATGTAGAAAAACACCAATACAAGATAAGAAATTACCTGAGGAAATAGCCAAATATTGATTTTTTAATGATGGAAAAGTTGGACGATAAATAACTTTTCTATTGCAATCAACAAATTCGAATTTATTATGAAAAAATTTTATAGATGAATTATTAAGGAAGTATGAGTAAGCGTCCATTAAAGCATTGGGATACATAAAATCATCCGAGTCTAGAAATGTGATAAATTCTCCTTTCGCCATTTCTATGCCTTTATTGCGTGAATGTGAACGCTCTCTATTTACATTCGACTTGTGATAAATAATTTTTTCCTGATTTGGAATAGATTGAATTATATTATCAGTATTATCTGTTGATGCATTGTCTATTATTATTAATTCGAAATCAGTAAAAGTTTGATTTAAAACTGTATTTATAGTTTCTAGAATTAGGTGAGCTCTATTATAAGTTGGTATTATGACTGAGAATTTTGGAGAATCGATCATAATATAAAAGTTGAATTGATTTATTTCTTAGCAAGAATATTAACTTGTTTTTGGTTTAATATCTTTTCGATTGTATCTTGATACTCAATTTTATCATTATTCATATCAAGAAATATACTGTATTCAAAATCTTTAAGAGTCTTTATAAGTTCTGTGGCACTTCTTCCTCTTTGTCTAAACCAATCAGGGGTTATTTCAATATAGAGCGAGGGTGAAAACCTTTTTATTGTTTCAATTGCACCATCTAAAACAAAAGGTTCATATCCTTCAACATCAATTTTTATAAAATTTAGATTTTTTATATTATATTTAGAAACGTATTCATCAATAGTAGTTTGTTTTACTTTCTGAATAGGAGATTTGTCATAGACTTTATTGATGATTCTACTATTGCCAGAGTTTTCTGATTCACAAATAAAATCTATATAGTCTATATTGTCGCCTATAGCCAATTCATTGAGAATAATATTATTTTTATATTGGCTATTTAAAGATATATTATTTTTAAATAAATTAAAAATAATATTATTTGGCTCGAATGCATGAATTGTATAATTTTTACGATGATTCTTCTCAATAATATTTGATAATTTCAAACTAAAAGCACCAATATTTGCTCCAATGTCAAATATTACATATTCATTAGATGTTGCTAAGAGTAATTCTTTATAAGCGATTCTCCATGAAAAATCTTTTTCCGATGTGAATACATGCCATTGCATATAATCACTAATATTAAGGGAAAATTTTATTTGATCTCTTACTACATTTCTAATTGATGGCTTAGGATAAAGAGTGTGTTGAGGTATTGCTCTTCGTAAATATGGAATAAGCTTTGAAGAATTTATAATTAAAAATTCAATTTTTAGAATCCTTATTAAGCTACGTATAAAGTAATAGATTTTTTGCATTTTTTAATTAGTAAATAGTAAAAAAAATATTTATAAATATAATTATTCTGATAAAAATTTAACACATTATTCTTAATCAGTCAATTATGTGGCCATCTTTTAGCTCAATTATCTTATCGAAATGTGTTGTTGTCTCTATCCTATGAGTGATAATTATACAAGTCATTTCAGAAATCTTTAGTATATTATCAAGTATCTTTTGTTGCGTACTTATATCAAGTGAGGACGTTGGTTCATCCATTAATAATATTCTAGGACTTCTATATAAAGCTCTTGCTATTGAAAGTCTTTGGCTTTCACCTCCACTTAATGTTAATGAGTTGTGTATGATTTCATTATCTAATCCATTACATCTTTTTACTAACTTATCTAAACATGTGATATTTATTATTTCATCTACACTCATAGTGTTTTTGTTGTTAGCTTCATGACCAAATACAATATTTTCACGTAAGGTTCTTCCCCCTAAGCTTACTTTCTGTGGCACGTACCCAACAGAGCGCATCCAGCTAGATAAGTGAATTTTATTGTGTGTTTTATTTATATCTTTACCATTTATCAAAACATTCCCAGAACTAGGACTTAATAATCCACAAACTAATCTAATTAGGGTAGATTTTCCGCTTCCTGATGTTCCCATTATTGCAACCTTATCACCTTTATTAATCTTTAAATTAACATTGTTTAATATTATATTTCTGTTGTTATATGAAAAATCTACATTTTTGAATTCAAGATCAGAAAAAACTAATTCATTTTTGGATGGTGACAATAACAAAGTTTGATTTTTACTTGAAGATATGAGATCCATTATTGTTATTAAGCTGCTTTTCCCACTTGCTAAATTAGCCCATGAAACATATATTTTTTGTGCATATGGAAAAACTTTTTGTGCAACCAAAGCAGCTCCAGCCATAATCGGGAAGTAATCTCGAATGTTACCATTAAGGGCAATATATATAGAGGCCAGAATAAGTACTAGAAGGAGAAAATATTCAATGAATATTCTTGGCGTTACAGCTAATTTATAACTTATAGCCTGACTAAGTTTTATGTTCTTATCTATTTTCTTATAATTGTCAGCATAAAGGTTTTGTTGGTTGCTAAGTATTATGCATTCAATAGAGTTTAATTCAACATCTAGACGTTCTATTGATAACTTACTTAGCTCAACTTGTTTACGACTTTGAATACTTAAGGATTTCTTTGCCTTACTTGTAACTAAATAATAGATAGATCCTATAGTTAAGATTATTCCTATCAACAACCTCCAATTATAGCTAAGGAGAGATATACAAATAATAATTATAAAAAAGGCACTAGATAATAAATCTAAAGCTGGATTTATTGATTCATAAAATATTCTTGCACCATTAGTATGAATAATTGATATTAATTTACTTTTTTCTTGATTGCGATGAAAATTATAATCTTTATTTAGTAATGATTTGTATGCCTTATAAACTAATTCATTACTTATAATTGCGGAAAGAGATGAACTCCACTTTATCGTATAATATCTAATAAATCCAGCTAGAATTGTTATTAGTATTATAATTATACTAATATATACTAGTAAGTTATCTCCGAATAGGATATTTAATATATTGTTTATTCTGTTATCACTTAACTCGAAATTATTTAGAAGTAGGGTGAGAAATGGTATAAAAATTGCAATACTAAAAAGTTCCATAAAGCTGCTTATAACCATAGAAAATATTAGAAGAATAATATTCCTTTGAGTTTTCTTTTCAAGAGATAAATAAACTAAATTTATTAAGCTAATCATTTATATTTTGGTAATTAATTGCGTTTTAGACTTTTTATGATAATTTGAGTTGACGCTCAAATTATCTAATTTGTATAATTATACTATAAAATAAAATTATTTGATTTTTAAAAGTAATTTATGCATAATAAAATAAAAATACTATTCCTGGCAAATACATCCTGGTACTTATATAATTTCAAATCTCCTCTATTTAATGCTTTGGATAAAGATAAGTACGAGATCTTATTAGTTGCTCCAAACGATTCTTATACTCATTTTTTGAAAAAACTGGATTTTAGTTTTATTGATTGGGATTTAAATAGAAGTTCACTTAACCCTTTTAGCTCTTTTTATTCTATAGTTAATCTTTTTTTTATTTATAAAAATTTTAGCCCCGACATTGTTCATCACTTTACTATTAAGCCTTGTTTTTATGGATCAATCATTGCAAATTTAACTAGAGTTAAAACTGTCGTGAATTCTTTTACTGGTTTAGGACAATTGTACTTTATGTCAAAAAAAAAATATTCACCAATTAAAATTCTGACTTTTTATATTTATAGAATTATTCTATCAACGAGGAATTCTATTGCAGTATGTCAAAATAAATCTGATTTATACGAATTAGAAAAGATATCTAAAAGAAAACTATGTAATTCAGTAATTATTCCTGGTTCAGGAGTTGATACTAAATATTTTAAACGTAATAAAACTAAGTTAGCATTTAATTGTGAACCTAATATTCTTTTTCCTGCAAGGTTAATCAAGGAAAAAGGATATAGTGAATTAATTCAAGCTTGCGAAATCCTTTGGAAAGAAAAGTATACTTTCAATCTTGTGATTGCTGGCGCCATTGACTATGGTAATAATAGTTTTATTTCTCAGGTAGAGCTGAATACTTTAAAAACAAATCCTCGTATTAAATTGGTTGGTCATGTTAATGATATGAAGACTGTCTTTGAAAATGCAGATCTAGTAGTTTTACCTTCATGGAGAGAAGGTTTGTCTAAATCATTAATCGAGGCCGCATCAATGGAATGCCCAATAATTACAACTGATGTACCAGGATGTAATGATATTATTGATGATCGAGTCAGTGGGCTGTTAGTCCCAGTTAATAACAGTATTGAACTGAAGAATGCAATTTCGTTCTTACTTAATAATGTTAATATTGCTTTAGATCTTGGAAGAAATGCTAGAAAGAAATCTAAATTATTTTTTGATATCTCATTGATAAATCGTATGACTATAGATATATACAATACTTTTTAATATAAATTCCATTTATTTCTTTTTTATATATTATAAATATTCTGATTATAATATATAAAATTCATGATTATGGCTACTAATATGCCTAATGAATGAATTATTGATACTGTATTTCTATGAGAATAACCTTTATCGAGGATTCTATGATGTAAATGACTTCTATCTGGAAAAAACGGAGACTTGTAATTCTTTAATCTCTTAAATATAACATATATCATATCAACTAAAGGAATTAAAACTATTAAAATTGACCAATGGAATGATATTGTATTATTTGGTAGTTGACAGCTTAAAATACTCAATATTGACAATGTAAATCCTAAAAAATAAGATCCTCCATCTCCCATGAGTATCTTTGCAGGATATAAATTATAATGTAGGAATCCTAAGCAACTTCCACAGATAATAGAAGAAATTATTGTAATGTAAAAAAGTTCATTTGATATACCAATTAATGCTGTATTGGTAAGTGAAATTACAACCAATCCAGCTGCTAAACCATCTAAACCATCTAACCAGTTAATTGCATTTGTAATACCAGTAATCCAGAAAATAGTTATCAAGAAGCTTAAATAAACTGGTATTTGAAAATTATTTATCCATAAAAAATTAATTACCTCTATTTTTAAGCCCATAGCCCAAACTAAAGAAGATGCAAAAAATTGAATTGTCAGCCGACTAAATGGAGATAAATTTTTTAAATCGTCGATTAGACCAATCAAGAAAAAAATAGATGAACCTATTAATGTAGAAGTTATTATTATGATTTGATTTGAGTCAATATTTTCAAATGATTTTATTGACCAAGCAAATGCTAATGTAATTATAAAACTTATAAATATACCTAAACCTCCTGTCCTAACTATAGGATTTTTGTGCTGACTCCTTGAATTAAGCCGATCAATTATTGCTGCATTTAAGCAATAACTTCGGATGAATGGAGTAAGAATTAATGTTATAAAAATGGATATTATGAAACATGAGAGGCAAATAATTAGTGAATTATTCATAATTATTTTTTTATATCATTATCAATAATATAAAGTAAAAAAGTTTTTAGCATACTATTTTCTTTTAAACTATTTTAATTCCTAATTGTAATTTATAATTTCACCAATGATATTTCATGATTTGTTGAGATATTTAACATTTTATTTACTCTTCTTTCTTGGTCTATCCAAACCCTTAGTTTATTTTTAGGGATTTCTCATGATATAAGTATTATTCTTCAATGAGATAGTTAATTTAGTTCAGAATTACCAACTTTCATTTATTAATTGGATTTGGCATATATAGTGAGGGATGTTATTCCCTGTTGTTAAATGAGTTCGATATTTTCGTTATTCTTTAAAAAGTTTTTCAAATATAAAGATTCCAGAAAAGGGAATTTTAATGATACTAGTCAATTCGAAGATAGAGAAATGGCAAGAAAGAGACATGATGATGATAGTGGAATATTTCAAGGTCGTTACGTAAAGTTTGAGCTAGGAAGATTTACTGATCCTTTTATCTATGGTAGATATCAAATTTTCGAAGAAGTAAAAAAGGATTTAGATCGACTAAATTCTGGTTCAAAAGTTCTTGATCTTGGAAGTGGAACTGGTCATTTATGTAAATTTATAAGAGATAAAGGTTTTGAAGTTAAGGGCTTGGATCCATCCAAGGAAATGCTGTCGTATGCAAGAAATAATTTTCCTGATATAGGTTTTTGCGAAGGAGTATCAGCTCAACTTCCTTTCGAGGATGGAGAGTTTGACTATGTTGTTTCTATAGAAGTTTTAAGATACTTAAATCCTAAAGATGTAGCCAAGACTTATAGTGAAATATTTAGAGTATTAAAACCATCAGGCTTTTTTAACGTAACCCACGTCAATCGATGGGCTACTGATTTCTATGTAATTTATTATACAGTTATTAGATTTTTTATCACTTTGAGTGGTAAAAAATATCACAATTGCTATTTTACAACTGCCTCTGAGGAAGAGGATCTAATTAGAAAAAGTGGTTTTTTAAAAACAAAATCCTTAGGGAGAATGTTTGCTTCGATAAGAATAGGTTATAAATTTGGGATTTTCATAGGAAGATTGTATGCTTTAGTTTTAGAAGTTGTAAATAAAAAACAAGTGTTTAAAGGTAGATTGAAAAATTTTTCTGGTCACTTAATTATTAGAGGTTTTAAGGAATAATGAAGAAATTAATTGTTAATGCAGATGACTTTGGTTTAACTAAAGCAGTTTCTGATTCAATTATAAAGGTTTTTAAAATTGGGAATTTAAGTAGCACTACTATTATGATTAATATGCCTGCAACTGATTATGCAATAAATTTAGCTAAAAAATATTATTCTCTTGGAATAGGTCTCCATTTTAATATAACAGAAGGAAGATCAATTGTAGGCAAGTCTTCATTAACAAATGAGAATGGATATTTTCTTGGTAAAATGAAGCTAATAAAAAAAATATTATCCAATAAATTGAATTTAGACGATATAAATAATGAATTATATGTTCAATATCAATATCTAAAAAAGGCTGAAGTATCTGTCTCACATATCGATAGTCATCAACATATACATATGAATCCTAAGCTTTTTAAATTAGTTGCCGATTTTGCTAAGGATATGAAATTGAAAATACGTATAGCTTTTCCTCAAAGTATTAGACGGCCAGTCGGAAAAATAAACTATAAGAAAAGAATAAAGCAAATAATACTTAATTATGCTTCTAAAAGAAACAAAGAATATGCAGATAACCTTTCACTTAAATATAATCATTCCTTTAATTCTATATTTGACTTTCATCCATTCCAAATGCCTAATATAGTTGATTATCAACAATTGATTCAGATTTCTAAATCTAATAAACATGAACTTATGATACATCCTTACTCTCTCTCGAATGATTTGTTGGATATTTATGGAAAAGAATATAAAATTAAGATGCATTTTTTTGAAAAGGCTGTTGCAGAGATGAAGGTTCTATCATCAAGAAAAATTTTCAATGATTTTCAGTTGATAACATATAATGATCTTTAGTCTTAATGAAAAATCCCAACTATTTTTTGTACATAAAATCAACAAGTTTGATAATTTTTCTATTTTAAAATATAACTAATATATATTTTCCATTGTTATATACTCTAATATAGGAGGCATAGATATTTTGAATTAGCATCTAAAAAATTTCTAAATAAGTTAAGAAAACCTCTTATTTTTTAACTTTCGTAAAGATATAGCAATTTCTTGCATTTTGTTCTTGCTTGTTGTCCTGATTTGATTTACATTAGTAATGAAATTAAAAATTAATTAAATAGTTTAAATATAAGTTATGGCAGAAATTGATTTTATGAGTGTTCTTCATAAAAGTACTAATCGTGATTATTTAGCTAGAGTGAATGATAAGGATTTCCCAAAGGCAAAGGCTGCAGTTCTTGCTAAAAAATGGGATTATGATTACTGGGACGGTGATCGTAGAATTAATTATGGTGGGTACAGGTATATGGAGGGACGTTGGGAAAAAGTTGTAAAGGAAATGCTATCTCGCTATCAGCTTCCTCCATCTCCTAAGATCCTTGATATAGGTTGTGGTAAAGGATTTTTGTTATTTGATATTTTAAAATACATACCTGATGCAGATATATATGGTTTAGATATTTCTGAATATGCAATAAATAATAGTAAGCAAGAAGTTAAAGAAAAGATAATTTTAGGAAATGCTACGAATCTTCCTTGGGAAGATAACTATTTTGATTTAGTTATTTCTATAACTACATTACACAATCTTCATGCTTATGATTTGGACAAGGCATTGAGAGAGATGGAAAGAGTTGGTAAAAAAAATAAATACCTTTGTGTTGAAAGTTATAGGAATGAAGTTGAAAAGGCTAATCTTTTATATTGGCAAGTTACTTGTGAGGCTTTTAATACCCCTAAGGAGTGGGAATGGTGGTTCTCTAATACTAATTATACTGGAGATTATTCATTTATTTATTTTGAGTAGGAATGAACATTATAGATAGACCATCTGTAACTAAAGCTGCTATTTTAGTTCAACAAAATAAACCTTTAATAGTTGATACTATAGAGTTACCGACAACATTAAAAGTTGGGCAAGTTCTAGTAAATATTCATGTTAGTGGCATTTGTGGCTCTCAATTAGGTGAAATTGATGGAGTAAAAGGTCATGATCCATATCTACCTCATTTGATGGGTCATGAAGGTTTTGGTGTGGTTTTAGATACGGGTCCAGGGGTAAAAACAGTTAAAAAAGGTGATCATGTTGTTTTACATTGGAGGCAAGGAGCTGGAATTCAATCAGATCCACCAACTTATACATGGAGAGGTGAAAATTTAAATGCTGGTTGGGTTACTACCTTTAATCATCATGCAGTCATAAGTGAAAATAGATGTACATCTATTCCTAAAGATATTTCAAAAGATGATGCTGCTCTTTTTGGTTGCGCTGTTACTACAGGTTTTGGAGTTATTGAGAATAATGCTAAAGTAAAAATTGGTGAATCTGTAGTTGTTCTTGGTGCTGGTGGAATAGGACTTAATATTATACAAGCTGCCAATCTTGTTTCTGCTTGGCCCATAATTGCCGTTGATCTTTTTGATAGTAGATTAGAGCTTGCCAAGAAACTCGGAGCTACTCATATTATTAATAGTTCCTGTCAAAATACAAGATTAATGATTAAAGAAATCCTTGGAGAAAAAAATTTAGATGTATTTATTGATAATACTGGATTACCCCCTATTATTGAAATGGGATATGAATTAGTTAGTACACAAGGAAGGGTTGTTTTAGTAGGAGTTCCATCAAAAGGCTCAAATATAAATATATATTCTTTACCCTTACATTTTGGAAAAACTATTAGTGGTTCTTTTGGAGGTGAGTGTAAGCCTGAAATAGATATTCCAAGATATATGCAACTACTTAAACAAGGAAAATGGAGTTTAAAAAATATTGTAAGTACTAGATATAATCTAGATCAAATTAATGATGCTATATTATCAATGAGAGAAGGTAGAACAGCAGGAAGAGTTATGATAGATATGTAAAATTATAATTAATTCCATATGATATATTATTAAATATATCATAATGATTGTTTTTATTTATAATGACTATTAAAAGCCAAGTAAATTTTTCTAATCTCGATCAAATCGCTCGCAAATTAAGAAAAAGACTTGTCAAAACATCATCATCTGCCAAAATACCTCACTTGGGATCTTGTTTATCTTGTTTAGATTTATTAGTTTATTTATATTGGGAAGAATTATCTATCAATCCTAAGGATCCAGCTAATCCTGATAGAGATAGATTCCTTCTAAGTAAAGGACATGGAGCCCCAGTTCTTTTTCAAGTTCTTGCAGAGCGAGGATATTATTCAATTAATAGACTGGAAGATTTTGGTAAACCTGGAAGTGTTTTTCATGAACACCCTCCAAAGCCAGGCTATATCCCTGGCGTAGAAGCCGCGACCGGCTCCCTTGGTCATGGTCTACCTATGGCACTTGGAATGGCTTTGGCAGCAAGGATATTAGATAAATCTTATAGGTGTTATGCGATTCTTGGCGATGGGGAATGTAATGAAGGAAGTATTTGGGAAGCGGCTATGCTTGCGTCGGGCATTAAATTAAGCGATTTAACCGTTATTATCGATTTTAATAAGTGGCAAGCAACGGGTCGAAGTAGAGAAATTATGACGCTTGATCCATTAGCAAGCAAATGGGAATCATTCGGTTGGCACGTTCAGGAGATTAATGGTCATGATTTTTATCAAATTAAACATGCTTTGAATAATGCTCGCGATGAGAAAAATAAACCTAGTGCAATAGTTGCAAACACAATAAAAGGAAAGGGTGTTTCATTCATGGAAGACAATAATAATTGGCATTACAAGACTCCTAATGAACAAGAGTTGAATTCTGCAATTAAAGAGCTGGAGGTTTCACAATGAGAGATGCTTTCGCAAAGGAAATGACCAATTTAGCTTCTAAAATGAATAATTTAGTTTTACTTTCTGGAGATATTGGGAATCGAATGTTTGATGAATTCAAAAAAACAGCTCCTAATCAATTTGTTAATTGTGGTATCGCTGAGGCAAACATGATGAGTATGGCTTCTGGACTTGCTTTAAGTGGGATGCGGCCAGTTGTTTATACGATCACTCCTTTTACTACAACTAGATGTTTAGAACAAATAAAAGTAGGAGCTGCATATCACGAAGCTCCAGTTGTCATTATTGGTACAGGATCTGGTCTCTCTTATTCTGAATTAGGTCCAACTCATCATTCGCTTGAAGATATGGCAATTCTTAGAAGTATTCCTGGATTAAGGGTATTAGCACCTGCTGATAAAAATGAGCTTATAGCTCAACTTAGAGAGGCTGTTAAATTCAATGGGCCTACATATATAAGAATTGGAAAGAAAGGAGAACCAAATTTACACACCAATTTAAATAATTTAGGAATTTGTCAAGGCAATTTATTAAGAGAAGGAGATCAGTATTTGTTACTAGGTGTTGGACCAATCTTGTCTGAAGCAATTGAGGCTTCGAAAATACTCGAAGAACAAGGAATTAGTTTAGGAGTTGCTAGTTTGGGCGGAATAAAACCCATTGATGATAATTTTCTAAAAAGTATGTTAAAGAAAAAATTTAAAGCCTGGATCTCTTTGGAAGAACATGGAATTATTGGTGGACTTGGAACAGCACTTCTGGAGTGGATGTCTGAAATTTCACTTGATAAAAGAATTAGAATAAAAAGGATTGGAGTACCTGATAAATTTATACATGAACTTGGTAATCAAATTTATACTAGAAAGAAATTAGGTTTAGACTCAACTGGAATTATTAATACTATTAAAAGTCTGTGATTAAACTTGGATTAGATTTTGATAATACCTTAGTAAGGTATGATTCACTTTTTTATAAAATTGCATTAGATAATGGATTAATTCCTTCTTCTACAAAAAAGAATAAAAATGCGGTAAGAAATTTTCTAAGAGAACAAGGAAAAGAAGAGTTATTTACCCTTCTTCAAGGCGAGGTATATGGATCTAGAATTTCCGAAGCTGATCAGTCTGAAGGAATGTTTGATGAATTAAAAAAAATAAAAAACCAAGGCATTAAACTTTTTATTGTAAGTCACAAAACTAAAACTCCTTATATGGGGCCAAAGTATGACTTACATAAGTGTGCTACCGAATGGCTGGAAAAGAATAATTTTTTCTCTGAGAATGGCCTTGACATAAATAGGAATGATGTTTATTTTGAGCTTACTAAGGAAAAAAAAGTTAAAAGAATAGAAGATATTGGCTGCTCATATTATATAGATGATTTACCTGAAATTCTTGAAATGATCAATAATAATATAAAAAGAATCCACTATAACCCTTTCAATATTAGTATAAATAATACAGATATAATTAATCTTTCTGGATGGAATCAATTAGAAAAAATTATTCTAAGATAAATAAAGATTCATCATCTCATGAATTAATATTTAATAAACTTTTGAAATATGGTATAAAAGTTGATGATTATAGAGTAGTTAATAAAGGTATTAATAGTAAAACATTTTGTTTAGAAGTTAATAAAGAAAAGTTAATATTAAAATGCTATCCGGATGATATAAGTGGAAAGAGAGAAAGACTTCTAAGAGAATTAAGTTTTTTGAATTTTCTTGATCTAAATAAAATTAACACATCACCCAAAGTAATTAATTTCGATCAAAATGACAATTGGATTCTACTATCATGGGTAGAGGGAATTAATATTAAAAAAATTACAAATTCAGATGCAAATAAACTTATTTATTTTTTAAAAAATATTCAAAAATATCGTAATACAGACACTGCCATAGAGATAATGAATGCTTCTGAGGCAAAATTTTCTCTTCAAAACCATTTTAAAGGAGTTGAAGAGCGATTTAAAAGATTTAATAAAATATATCATACTATTAAACAATTAAATGATTCTAGATTAAATAGTTTTTTGTCTATAATAGACGACGCTTTTAAAGAACTTGATAATATAAAGGAATTTGCTTTTAAAAAGTTTTCAGAAAATGAATGGATTACTGAGATAAATATCAATGAAAGGATTTTATCTCCATCTGACATTGGTTTTCATAATATTTTAAAGAATAAATCTACTTTAAACTTTATTGATTTTGAATATGCTGGTTGGGATGACCCAAGAAAACTAGTATGTGATCTAATTCTTCAACCAGACCACGGAATCCCATTAAGCTATTATTCTTCAATTTTAAATTTTAAAAATGAATTTATAAAGTTTAAAAATAATAAATTTCATGAAATATTTCTATTAAGATTGTATAGACTTAAATGGCTAGCTATTATCCTTAATCCTTTCATATCAAGCAATATAGAACTATTAAATAAAAACAAACTTAATATCTGTAATAAAAAATCTTTTAAATATCTTAATGAAAGCTATAATAGAATAAATAAAATACATGGTGATATTCCTAAATGAATAATAGATTTAAATGAGATTATATTTTGATTTCATTTAAATCTTAGACAATGCTGATATCGAACACTCAATATTATAGTTTTGATTGGGTATACTAAGTTAAAACTGTTTCATAGAACCAATTAAAAGAAACCATGGATGTTCTAAGGGACAAAATAGAGGAATTGGAGTCTCTGAAATACTTAATTTCATTAAAACAACCTTTCCCAAACTTGTTAAGAGAATCAATATTAATTAGAGGGATAGAAGAGGCTATTGTAGCCCTTGCAAAAGAGAGGCAACTACTAGGTCCAATTCATTCATATGTAGGAGAAGAAGCTGTTGCTGTTGGAGTATTAGCTACTTCAAAAGAAAATGATGGAGTTACTAGTACTCATAGAGGTCATGGTCATTACATATCTAGAGGCGGAAATATCACTAAATTAATCGATGAATTGCATGGTTTAGATACAGGTTGTAATGGAGGAAATGGTGGATCAATGCATGTTGCCGATTTATCTAAAAATTTATATGGAGCTAACGGTATTGTTGGTGGTGGTGTTCCAATTGCATGTGGAATATCTCTAGCAAATAAATTAGACAACAGTGATAGTTTGATTTATTGCTTTTTTGGTGATGGTGCATCCAATCAAGGAGTTGTACTTGAGAGTTTTAATTTGGCAGCATTTCTTTCCTTGCCAATTTTATTTATTTGTGAAAATAATCAATTTGCTCAGTCAACTCGTCTTAAAGATGTTTCACTTACTTCAGTATCTGATAAGGCTAAAGGGTTTGGCATTAAAAGTACTATTTCAAATGGTTTATGCTTAGAAGAGATGTACAGTATATCTTTAGAAATGTCGGAATATTCTAGAACTAAAAAAAAGCCTTCTCTTATTCAAGCAGATACCTATCGATTTCATCGTCATTTTGTCTCAGAGCGGCGCAAAAATATTGACTATTTGGATGAGGATATACACTCCTCTTTTTTGGAGAAAGATCCTCTTATTAAATACTCTAGAAAGTATGCTATTAAATTAGAAGATATTAATATTGTTATTCAAGAGATCCAGAATATAGTAGTGTCTTATTCTAATAACATAAAAGAAAAAACAAAATAAATCAATTATGAATTTAATAGAGACCTTTAGAGCTAAATTATTTTCCTCATTTGAAGAAAATAAAAATTCAATATACTTAGGAGAGGATGTGAGGAATGCTCATAGAGGAATCGCAATTGGTCTTCATGAAAAATTTGGAGATTATAAAGTAATAGATATGCCAATCTCCGAATCTGGTTTTACTGGATTAGGATTAGGACTAGCAATTTCAGGTAAAAATGTTTTTGTGGAATTTAATTTTGCTGGTCTGATTTTACTAGGATTAGATCAAATTTTTAATCAAGCTCATAAATATAATGAAATGATGAATTCAAATATTAATTTAAACATAACATATATTTTACCAACAGGTACAAGGGGGGGGCTAGCAGGACATCATTCAGATAATCCTTATCCAATTTTATCTCATCTCGGTATCAGGTCTTACGTGTTATCTACTCCCTTTGATTGTGAAAAAATATTTGAAAAATTACATAATTCGCCAAAACCAACAGCATTATTTTTACCTGTAGCAGCTTTTAATAATGAAGAAATACCTAGAAATGAATATGATAATTTTGGATTTTATAAAGCTATAGATGGAGTCGAACTGAATATTATATGTACTGGTACTACATATAAATATATAGAGGAATCAATACAAGAAATCAATAAAAAATCACCTAATGTATATATTTTAACTGATATTCTTTTCCAAAAAGATACTATAAAATCTATTCAAAACATAGAAAAACTTCCTGTTTTATTTATAGATGATACATTTGAAACATGTGGATTAAGTTCTGAATTACAAAAATATATTGATAAAGATTTTTGGTTGGGTTCATTAAATAGATATTCTAAAAATGTACCCTTTTCAAAAACATTAGAGGACAAAGTAATTGTAGGGAAAGATCGTATTATTAATTGCTTAAAGGAGGTGATTAAATGATTAAGCCACAACAAATTGCTCAAGGAATATATAAAAAGACAAGCACCATAAGTTATTCAAAAGAAGAAGTAAGCTTTTTATATGATGATGCTGAATTACATCCAAGAAATCGTTCCCGTATATTGATTCATAAGGATCAAGAATCAATTCCTCAAGAGATGTTGATTTCTTTTACTGATAAATCCATAGTTGAAGTTTCTACTCATGTATTCCCTGAGTCTTTTACTATGCTTGAAGGTGTGGCAAAATATGTTTTTTATATGGAAAATGGTGATATCTTAGAAGATGTTATATTAAGTCCATATGATAACCAAGGGGTTTTTTACTGCTTTATTCCTAAAGGTACATATCATAGATTTATTCCATACACTAAGCATAGTCTAGCTCATGAGATTGGTTTCTCTACGTTTTCAAGCGAGTTTACTACTTTATATTTAGATAAACAATTTAAAGAGATTTCTCAACGTACTAATGAGAATTATTCATTATCGCCCGTTTCTATTTCTCAACCTTCATTTGATATTATTTCATCTGATAGAGAAGAATATTTAGAGCATAGATTAAATGGTAAAATAATACCTTTATCCTATCAGTTAATTCAAGATACTTGTTCTAGAGAAATTCCTACTATCTATAGAGTTAATAATAGTTTAACAAATGATATATCCGATAATATTATTGTTTTACCATTTAATAAAACCTTTGAGATACCTAGTACATATCAAGTTGAAACATTCTCTGTGCTTTCAGGAAACGTTAATTTTGTTCTAGAACATAATAATTCTATTAATTACAATAAAAAAGATTTGATTTTACTTAGCATTGGGAATGATAATAAACTTATTAGTATTATTAATGATGTACCCAATACTTATGCAGTATTGAAATTCACTAGTAGAAATCAATGAAATCTTTGCTTAGTAAGACTTCTGATTCGTGCAGATTATGTGGAAGTCATAGTATAAAAATGATTCTAGATGTACCCTCTTCGCAGCCTGTTGATGGCTTTAGACCACATTGTCATAAATATCTAGGACTTCCCAGGTTTAAAATGGGACTATATCTTTGTGAAACGTGCAATCATGTACAACTTATAGATGTTGTAGACCCTGAGATATTATATGGATCTTATATTTATACAAGTAAAAGTAGTCCTGATCTTCTGAAACATTTTAATGAATATTCCAAATATTTATTTGAAAATAAAATTATTAATAATAAAAGTAGAGTTTTAGATGTTGGATGCAATGATGGATTATTCTTAAATATACTTTCTAAATTTAGCCAGAATTTATATGGTATTGATCCAGCTCCAAATATTATAGAGAGTGCAACAGAATCTATTTATAAATTATTTTCTGGATATTGCGATAAGTCTGGTATGAAAAATCTAAAAAAAGCTTTTAATATAAATAACTTTAATCTTATTACAGCAAATAATGTATTTGCTCATGCAGATAATTTGAAAGAGATGTTATCTGTAATATCATCATCTCTTGCTGATGATGGTTATTTTTGTTTTGAGGTATCATATGTTCTAGATATGGTTCAATCAAATGTGGTTGATTATATTTACCATGAACATTTAAGTTATCATGGTGTTAAGTCACTGGTTCCTTTCCTAAGTTCTGAGAATTTATATATTAAAGATATTATTAGAGTTAATACAAAAGGAGGTAGTATAAGAGTTCTTTGTTCTAAAAATGAATTAGATCAAAATAAATTATTAATAAATAAATATATTAATTTGGAAGAAAAAAATGGTTGTTATAAGACAGAAAGTTATGAAACTTTAAAGAAAAAACTAAATAATATGTCTAAGAATATAAAAATATATTTACAAGATCAAATTAAATTTAATAAAATATTTTGCTATGGTGCGGCCCCTACTTCTGTTGTTAACTCACTTTTGTTAAAATATGATCAATATATATCTGCTTATATAGATGATAATCCTATTAGGCATAAGACTTTAGCTCCTAATATTTTTGTTCCTGTACTAGATCCACAAATTATCTCAAGACATGAACAACCAGTTATTATTATTGGTGCATGGCGTTTTTCTGAAATGATCATAGAAAGAATTTTGAATCTCAACAAAAATGCAAAAATTTGTATTCCTTCTTTGAAGGATGGCTTGAAATTTATTAATTAAAAAATTTGAGTTATAATAATAAGATAGTAATCCTTGGTAGAACTGGCCATCTTGGTAAATTCTTATATCGTAAATTTCAGACTATCGATAGAGAGTTAATAACTTTAGGTCGTAATGAAATCAGAAAAATGTTAGATGGAGGATTTGAAGATAGTGAATTTAAAAATTGTGATTTTGTAAACGCTGCGGCTATTGTTGGTAATGACAATATTTCTGCATTTGGTAAAGAAGAAGTTATTAATGTTAATTCAATTTTGCCAGCAATTATAGCTAAAATTTGCGCGATTAATAATACTCGCCTTATTCATATAAGTAGTAATAGTGTTTTTGATGGTTCTTCGCTTAGATATAGACGTACATGTGATGAACCTTGTTCTGAAAATTTATATGGATCATCAAAACTAACAGCAGAGAAAAATATATTATCTATTTTGGATCCAAAAAATAGTTTAATTATAAGAAGTCCTCAACAATATTCTAATGATCTAAATAATCCTCGAAATTGTCTTATGGGTATATATTATCAATGTTTAAATAAAAATGAAATTATAATTACACGTAATGAGATGTTTTCAATAGCTTCTTGTAGGCAAATCTCTAATATTATTTTTAATCTTTTTCTTAATAATCAATCAGGTTTATTTCATTTATGTGAAAAGGAAGAATATAATTGGCTTGATATTGCCTATAAACTTGCAAAATCATTAAGTATTTCAAATAAATTAAAAATTATAGAGGGCTATCGTAATAATTCTATTATAAATAATACGTTAGTTCCCTCTTCAAATTGTAGTCTTAATAACGAAATAAATTCTATTATAGAAAATTTATAAATCATTTTAATCTTATATACGAGTTGAATAGTGTTTCAATTTTTTAAACATATAATCCTATCTATGATTTTTGGTTATAACTTTAGCATTAAGAATGCTAAAGTTACTTTAAATTATTAATTTAACTTTTAATGAAATTTAATAAATTACGTAATAAATTATTTTATATTTTATTTAATAATTTATTATTAAATCCTTTAAAATTTTTATCTCATATTAATAATTTAATTCCTTATAAAATTATTAAATCTCATAGGCCTAATAAATCAGAGTTTCTAGCGATTTATGATCTTGAATTTAATTCACCTAGTTGGAACTTCTTAGACTTTTTACTTGCATGTCATTTTTATGCAAATAAATTTAGTTATAAATCAGCTATTTTAGTTATTATTTCTGATAATAGAAGAGATGAAGATAAGTGGAAAGTATTGCATAAATCATATAAACCTGGAGAACTTGAATCTAGATCTACAAATCTTTTTATGCAACTTGTTGATCTATACCCTTTATTTAGTAACAGAATCATTATCAAGGATAGAAAATATTTAAATAAACTGTATCCTTTTTATAATACTTATCCAGCTGATTATAAAATTTCACAAAAGTATAGTTTTTATGATGACCTTCTCGATAATTTAAAAAAATTTCCTGCGCCTAATGCCTCATTATCGAAGTTTCAATCAGATAATTTTAATTTAAGACTTAGAAATAATAATCCTAAAAAACTATTGATAGTTACAATTACTATTAGAGAAAGTCAATTTGATCAAGTTCGCAACTCCAAAATTGAAGATTGGCTTGAATTTAGTAATCAACTTATAAAACATAGCTATTTTCCAATTTTGATTCCTGATACAGACTCTCTACAATCTAAATGGATTTATGATAATATTAGTTTAACATCACTTGGTATTCAGGCATCATTAAATATTCCCTTTAGATATTATTTGTATAAATCAGCAGCTCTTAATCTCTTAGTTGGTAATGGGCCAATTAAACTTGTTCTTTTTGAACAAGATATACCTTACATAATTTATAAGGTGGTGGCACCAGGATCTTATACAACACCTACCACACTTACAGATAAAGAGGCCGGCTGGACAACAACATACTCTAAAAAATTAGTTGAAAATAATGGCAGTAATTTGCAAAATCCATATCATTCTAGAATCATTGAAAAGAAGAAATACTTTTGGTCTTCAGATAAACAAGTTCTTTCTACACTTGAGGATAATTTAGATAATATTAAATTAGTTTTTAATGAATATGCTAGAAATAATAATCTAACACCTATAGAATAATAAAATTATTTATTCTATAAACTTAGATACAACTTCATTAACATTGTTTATGACATATGTCTGTTCTTTGATACTAAGATTTGGGTATATTGGTAGACTAATCATCATATTTGCATATTTTTCAACATTTGGGATACTTCCTATCGAATAATTTAATTCTTTTGCACATGGTTGAAGATGTAGTGGTATTGGATAATGTATTCTTGTTTGAATGCCTCTAATTTCAAGCTCTTGCATTATTTTATCTCTTACTAAGCTATCGACCAAAATTACATAATTGTGATAAACATCTTTATGTGTTTCTCTAACTAGTGGTTTATTTACTTTATTTGTTAATTTTGTTGAGTACCTTTTGGCAATGTTAATATAGTCTTCAGTAAATTGATTTATATATTTTAATTTTATTAAAGCATATGATGCTTGGAGCTCATCAAGACGAGAGTTATAACCCCAAATAACAGATTCATCTCGATTCTTTAAGCCGTGATTTCTGAGCAATTTAAGATTTCTTGCTAGTACATCATCAGATGTTGCAATAAAGCCTCCGTCCCCATAAATTGCAAAGTTTTTTAATGGATGAAGACTAAAAGCAGCAGCTTTGCCTAGTGAACCAGCCTTTCCCCCATCTTCATCAATTGCTCCAAATGCTTGAGCTGAATCCTCAATTATCAATATATTTTTGGGATCGCAGAGTTCTTTTATTGCTTTTATGTTGCATACCCTTCCTGTTAGATGAACAGTCATTACTACTTTTGTATTAGGAGTAATTTTTTTTTCAAGATCGTCTATGTCTATTAGTAAATCTGGACCAACATCACAAAATACTGGTTTTGCGCCAGCTGCATTTATTGACCAAGAGCTTGCAATAAATGAATTTGCTGGACAAATCACTTCATCAGAAGGCTTTAAGTTTAAAGCCTTCATGCTTAGTGTTAAAGCATCCGAACCATTACCAACAGTAATGATATGCTTTACACCAAGATATTCTGATAAAGACTTTTCTAGTTTATTAACATACGTTCCATTTATATATATTCCTGATTGAAGAACTTCTTTTGTGCATTTTAAAAGTTCATCCATACAAGTATTTGCTTCTCTTGTTAAATCAACAAACGGAACTTCCATTTATTTATTCAAATAGAACTTGTTAATAATATCTGACATCATATCAATATCATTATCAGTTATAAATTCATGCACGGGTAGAGAGATACTTTTTTCTGCTAATGATTCTGCTTTTGGGAAATCACCTTTTTTATATCCTAAATATTTTGCAGCTGGTTGAAGGTGCATGGGTGTTGGATAATGTACTTTTGAATCAATCTTATTTTGTTGTAAATAATTATTCAGATCATCCCTTTTTTCACACTGAAACATATAAAGGTGAAAAACTTCTTTCAAATATTTATCTCTTTTTGTAAGCTTTATTTGTTCGATATTTGATAATTGAGAGTCTAATCGATGCGCATTTTTAATTCTTGAATTTGTAATTGCTTCTAGCTTCTCTTCGATAATATGCTTTGCAATTACTGCTTGTATTGAGTCAAGTCTAGAGTTGTAAGCAAACTCAATGCAAGTATTCCTATCCTTAAGACCATGGTTTCTTATTAACCTTAGTTTGTCTGCTACTTCTTTATTATTAGTAGTTATAATTCCTCCATCTCCCCATACATTTATATTTTTCAATGGATGAAAGCTAAAACATCCGATATCTCCTAATGATCCACATCTTCTAGATTTATATTCTCCCTGGATTGCATGGCATGCATCTTCAATAATTGCTAAATCATTTATATTGGCAATTGCATTTATTTCATCCATTCTACAAGGTCTACCAGCCCAATGAACGGGTATAATTGCTTTTGTCTTTTCAGATATGAGTCTCTCTAGATTATCTGGATCTATGTTGTAATCATCTGAGCAATCACAAAATACTGGTTTTGCTCCAGCTGTGACTATTGCACCTATGGTCGCATAAAATGTATAAGTAGTTGTAATAACTTCATCACCTTTTCCTACTCCTAACGCTTTAAGACTTAGGAAAAGCGCATCTGTTCCGCTACCAACTCCAATTGCATATTTGGTTTGACTTTGTTCAGCTATAAGTTGTTCAAGTTCATCAACTACGGTTCCAAGGGTGAAATCATTTGCTTCTACAATCTTTTTTATTTTCTGCCAGATAATCTCGTTGTCATCAAATTGTTGAGATAAATAATTATGGTTAAGTTCAAATGCTTTATCATTTTTATATTGTTCGGGATAGAAATTTTTCATAAGTAAATAGTCACATTTTTAGCGAAGATGTTTGTAATCCCATGATCTTTTTGATAGTACTTCTATATTTGAAGAGATCCATTCATAAACTTCAGTAAGACCTGATTTTAGGGATACTTTGGGTTTCCAGTTTAATTTATTATGTGCCTTACTACAGTCTAATCTATAGTGGGCATCTTTTCCTGCTCTCTCTGGACCATTTTTTACTATTATACTTCTTGATGTTTTAGTTAGATTGCAAATTTGATCAACAAGCTGACTAATTGATACCTCATCTTCACCACTAAAATTATATTCATTACAGATTTCTTCAGATTCAATCATGCAATCAAATGCACTTATTATGTCTTCTGAATTTATAAAAAATCTAGTAGAAGTACCTTGACCATCAAGTATAAATTTCTTTCTTGTAATACAAGAAAGAAATAATCTAGGAATTACTCTATATAATTGTTGCCCCGAACCGTAGAAATTTGAAAATCTTCCTATAATATAAGGGAAATTATTTTGCCTTCCTAAGCATCTTATATGTGAATCAATAGCGCAATGAGAAACAGCATATGGGGTAGAAGGATTGAAATTTGAATCTTCTTTTAGGAATGCTTCTGAACTACCATATACTTCTGGTGTACTTGCTCTAATATATTTTTTTAAGCTTTTTATCTTCAAGAAAGATTGTAATAATTTTGCCTTTAATGTTATGTTTACTTGATACCATAATGAAGGGTCATCCCAACTAGGTGCCACCATTCCTTGACCCATTAAATCTATAATAATTTCTGGCTGAAAATTAGTTGCTAAATGTATGATTTGATCTGAATTATCATTTATATTAAGACAATGCCATTTTAGCTCTGTTTCTATATTATTTATCCATTGCCAATGATATTTATCTTTTGGAGAACTTCTGTTAATTCCTACAACATTCCAATTTCTTTTTAAATATTGAGAAAACAGAGCTTGACCTGCAAATGAACCTGCACCCAAAATTAAAATACGCATTTTTTTATTTTATATTATTTTCCTTCATCCATTTTACAGTATATGCATTAGGAGTATCTACAAGCTGCCCTTTTTTATAGGCCTCAATTAATTCTTTGATTGCAATATCCACTGATTTTTTAGGTTTGAAACCAGTAGATATTATTTTCCCAGAATCTTGTCTATAGCTTCTTGGATCATTAGAATCTTTAATAACTATTTCACATTCTAATTTTTCTTTTATCATGTTAGCTATATCAAGAATTGTAATATTTTCAAAGCCCGCATTGTAGGTTCCTGTTTTAATGACATTTCTATTATTTAATAAATGTATATATAAATCAGCAATATCATCTATATGTATATTTGGTCTTGTTTGACTGCCACCAAGGACAGTAATACTACCATTCTTAAGTGCTTGCATTGTCAACATATTAACTGCTACATCCAATCTCATTCTAGGGGATATTCCACATACTGTTGCTGGTCTAATACAATGAATTTTCATATCATCTGAATAACTCAAAAATATCCTTTCAGCTACCATTTTAGTCTTATTGTAAACAGATATAGGTACAAGTTCTAAATCTTCAGTTACTTTATCTTCAACTTTTACACCGTAAACACTACCTGAACTAGCATATATTAATTGTTCGACCCCTGATCTTTTTGCTTTTTCGGCTAATTGCTGAGAAGCTAGTACATTAATTTCCCAACTCATTGTAGGATTAAGTTCGACAGCAGGATCATTAGCAACATTTGCAAAATGAATAATTGTATTAAAACCTTCAAGATTTAATGAATTAATATCTCTTATGTCACCTTTTATATTTGTAAGATTGGGATGATCGTCTAAATATGATCCGAACCATTGAGAATCATAAGATGTAACTTCAAATCCTTGAGTTAATAACTTAGGTATTAAAACAGATCCTTTATATCCACAACCTCCTGTAACTAGAATTTTCATTAAATTGTTGAATTATTAATTAAGAATATAACATCTATTGAATAATATTAAGAATAAATATTTATAAAATTTACATATAAGATCTCTTATATTTAGGTTGTGTATTCAATAATTTTTTTCTTAAGTTCTAATTGATTAATTGGCTTATTGCCTATAGTCTCAACAGCTATTGCACTCATAAAACAGGCCAGGGCTGATGCCTCCATTATATTTATTTTAGAGGATAAGCATGTAGAAATTAATGCTAAAAGTGAATCGCCAGCACCAGTAACATCTAATGGATTTATAGATAATGCAGGGTAATGTTGATTTATAATATTCCCAGTTTTATCTTTTTCATAAACTATAAATCCTTGGCTATCTAGTTTCATAATTAAGTTTTGGCAATTTGTTTTATTAATAAGTATGTTTGCTAGTGCTTGAATACCTGAAACTTTATCTTGTAATGCTAAACGAGCTTCCCTTTCGTTGGGTGTCAGTAGATTAACTCCAACAAATTTTGTGATAGAACCTATTTGACTACTGCATTGAAGATCGGCATAAACTCCTATGGAATACTTATCTACAAGACTCATTATTTCTTCATTAATTCTTTGAGTTATAACTCCATAAGTAAAGTCACTAATTATTATTCCATCAATAAATGGTGCATTCTTTCTAAGAATTTGAATGACTTTTTCTTCAATATCATAATCTAGTTCGTGTTCTTCAATTCTGCTAACTCTAAATAGTTTTTGATTCTCAACCATATATCTTTTTTTGAAAGTTGTTGGCCTGGATTTATCAATAACAATTGAAGCTTCGATATCTAATTTTTCCAATTCACTTTTAGTTAGTGATCCATTTTGGTCATCACCAACTACGCTTACAAATGTACATTTTGATCCTAACGCCCTAACATGAGCAGCCACCACGGCTGCCCCTCCAATAAAAATTCTATCTTTTAATTCCCTTACTACAATTACTGGAGACTCCGCACTCATCCCTATTGCTTCACATGCGGTATATTGATCAATTATTGTATCTCCTATTACCAGCATTTTGCAGTTCTTGAGCTTATCTAATTTTGAAGCCAATTTATCTGGTGAGATGTTCTGTCTTTCACAGGCTTTGAAGAACAAGTCCCTTCTTTCTTGATAGAGAACAGATTCATTATCTCTTAATAAGTCTGTTGAAGCATATTGAATTTCACCGGCATGAAAAATAACTTTTACTTTTTGTGATCTTGAAGTTTCGATTGCAGATCTAATTTCAATACTTTGATTGTTTTTTAGCTCTGTACCTAGAACTAAATGCTTTGGGTTGACTTCCTTAATTGCGGAGGCAAGATCATCATTATCTAATTCAATAATATAATCACACATATTTAAACTAAGTAAGCCTTCTGCCCTGTTTGATGCTGAGTATTTAAATCGATTTGCGTTCCCCGAACCCGAATCACCTATTAAAGCTACTATGAGTATTTGTCCAAGGCTTTTTGCATATTTTAAATATCTAATATGGCCTGGATGGATACTGCTAAAATGCCCATAAGCCATTATTATTTTTTTTGATTTATTAAAAGGAAAGTTCTTTTTTTTTGAAGTCATTCTGATGATTCTATTCTCTGTATTATTTTCAAATCCCTTGGTCACCATTATTTTTAAACAGTAATACTTCTATTTTATCATGAATAGTTTTTAGGTAAAGTAATTTAAGATATCTGTTAGGATTTTATGTGCTGATGCAACTATTTATTGGTATCATTAATTTAATCATATGGTTTGAGATATAAAATTTTTATTTGCATTTTAACTTTATATTTTAGTTAAAATAATCTATTTTTAAAATTAAAATCAGTTTATTTACTTCTATAAATATATGGAGTTTGCTTTTCTTAATGAATCTGGCGTTCCAATATCAATGTATGACTTCTGAGTATGGTATGTGTTTATTCTACCCATTAAAAGAGGTAAAATATCTAAGCTAAAGTCTTTTGGTTTAGGATTAATACCCTTAATCCAATTAATAAACTTTTGATCAAAAGCATATATTGCTCCATTTGCAATGTTCCCATGATTTTCTTTACTCTTCTCAAAGAAATGTTGAACAATTCCTTTATTGTTTATTTTAACTATTCCACATGACGTAGGATTATCTGTAGTAAATGTAAGCATGGTAATTAGGCAATCATTATTTTTGTTAATATGAGCATTAACTAAATCATTGATATTTAGTTGAGTATAGTTATCTGCATGTATTATTAAACCTATATCTTTATCAAAAAAATTAATATTCTCCATAAGTGTCCCTGCTGTTCCTAAAAGAGTTTCTTCATGGGAAATAATTATCTCCATATCTTCAACATCTAATGAATTTATATAAGATTTTACTTGGCTAGCTAAATAATGAGTATTTATCATTAATGATTTGATGCCAGCAATATGAAGAGTGTCAATCCAATGTTTTAATAATGGCACTCCATTTATTTCTACAAGACATTTTGGGGTTTTGTTAGTTATGGGCCTTAGCCTTGTTCCATAGCCAGCAGAGAGTAGTAATGCTCGGATAGATTTTTTGTTCATTGCAAGAGTTCTTTTGAATTATCTAATATAAGATCTGCCAATTCAAAACTTGCAGTAAAAGCAGGTGATATAGCATTTAAAATATGTATACTACTTTCTCCTTTTAAGCATAAGAAATCATCTTCTAGTCTTTTGCTTTTTTTATTAAATAACTGAGATCTAATTCCTACTTTTTTACTTGGCTCTATATCTTTGTAATCAATTGAGGGTATTAGCTTCTTTGCCGATTTTAAAAATAAAGGGAATATAAATAAAAGAAGTTGTTCATGTGTATAGCCTCTAAAACCTCCTTTCCCAAGAATATATTGTCTTGCTAGTGTGCTTAAGTTCATTATTGAAGCTAATGGTTCAATAGAATTCATTAAATTGTAATTTTCTCGACCTAAGGCTGGTGTGGCTGTTGGTCCTATATATACATTTGGTATTTTATCTGAACTGGGCGTAAAATGAACACCAAGAAATGGCATATTTAAATCTGGAACAGGATAAATGTTTGCTTTAATTTGAATACGAGATTCTTTGCGTAATTGCCAATATAGACCTTTGAATGGAATTAATTTATACTCTTTACCTATATTAAATAAATGTGCAACTTTGTCAGCTTGAAGTCCTGCACAATTGAATAGTAATTTGTATTTTATTATTTTACCATCAATCAATATTAATTTCCTATTTTCGGGTTCAACTTTCCAAGAATAGGCATTATCATTAGAGGTCAGAATTCTTACTCCTTTATAAATTAACTCAGATTGTAAACTTTCAATTACTTTAATTGGATTTATTACACATGTTCCTGGGCTCCATATTGCTCTTCCAGATGATGAACTCACTTCGGGCATAAATTTTTTTAATTGTTTGTTATTCCATATTTCTACTTTGGCTCCATTTCTTACTCCACGTTCAAATAGTAAATCTAATTTAGAATCAAGGCAATTTTCCTGGGGAATAATAACCTTTCCGCATTTATTGATAGGTAAATTTCTTTTTATAACCCATTCTTTAAGTCTTTTGGCTCCATTAACACATACTTTTGCTTTAATTGTTTCAGGTTTATAATATAGTCCAGCATGTAATACTCCACTATTTCTGCCAGAACTATGTTTCCCAAGTTTATTTTCTTTATCCAATATACATATATTTTTTGCTAATTTTCTTTCTAAAATTTGATGTGCAATAGAAAGACCAACCATTCCTCCTCCTATGATTAATATGTCTGTTTCAATAATTTTATTTATTGTCATTTTAATCCCTTTTTTTAATAAAGATAGTTATAGTTAAATTCTTTTAGAGAGCGTAAAAATATTACTTTTGGGATTGCTTTTTTTAATTTTAGTGAATTATCTTGAGATTCAATTTTATTATTTATCTGTAAAAGTTTAGTTTTAATTAATTCTTTTTCTTTTAAACCATGGCCAGTTTCAAGATGTATTAATCGACCTACTCCGGCATTTTCTCCTGAGACTAAATCACTTAGTCTATCTCCAAACATAATTGATTTAGACAAATCAAGCTGTAAATCCTCTGTCGCTTGCTTTATCATTTCGGGGCTTGGTTTTCTCCAACTTGTTATTAATGAATTCGGACCTTCGCCGTTAGCGTATATTGCATCTATGGGGCAACTCTTACCTGACATTTTAATCATGATTTCAGTAACTTTCTCGTAATCTTTCCATCCGAAATATCCACGAAATATACCAGATTGATTAGTTACAATAACTATTTTCCAATCTAATCGGGAGGCAGTATTTATAAGTTTGTATACGCCTATTTCAAGTGATACTTTGCGAGGATCTTTTATATAATTTTCTTCTTTTATAATTACTCCATCTCTATCGAATATTAAAGCTTTATTTTTCTTGGTAAAACTTTTTTTGCAATTTAAAAGAGAATCACTTTTTATGTATCTATGCTGATTGATAGAAAGACCATAATTATTTTTTTTTAACATATTTTGAGATTATTTAAGAAACAGGATATTCAGCATGACCAACAAATAAATCAATAATTAGTGTAATCCAAATTGTATGTATAGATTCTACAATATTATATGCATGACTATCTACCCACAATGAACATTCGGAATTTTTACGTAAATAATTATCAGGAGAAGACCCAGTAAGACTTGCAGTATTGAATCCTTTAGATTTTGAGTATTTTAATCCATTAACAAGGTTTGGAGAGTTACCACTTACGCTAATAAATATAACCCTATCCTTTGGTTGTGCATAGTATGAAATAGCTTTTTCAACCCATTTATCATATCCATAATCATTTGATAATGCAGTCACTAAATTATGATCATTAAACGCAATTGCAGGTATTTTTGCTTGTTTTGTAAAGTCTGCAGCTGCATGACTGGCCAATGATGCACTTGCTCCATTCCCAATAAATATTAATCTACCACCTGAATTAACTGTTTTTCCAAAGTTATCTCTTAAAGACAAAATACTTTCATCATCTCTTGATTTGAATAAAATTTCTTTATATCTTGACCAGTAGTCCTCTAAGAATAGGATGTCTGATTGATTTTTATTAGGATTCATATTGATTTTATAGTACTTTTTCCTATCATACCTTTAATATAAGAATTGGTATATAACGTTAACTCAGCTATCATGATTATATTCGTTTGAAATATCCTTTAAGCAAATAAATTCAACCACTAAAATTGCGAATTAATGAAATCAGCCTATAAAAGTTTTTATTTCTACTTATGGTATTCAAAAAGTAAACTCCAGCGACCTTATATTTCATAAAACCAATATTAAATACATTATCCATTGACATTCTATCTATGAAGGTATTTCGCAAGGACTTGTTTAATTTCCCAGAAGCATAAAATATTTTTTCTATGTTTTGATTTTTAATAAATGAATCAATATCGTTATTATAACAACTTTCAGATTGCCCATAAGGATAAGAGAAAAATAAAGGATTTCCATTGTTTTTTAATAGTGAATTTGCATTTTTTTGTAATTGTTCTTTAAGCTCATTTTTTGTTAACATTACTGCATTATAATGATTGTATAAATGACTTCCATATACGAAAACGTCATGATTTTCATTGACTTGAGATGAATTACCAAACTCACCCATATATAAATTAACATTATTTGAGAAGTTTTTATTTTCTTTCATTTTTAAAAGCAAGGTATCAATTTGTTCTTTGTTTACTCTTAGATATGGATCTTTTTTCCCTTTATTATTTTTAAAAATTCTTTTTTTAAAGAGCTTATTTTTGCTTAATTGATGTGCTACTAATCCACCTATAAATGTAGCTCCCTCTATAGATTCCATGTTAAGAAAAAGTAATGCCTTAAGTCCATATTTTCTTAATATAGGAGCTGCATTTTCAAATATAGATGAATTCCCATCATCAAAAGAGATTATTGCATAGGGTTTCTTAGAAAATTCATCAATTTTATCACTTAATATATCTATAGGATCAATAACTCTATATCTTTTTATTATCCATTTTACTTGATTTTCAAAAGTTTTGTTATTTACATACAATCCATTATCAATAGCTAATTGACTTGGATTATTAGATACTTCATGGTACAGGAATACTTGAGGATATTCCGAATAAAATGGAAAAACAATTATACTTATTATTCTTTTAATTAAAAAAATTAATTTATTTTTAATCATTTTAATGAAATTATTCATAATAGAATGATTTGATTATATAACCTTAATTTAATTATCTTACCATGATTAGCTATAATTAAATTCTTTTAATTTGAAAAAAAATGACATTCTAAATAAATCGATTAACATTTCTACTATTGATCCATTTTGAAAGATGGGAAATATTTTCTGATGAATTCAATAATCATAAAAATAATATATTCAAATATTGTGGGTCCATTATATATCTGAGAAGGTTTTAAATTCTTTTGTTCTATTCCAAGAGGAATGTTCCCATTCGCAATTCCACTCACTATATTAATTAATTCTTCTGAGATCATTTTAAGAAGAATATAATCATTTCCTATAAATGAATAGTCTTTTGAGTATGGAATAATTTTTTGTTTTATTAAAGGACCAGAATCAACTCCTGAGTTAACATAAAAAATACTATAACCATGACAATTCTTTCTACCATAATATCTATTCCAAAAAGAGGAACTTGAACCTCGAAAATGTGGAACTATTCCAGGATGTGAGCCAATAACAAGTTTACGAGAAGATAAATCTCTTACCTTTTTAGATACCCAAAAAGGTGTATGAATAACTATGAAATCTGGTTTAAATGAATTAATAAAATCAATTCCTTCTTTTACTCCATAGCGAAATGAATTTAACTTTAGGATAGGAATATTTAATTTTAAGGATAGTTGTTCTATATTTTTATATTCAAGTTTTCCATATAGATCATCTATAAGAATTAAATCATTTCTTTGATCTATAAATTTATAAATGGGCCACCATGCTAATTGAGAGAATGTATTTATCACACCATATTTTTTTCTAATCATAAGATTATAATCTTTCATATTTTCTTTTCCTTCTAATGTTGCAACCAATATCCCGCTAGGCGGGTTGTTTGACCTCAGAAGGACATATGCGGTATATAGAGTACTTTTGTCTGAAGAAATTAAAATA
>QCFJ01000001.1 GCA_003280265.1 Prochlorococcus sp. AG-363-G03 | reverse complement strand
ATTAGAAAATATCTATCAACAACAAGATCACTGTCTATAAAAACAATTAGGTCTCCTCTTGACTTTTCAACTCCAAGATTTCTTCCTAAAGCTGGCCCTCCATGAGATTGTTCAAAAAGTCTTAAATGAGGATAAGTCTCAGCATTATTTCTAAGCCAATCAACCGTCCCATCTGTTGATCCATCATCGACTATTACAATTTCAAAATTTTGAATTTCATTATTTAAAAATTGTTTTTCTAATGCATCTAGACACTTTTTAAGTATCGGAAGTCTGTTGTAGGTGGGTATAACAACGCTTACTAACATCCTTAATTAAAAAATAAAATCAAAAAATTGTATTTAAACACTTTAAAAAAAAGGATTTAAAAAAAGATTATCTGATTTGAATAGCGGTTTATTAATCTGCAGCCCCACCGTTATTTGCAGTTCCAGTAACACCATTACCTGCTCCTTCTCCTCTACCATCATTACGAAGCTTACGTTTCTTAAATTTCCTGGCATAAGCTCGATTTCTCTCTTGCTTCTCTTTCTTAAGATTTCGTCTTTTGGACATACTAGGTTCCTACAATTTTTTATATATAACCAATTTACTAAACTGAGGGCAATATTTGGCCATCTTCCATTCGCAAGAGACGATCTGCTACATCCAATATTCTCGGATCATGAGTAACCATCAATACTGAGCAAGATTGTTCTGAAGCTAATTTTTTCAACAAATCAACTATTTCTCTACCAGTTGAACTATCCAAGGCAGATGTTGGTTCATCCGCTAATAGTAATTTTGGTCGAGCCGCAAGAGCTCTGGCAATGGCAACTCGTTGTTTTTGCCCACCTGATAAGTCATGAGGCAGCTTAGATAAGTGGTCTTCTAAGCCAACAGCTCTCAGCCACTCTCTAGCCTGAGCTCTACGAGCCTTGTATGAAAATCCATTTAAAAGGTCAGCTCCCATTTGAACATTTTGCTCAGCGCTAAGACATCTCAAAAGATTATGTCCCTGAAAAATCATTCCAATATTTTTTCTAAGATTCTGCCTAGTTTTCCTGCTCGCTCCAAAAAGTTGTTTACCAAACACTTTAAGGTCACCATCTTGAACTTTACGAAGAGCTCCAATCAAAGTTAAAAGAGTAGTCTTTCCACATCCTGAAGGTCCTGTAAGTAAAACAACCTCACCAGGAGAAATTTCCATTGAGACAGATTGAAGAACATGCCTTCTCATTTCTCCATGACCATACCAATGATTCAAAGAAACAATCTTTAAAGTATTGTTGTTTATATTTTTCATAAATTATTTAAATTAAGCATTAGATTATTCATTAAAATATTTCAGCAGGATCGGCATCTGCCAATTTCTTCATGGCTGCCAATGCTGATCCCATACACATAAAAAGTATTAAGCAAAATATAATTGATGCTCTGCTAAAACTCATTTCAACAGGTAATTTAGTTGATGATCTAACTAAAGCATATAAAGCTTGTCCTGAAACATATGCAGGAATATATCCAATTATTGATAAGATTAATCCTTCTCTAGCTACTACTCCTAAAAGGCTTCTTAAGTTATACCCCATGGCCATTAAGGTTGCATATTCAGGTAAATGATCATTAACATCACTATAAAGAATTTGATAAACAATTACACAACCAACAATAAATCCCATTGCAGCACCTAAAGTAAAAATAAATCCAATCGATGTACTACTTTTCCAATAATTCTTTTCAAAATCTATAAATGATTTTAAAGACATAACTTTAACGTCACTAGGTAAACTTAAATTCAATGAGCGAACCACATTTTCAATATTAGATCCCTTCTTTAACCTTACTAAACCAATTTCAATACTTCCTTTGGGATTACCTGGAGATAGTTCTAAGTATGTCTCACTGCTTGTTATTAAATTCCCATCTGCACCAAAGGAAGGACCCAAACTAACTATTCCAGAAACTCTAACTCTTTTACCTGCGACCTCAGTTTCAACTAAACGCCCTGCTTTAAACCATTTAGAGATTGGGCCAAACTCATCCCTAGAAAGATCATCAAATAAAACTCTTCCTTTATTCTTTAAAGTTTCTGCCTTCCTTTCAAAATCAGACTCAATTAATAATGGCTTATTTGGCTCAAAACCTAAAGCAAGAATAGATCTTGTAGATAAATTTTCAGGATTTCGCCAAAGGAGAAAATTCCAATTAACAGCAGTTGTTCCTGTGACGTCACTATGGGCCATTGCTTGAATTAATCTTCTTCGAGGAAACCCACTCATACTTATTGAACTTTTTGAGCGAGGACTAATTAATACCAGATCTGCATCAAATAACTTATGAACAGTAACACTTGCGTCAAACAATCCATCTCTAAAACCTAATTGCATAAACATCAAAATCCCAGCGAATGCTATTCCTGCAATAGCCACCAATATCCTTAAAGGTTGTCTTGTCAGCAAAAGCCAGGCAAGAGGTATTTTTCTGTTTTTTAAAAAATTATTTATTTTCACTAGGGCTGAAAACGAGCAATGACTTTCATTCCAGTTAAATGAGAAACCTTTTGAGCAGATGCATTATCAAGCTTGACTCTGACCTCGATAATTCTTGAGTCAGCATCGCCGGTTGGATCAGTTGCAAGCACTCTTCTTTGCCTGACTTGTGGGCTGATCAAACTAACTTGACCTCTTAAAGACCCATTAAACCCACCATTCTCACTAATTAAATCAACAGACTGACCCACTTGAACTCTGTCTATATCTGATTCATAGACTTCAATAAGAGCTTCCATTAATTGATTAGCGCCAACATTAATTACACCAGACGAATTTGGCCTCTCTCCCTCACGAATCAAGATTTGAAGAACAATCCCATCAATTGGACTTTTTAATTGTGTTTGCTCTAAATCGACGTTTATTGCATCTATGGCAGATTGAAGCTTTGAAATTCTGGTCTCAGAAATGAACAAATCATCTTTCATCTTGTCTAAAACAATTAATGCAACTGCACCTTTATCTACAAGAGATTGATATCTATTTATTTCCCTATTTTTTATCCTGATTTCACTGATTAATATATTTAAATTTGCTTGTGCAGATCTCAAGTCAGCTTCAAGTTTCGGACGATTATCAAAAACAGCTAAGATTTGATCCTTAATAATAGAGTCACCCTCTCGAACTAATAATTTAGATAATCTTGGAGTACCACCCTTTCCACTGGTTGGAGCTGCTAATTTTCTTATTTCTCCAAGAGGATTTAATTGACCTAATGCTGCCACACCTTCAATCCTATCAACCACTTCATTATTTATAAGAGTTTGATTTACTTCTAAATCTTTATTAATACATCCACTAATTAAAAGCATGCACAAGGGTGTTATGCCTATAAAATAAAAAAATTTTAAAGATACGGATTTAAACATAATTAACATTCAAAAAGGATTTTATTAATGTATTCATCTGCCCAAGATGAACCAAAAAATTTAGTTAGAATAGCTCTGGTCTTATCATTAAGTTTTTGATTAGAGCAATATCTTTTTTGATAATTAAGTCTATTCATTGTATCTGATGAATTAATTTCATCTTCCTTGCCCCTAACCAATAAAGATAATAATAGTGACAAATATTGGTCAATGAGTTTTAAAAATAGTTTTTCTTCGAACAAATCAACAGGACGGATAAAGCAAACATATGGAGAGAAGATACATCCCCACTTAGGCAGCTTCCCAGGTTCGTTAAATTTAGGAATTTGCAATGATCTCATTTGAGAAACGAGGTAATCAGGCAAGTTCTCCCCAACAGGTGACAAGTCAACAATGGCAGCAGAAATATTATTTGAATTAACTACCAAATCAGCGCCAAATATTGGAAGTTCAAAGCATGGGTCAGGGAAAAAGACACAATGGAGTATTTCCAATTTTTTGCCAAGCTTTGCGACCTCCAAATGAATTTTTCTAAATCCTTTTGCTTTATAAAACTCGTTACTGATAAATAATTCCTCCTTATTTAGATTGGCATAAATCCTTTTGGACTTAGAGTCAATATCTAGCGGTTCAACATCAGTCAACGAAATGATTTTGTTCTTGATAAGTTCGAAAGCTTCAAACAAAAGAGGATTCAATTTACTTTGAGTGCAAAAAACTGACTTCAAAACTAATAACTCAAACTAAAAGGGATGGCTAAGAATCATAGAGAAGGTTTATTTAAAATTATTCTCAAACAATATTATATGATTATCAAGGGAAAAAAGGACTGACAAGAGATTTTTTATTCAAAGTATAGCTAAATAAGGTGTAAGGGTTCAATGATTGAATTTAGAAAAAGAATAAAAAAACAATAAAAAAACAAATAAACAAGGATAGTTTAATTATAAATAAAATTTATACATACAAAATATATAACTATTAAAAAATCTTTTATAATTTAAAAGACTTGAACCATCTTATTTAAAATCATAGATATTTTATGCATGGATTGAGATAGCATAAAGATTTAGCGTACTATAAGATATTAAGAATGAAAGTAAATCATTGGTCATTGCCTAACGGTGCTACCTGTGTCGTAGCTGATATAGAACAATCAACATTGACTTGTATTGACTTTTGGTGCAAAGGAGGAAGTCTTTATGAAAAAGAAGATGAAGAAGGAATGGCACATTTCTTAGAGCATATGATATTTAAAGGGAGTAAAAACCTTAAAGAAGGCGAGTTCGATTTAAGAATTGAATCTCTTGGTGGAAGTAGTAATGCCGCGACTGGGTTGGACGATGTTCATTATCACGTTCTAGTTCCACCTGAGAAGATAGAACAAGGACTAAATCTGATATTAGAATTATTATTATTTCCTAAAATTGAAAAAGAAGCATTTGAGGTGGAGAAAGAAGTAGTTTTAGAGGAAATCGCACAAAACATTGAGCAACCAGATGAAATTATTTATATGAAATTATTAAAGGGATGCTTAACACCACATAGATACTCAAAACCAATACTTGGTGATGAAAAAACTGTAAAAAGTATAAATCCTAGACAAATGAAACAATTTCATAAAAATCATTATGTAGGTAAAAACTGTACACTTTCTATAGCAGGAGAATTACCAAACGAAATTATTTCAATAGTTAGCAATAGTAAACTTAATGAATTAAAAAAAATCACAAAGGAAGCAAATATTTGTACAAAAACCACTTTTAATAGAGGCTACAAGAAAGAAACTATTCCTAGGCTTGAGGGAGGAAGAATATTGAAAGCCTGGAAACTTCCCCCTGCAAAAGAACAGATATTAATTTTAGGAGCAGAAATTGCTGCCACAATTTTATGCGAAGGTAAAAGTAGTATTATTGTTAAAAAGTTAAGAGAAGAAAAAAGAATTATAGAATCTATAGACATTGATTTACAAATCTTGGAAGAAGGTGGATTAATTCTTCTAGACGTCAGTTGTCAAAAGGAAAATCTTAAACTTGCCGAAAGTGAAATTAATAGTATTCTTAAAAAATTAAACACGGATTTAGTTGCTGATAAAGATTTAGAACGTGCAAAAAAATTAGTTATAAATAATATTTATTTTGGTCTTGAGTTGAGCACTCAAATTGCATCAACTTTAGGGAATCAAGCTCTATGGGGACGACACCAATCATTATTAAAATCAATAGATGATATTTCATATTGGACAACTTCACGTTTAAATGAATTAATTTTTCCATTATTTAATCCAGAAAATGCATTTACATTGATTGCCGAACCTGAGAAATAAATATGAACATACTCCTAGAAAAAATCAATAGAAAAAATATAATGTCCGCAAAATTATGGATAGAAAATGGTAGCAGAAATGATCCAAAAAATCAGAAGGGGATTCATCAAATTTTAAGCTCAACAATGCTTAGAGGGTGTGGGCCTTACAACAATAATCAAATTGCTGAAATCGTAGAAAGTTCTGGTGCAAATTTAAACTGTGATACATTTGAAGATGGTCTTCTAATAAGTCTTAAATGTATCGAGAGTGATGCTTATAAACTTCTTCCTTTAATGGGTTGGATGATTACGAAACCTAAACTTCAGCCAGATCAGATTCAATTAGAAAAAGATTTAACTATAAAAGCAATTAAAAGACAAAAAGAAAGTACTTATCAATTAGCTTTTGATGGATGGAGAAAGATGGTATACCGTGACGGACCATATGGACATGACCCACTAGGATCAATCAATGATATAAATAAAATTAATAAAGAACATATATTGCCAATTGCAAGCTCATTAATTTATAGAAATAAAAACTTAGTAATTTCAGGAAAATTTCCTATTAACGTAGAAAATTATATAAATAATTCAATTGCTTTTAAGGGTATTAATAAAAATTTTACTAATCAAAATAAAATATCAAAGATACACAGTTTTACTAGAAATCAAATCCTAGATAACAAAAAAACTAGCCTTTGTGCATGCTCATTAAATACAAATCAAGTTATTCTACTATTAGGCAAAGCAACAATTAGATATGATAATGAATCTGACATTTTGCTTAGATTATTATCATGTTACTTAGGCTATGGAATGTCAAGTTTATTATTTAAGGTTCTCAGAGAAAAGCATGGAGTAGTTTATGAAACAGGAGTTTACCACCCTATTAGAGAGAATCAAACACCATTTATTATGCACGCCTCTACAACTGAAGACAAGGCAATTCTAACTCTCCAATTACTGAAAGAATGTTGGGAAAAAATTCTAAATAGTGAAATATCTCCAGAAGAATTAGATCTTGTAAAGATAAAATATCGAGGGCAAGTGGCCCATTCTTTGCAAAGTGTTAGTCAAAGAGCTGAGCATAAAGCACATCTTTTGGGAATTGGTTTAACAAAAGATCACGATAAAGAAGTACTACTAAGCCTTGATAGGATTAGTAGTAAAGAAATCAAAGATGCTGCCAATAAATATTTACAGGAACCAGTCCTTAGCGTTTGTAGCAATAAAGAAGTTATACGGAAAATCAGTAAAGATTGGCAAGCGTAATTTGATTTTCAGTCAACATCATTTAGAATCTCTAGTCGTTCAGAAGGAATCAAGAAATTGCCCCTTCTAAATTTCACTTCTAATACATCTTTTGATCTTATACCAATAATTACGCCAACCTCATCAAGAGATACTAGATCTGGAGGTCTTAACATTGAAATAGAATCTGCTGTCTTCAAATAGGGAAGAGGAACTTGTAAGGATACTTTTTCTCCAATTGAAAATTTCATTATGATTAAATAGCCCTAAATTATCTTATTGACATATCAAGCAATTTGTAAATAATTAATGTATGAGATCTGCTCATTAAATTCATTGCAAAAATTTAGCAGCGGGTTAAAAGCAATAACAGGCGTAATGTTAATCATAATATTCGCAATGTTACCATCATCTATAATTTTTCTTCAAGAGGACCTATCTCTCTCAATTATTCCACTTCATAGCAATTGGCAAATTCAAGGGCTTCTTTTAACTTCATTGCTTTGCGGACCTAAAATAGGAACAATTTCTGCAATTTCCTATCTGATTATAGGTTTATTCTATTTACCTGTTTTTCATGGAGGGGGGAGTGTTGGTTATATCTTAACTCATGAATTTGGTTACTTGTTAGGATTTATTCCTGCTGCTTGGACATCTGGTTATTTAGCTAAAAAAAATTCAAAAACTAATTTAATTAATTATTCACTTTATACAACACTATCATTATGCATTTTGCATATTATAGGTATTATTTATCTAATTTTTGGTAAAATGCTTGGGAATTGGTCAGATAAATTATCCGATCTTATTTTGATAAATACTATTGTCCCTTTCCCTACTCAATTATTACTATGCATATCAATTAGTCTATTATCAATATTACTAAAACGTATATTACTAGTAAGATGAATCAATTAAAGAGTAGAAGCATGAAAATCATTATATACTCTTTTTTCATTGTTTTATTAGATCAAGTTAGTAAGTTTTTAATGTTAAGTATATTAGGCTTTGAAAGATCAAAAAATATTATTCCTAATTTATTAAATTTCACACTAGTAAAAAACAAAGGTGCTGCATTTAGTCTTTTCAGCAATTCAACAAACATTCTTACTATCATAAGTATGATAGCCACATTAATATTAATTATTATTATATTAAAATTTCCACCAAAATCTTTTTGGAATTTTACTGGAGTTACATACCTTTTAGGTGGGACTGTAGGCAATGGAATTGACAGATTATTCAAAGGCTATGTTCTAGATTTTTTCGAGTTAGTTCCAATTAATTTTCCTATTTTCAATGTAGCAGATATATCAATAAACCTTGCTATATTATGTTTTTTAATTGATATACTTAAAACCAAAGATAAATCAACTCCAAAGTATTCAAAAAAATAAAATGATATTTATCATATGAAAATCTATAATTCAAAAAAAATAATATTTTATATATTCATAATATTCATTAGCTTGATACTTGTAGGCTTGGTCGGGGCAATAATTAGATTAATAAATATTCCTGCAATATTTATTACAGTTTTCATAATAGGTGGTTTAATTTATACAAAAAAAATAGATAGTTTTAAAAAAATTCTTAAACCTATCTTCAAAAATAAAAAGGAGGAAAAATTATTAGATCTTTCACTAATAAGTAAGAAAGAGGCTGCAGGAAAGTCACTAAAGACAATTGATCAGTTAATCATGTTAATTAACGACAAAGTAAAGGCAAAGGCACTAATGGATGAAAAAAATAAAGTTTTATTAGAATTAGAGAGAGGCGATATTATTTTAGTAGTTTTTGGAATCGGCTCCAGTGGCAAAACATCATTAATAAGAGCTCTGCTAAAAAGAATAGTAGGTAAAGTTAGTCCTGAAATGGGCTCAACAAAAACAAAAGATACCTACAAGCTCAAGCTCAAAGGGCTTAAAAGAGGAATTAAAATAATTGATACACCAGGAATACTAGAAGCAGGGGAAAGAGGAAGAGAAAGGGAAAAGAATGCATTAATAGAAGCACGTAAATCTGATTTAATGTTAGTAGTAATAGAAAGTGATTTACGTTCTACCGAAACAAGAACAATTAGAACTTTATCTAAATTAGGGAAAAGACTTTTACTAGTTCTGAATAAAATAGACTTAAGAGGAGAAAATGAGGAAAAAAGATTAATTGAAATTCTTAATTCTAGATGTTGTGATTTTATTGAATCAAAAGATATTATTTGTACATCAGCATCACCTCAGACAATTGCAATCCCTGGAGAAAAACCTTATCAGCCAGAACCTGAAGTCAGTAGTTTAATCAGAAGACTAGCAAATATATTACATGAAGAAGGTGAAGAGTTGATAGCAGATAATATATTACTTCAATGCAGTAATCTTGGTAAAGAAGGGAAAAGATTATTAGTTAAGCAGAGAAGTCAATCAGCTAAAAAATGTATTGATAAGTATGGTTGGCTTAGTAGCGGAGTATTAATATTAACCCCGTTACCATTTATCGATATGATCGCTGCTGCTGCGGTGAATGCACAAATGGTTATTGAAATTGCAAAAATTTATGGTGTTGAAATCACAAAGGAAAAAGCAAAAAACTTAGCATTTTCGGTCGGTAAAATACTTGCAACTATGGGTTTAGTTAAAGGGGGAGTTTCTCTAATAAGCTCCACATTAAGTTTGTCACTTCCAACATTAGTTGTTAGTAAAGTAATTCAAGGAGTAAGTGTATCCTGGCTAACAAGGATTGCTGGTGCAAGTTTTATAACTTATTTCCAGCAAGACCAAAACTGGGGAGATGGTGGGATCCAAGAAGTTGTTGAATATCATTACAACTTAAACAAAAGAGATGAATATTTCAAAAGTTTTATTCGCAGAGCTTATGAGAGAGTTATTGATCCTTTAGTTGAAGAAAAGTTCAAAAAACTACCACCGCGATCAAGGCCTCCGAGGGGGGAGGACTTATTGGACCTCTAAAGTCTAAAGCAAAAACGATTGCCAAATAAATCAGGCCAATCAAAATTGATATAAATGATGTTGTTAAAGCTAAAATATTTTTTTTATTAAAAAAATCATTATTCATTTTAAAATCAAATAATTGAATGATTAATAAGATTAGCTAAAAGCTTTAAATCATCAAATTTAGTATTAGGGTTACCCATAACAGCCTTTAAATAATATGTATCCTCGTACATTGGTCTAGATAGCATAAACTTATTAGCTAACAAAGAGTTTCTAGTTTTTATAGACCATTCGGACGCTTGAGAAGAAGTATGATTTAACGGTGTTAATGCCATCAGATGAAGAGGTCCTGATATTATTTTAAATTTTGAAGAATCAATTATTGATTCTAAATAACATCTTTTTTTAATAGACTCCAAAAGTATTTTTTCAATACCATCTTCACCCAATTGTCTTAAACCAATCCACAATTTCAATGTCTCGGCGGATCTAGTTCCTTGAATTCCAAGTTCTCCTCCATGAAAGTCATTACCGATACTTGGTTCGGCATAAGGTAGTCCAGTTAAAAATGTAGAAGAAAGATGGTTTTTATTAGCTACAAGTAACAAAGAAGAAGTTTTTGCGATTCCCAATAATTTTTGTGGGTTAATCGTTACAGAGTCAGCGGAACCTAACCCTTTAACAATTTCTGAGGTAATTGGTGATAGACCAAAATTTCCACCTATTGCAGCATCAACATGAAGCCAGACTTTCTCTTTTTGACAAAATTGAGCAATTTCAGGCAGTGGATCAATAGCTCCTCTTACAGTAGTTCCTGCTGTCGCGACTACAGCGAAGCATTTCTTCCCTTCAGATTTAATTTTATTTAAACTTGAACGTAAACAAGAAATTTTTAATTCACCATTTTCATCTGTAGGAATTCTTTGTAGAGATTCCTTTTTTAAACCCATAATCTTTAGAGCTTTCAAGAATGAAACATGACAATCATCACTAGCAAAAAAGACAGCACCAGGATCGCTTTGTAAACCAGCAATATTTCTTGCCATTACTAAAGCCATTAAATTACTTAAACTTCCTCCGCTAGCTGCTACACCTCCAGACGAATCACCCAACCCCAATCTCTGCGAAAACCATTTGCAAAGGTTTCTTTCCAAGGATGACAAGCTGGGCGATAATTCTTCTGCTAAAAGATTATTGTTTAAACCTGCACAAATCAGTTCTCCTACTATTGAAGCTGATAAAGGGGGTGGGTCCAAATGAGCAAGCGATCCTGGATGGGATGGTCGATAGGAACCATTCATTAACAATTTAAGTTCGCTCAACAAAACATTATTAGAGACGCCTTCTCTCCCTGGATAAACATCAGGCAATTCAACGGAGTCAGGCAATGGAGCTTGACTACCCGATTCAGCAAACCAATCACAAAGATTACTTGAGGCTTGTGAAAGTAAAGAATGTAATTCTCTATCTAAATTGTGAGGAGATGCGAAAGGGTCCAAAAAAATAAATCTCTATTTGTGTTATTGGATGATCAAGTTCAAACCAAAAAAAATGATTAATCTGTAGATAAACATTTTATTTGATAATTCTCCAAAGACCTAAAAAATTGTCAAAACCAATCGCTCTGAGTCAGGAAGAAAAAATAAAATGGATGACAAGATTGCTTACCAAAGCAAACCTTGTAGGAGAGAGAGGTGAAGTCCCTATTGCTGCAGTTATTCTCGACAAAAAAGGTAGATGTATTGGCTATGGGGGAAATAGAAGGGAAACAATGAAAGATCCTTTAGGCCATGCTGAGTTAGTAGCCCTCCGACAAGCTTCTTGGATAAATAATGATTGGAGATTTAATGACTGTACATTGATAGTAAATCTAGAGCCATGTCCAATGTGCGCAGGCGCTTTAATACAGGCAAGGATGGGAAAGATAATCTATGGATCGGAAGACCCAAAAAGAGGCGCACTAGGTGGAACTATAAACCTCGCGGAACATAAAAGTGCCCATCACAAAATGATTATCGAGAGAGGTCTAATGGAAGAAGAATCAAGAAATATTATCGTGGATTGGTTCAAAGATAAAAGAATTTACCAAAGAAAAGATATTATCTAAACTTAGGTAGTTCAGTTTCGAAAATATTTAATATTCTATCTACATTTGTAGAAGTCGAGTTGTATCCCATTAATCCTATTCTCCATACTTTTCCAGCCAGATCGCCAAGACCTCCTCCTATCTCAATACCAAAGTTACTTAGTAAATGATTAGTAAAAGCCTTGCCATCAACACCATTAGGTATTTTCACAGTAGTAAGCGTAGGTAAGCGTAATTCTTCTTCAACATGTAACTCTAAGCCAATATTTTCCAAAGAATTCCAAAGCGATTTTGCATTATTTCTATGTCTATCCCATGAAACTTCCAATCCTTCTTTAGCTAACAATCTAAGCGCTTCTCGAATACCAAAATTCATATTTACTGGAGCAGTGTGATGATATACACGATCACTACCCCAATATTTATTAAGTAAAGATACATCTAAATACCAGTTAGGAACCTTATCTTTTCTGTTGCTCATTTTATTTTCAGCCCTCTCATTCATTGAAAAAGGTCCTAATCCTGGCGGGCAACTTAATCCTTTTTGACTGCAACTGTAAGCCAGATCAATTTTCCACTTATCCAAATAAAGAGGAACGCCTCCCAAAGAAGTTACAGTATCTACAAGAAGTAAACAATTATATTTTCTGCATAAATCACCAATTCCATCCATGGGTTGACAAACACCTGTTGAAGTTTCGGCATGAACAATTGCTAAAACAGCTGGATTATGTTTTTTCAGTGCATCTTCTATTTCATCAAGTGAAAAAGCATTACCCCAATCTTTATGAATGGTTTCTACATTTGCCTTATATCTGCCTGCCATATCAGCAAGACGATGGCCAAAATATCCTTTTATGGCTACTAAAACCGTATCCTCTGGCTCGACAACATTTGCCAGTGTTGCCTCCATCGCGGCGCTTCCTGTCCCACTCATAGGGAGTGTTAATCGATTGCTGGTTTGCCACGCATACCTAAGTAACTCTTGCACCTCACTCATCAAGGCCACATAAAAAGGATCTAAATGACCAATTGGTGTCTGAGAGAGCGCTTTCAAAACAGCAGGATCTGCATTTGATGGGCCTGGCCCAAGCAATAACCTTTCAGGGGAAACAGTTGGACCAAAATCTTTACGATGTTGATTATCAACAGAAGGAAGAATTTGAGTGGCCAAGAAAACAGATCGGTTTATATTCCTTTGAGCCTAAAAGGCGATAGGCAAAGTCGGGGTATTTTTTTTAGGGATTGCAATAGGAATTTGCTAGATATGCCCTAGAAACCAAAAAATAATCATATTTTTCTGTTAAAAATCTAAAAAAAGTGCTTCTTAATACAAAAGGAGATGGAATCGCTTATTACGTTCATAATTGATTAACTATGTTGTAAATCAAATTCATCATGAGCAAGACCTCTCAAGATGTTCTTCGTCAAATTAAGGATGAGGGCATTGAGCTAATAGATCTAAAATTCACTGACTTACATGGTAAGTGGCAACATTTAACCGTAGCTTCAGATCTTATTGAAGAGAGCTCTTTCTCAGAAGGTCTCGCTTTTGATGGTTCTTCTATTCGCGGATGGAAAGCCATAAACGAATCAGATATGGCAATGGTTCCAGATCCATCAACAAGCTGGATAGATCCTTTCTACCATCACAAAACTCTTAGCTTAATTTGTTCAATTCAGGAACCAAGAAGTGGAGAACCATACTCCAGATGTCCAAGAGCTTTGGCACAAAAAGCATTGGATTATTTAGGAAGCACTAATGTCGCAGATGCTGCATTCTTTGGCCCTGAACCAGAATTCTTTATTTTTGATGACGTTCGATATAACTCAGGGGAAGGTGGAAGTTTTTATAGCGTAGACACCATTGAAGCTCCCTGGAACACAGGCAGAGTTGAGGAGGGTGGCAACCTTGGATACAAGATTCAACTCAAAGAAGGATATTTCCCTGTATCTCCAAATGACACCGCTCAAGACATGAGGTCTGAAATGCTTCTTTTGATGGGTGAACTAGGAATACCTATTGAAAAACATCACCATGAAGTAGCTGGAGCTGGGCAGCATGAATTAGGGATGAAATTTGCACCCCTAATCAACGCTGCAGACAATGTAATGATTTACAAATATATTGTCAGAAATGTAGCCAAGAAATATGGCAAGACCGCAACTTTTATGCCTAAGCCAGTTTTCAATGACAATGGAACAGGAATGCATGTTCATCAAAGTTTATGGAAAAGTGGTCAGCCTTTATTCTTCGGAGAAGGTACTTATGCCAATTTATCTCAAACAGCTAAATGGTACATAGGAGGGATCCTGAAACATGCGCCTTCATTCCTTGCATTTACAAACCCAACAACCAACAGTTACAAAAGATTAGTTCCTGGTTTTGAAGCACCTGTTAATTTAGTTTATTCACAGGGCAATAGATCAGCGGCTGTCAGAATTCCTTTGACTGGGCCAAGTCCAAAAGCAAAGAGACTTGAATTCCGATCCGGTGATGCATTAGCCAACCCTTACATTGCTTTCTCTGCAATGATGATGGCAGGAATTGATGGGATCAAAAATCAAATTGATCCTGGTGATGGAGTTGATGTTGACCTTTTCGAACTTCCTTCAGAGGAATTATCAAAAATAGATACTGTTCCATCCTCGTTGAATGATGCATTGGAGGCATTGAAAAGTGACAACAAATATTTAACTGAAGGAGGAGTATTTACTGACGATTTCATTGACAACTGGATAGATCTTAAATACGAAGAAGTTCAACAGTTAAGGCAAAGACCTCACCCTCATGAATTCACTATGTACTACGACGCCTAAAACAAACTCTTCAGTCTAAAATTAGAGCTAAAAAAATTAGGGACAAAGCAATAATTTTGCATTGTCCTTAATTTTTTTTAGTTAACTGGTCACTAATCAATCGAATCTGTTAGATAATAAAAAAAATCAATCAACAGTTTATGGCAACGCCAAGCCTTAAAAAAATTGCTTATCACACTCTTCAACAAGGCAAAACACTGGCTGGCTTAGCTCATAAAGAGTTGAGTACTAAATTAATGGAAGTTTTTGCACCAGAGGCTGTCCCCGATAATTTTTCAATCGATCAAGAGTTAATAAAAGAAGTTAGAAGATCAATGGAAAGACTTGAAAAAGTTGATTGGCAAGAAGCAGAGGCAGGCATTTATCCAGAATCTCAACTTTTCGAAGCACCTTGGTTGGAATGGGCAAAAAAATATCCTTTAATTTGGCTTGATATGCCCAAAACCTGGGAAAGACGTAAAAAGAATAAAACGAGAGAAATTCCGCAAAATGTTAAAGAGGAAGATTACCCAAGTTACTATTTACAAAATTTTCATCATCAAACAGATGGATATTTAAGTGATCATTCCGCTGAAATTTACGACTTACAAGTTGAGATCCTTTTTAATGGAACAGCCGATGCTATGCGAAGAAGAATTTTATCTCCTTTAAAAAGTGGTCTAAAAAAATATTTATCTGAAAGCTCAAAAAAAATAAAAGTTTTAGATATTGCGACTGGGACAGGAAGAACTCTCCAGCAAATACAAAGTGCTTTACCTGAAGTAGAACTGTACGGTCTGGACTTATCAGGTTCATACCTAAAACAGGCTAGTAAATATCTAAGTTCGAGAAGTGGTGATCTCGTCCAACTTACAAAAGGAAATGCAGAAAATATGCCTTACTCATCAAACAGTTTTCAAGCATTGACTTGTGTTTTTCTTTTTCATGAGCTTCCTAGAGATGCACGACAGAATGTTTTGGATGAATGCTTTAGGTTGTTAGAGCCAGGAGGAACTCTTGTTCTTGCTGACTCCATACAGATAGAGGATTCTCCAAAATTCACTTCAATTATGGAAAACTTTCATAAAATATTTCATGAACCTTATTACAGGGACTACATAATTGACGATATAAATTTAAGATTAAATGAAAGTGGGTTTTCATCAATAACTTCTGAATCACATTTCATGACTAAAGTATGGAAAGCGAATAAACCAATTTAATTTTATAAAAAAGTATCTAAAAACACCTTAAAACCAACTTATTATTATGGTCAAAAAAAATAAATGCATCTGGTCAGAGAAAGCCAAATCTTTAGCTAAAGATCTTCATAGGGAAATTAGTATCGATAATTATAATTGGCATGAACTCAGGGGAAACAAAAGGAGGAGAAGTGCTGAGTTAATTATTTCTGCAATATCACAATTAATTAATGATGGAGACGAAATAGAAATAGAAAACCTACTCAATCAAGCAATCTTATGGATAAAAGAAGAGGTAAAAGATACAGGATGTAAAAGCCACTAAAGCATTACTTTTTTAATGATAGTTGCAATCTATTTCCTTTGTTACTCCATCTAACATCATCAAAACATTTATGAATTAAATATATTCCTCTTCCACTATTTGCATCAATTTCTTTAGGTAAAGAACTTAGCCTTTTGTTTTTAACTATGCCAATTCCTTCATCTTGAATTTGCCATACAAACCATTTGGGAGTAATAATTCTTCTAACTCGAACGACTTTATTAGGATTAGATAAGTTTCCGTGAACAACAGCGTTAACAAGAGCCTCATGCAAACCCAATTCAACTTTTTGTGCAGTTTCTTTGCATATTATAGGCTCTAAAAGAGTTTCAACAAATGATGCTAGTTTTAAAGTAGAGGGCTGAATAAACACAGCCCAGTTATTAGAAGGCTCCACAATTAATTAAAACATCCTTAGTAAATTAATTTTCTGAGCAAAGAATTAGTATATAAATAAAATTCATAAATTAAATTTAGGTCATAAATACTATTCAGTGATGAAAAATTAAACATTCATAATTAAATGGTTAGGTTTTATCTTTTAATGCTTGATGATTTAGCAAGGCATCCATCAATCGAACTCCTCTAAGCTGGTTAACTAATGGCATATGACCGTTTGGTGCTTCAATGGACCAATTAAATGCTTTGGGATATCTAGTCCAAACTCCATCTTTTTTCCATCCTATTCGAGGCCAAAGTTTGTCATATCTTCCCCCTAAGGAATCTAGTATTTTTGCTTGAACTGTAAAACCAAATTTGCCTCTAGAATAGACAATCCACAATTTATTCAAAGTTGATAAATCAATAGTAGGTATTAATTCAACCTCAGAAAAATAAACATATCCTCTTTTTACGGCCTTTTCTCCTGCAAGCTCTCTAAGTTTCGAGCTTGTAAAACGGTCAGCATCCTCAAAACTTTCATTTAATAAATATTGCTGTAAAGGCGAATAATCAAACCCAACTTCTGAAGATGCTGTGAACCAAGAAAAGTCCTCGCAATTAAGAGTATTTTTTATAAAGTCTCCATCAGTTTTATGAATTAGTTGCAAAATAAAACCAGCAACCCAGTCACAGGAACAGGGATCAAAACTAGACATTAAAGACGATCCTAGGGAAAGAAGCTCCTCAACTCGTTCTTCTAAAACACTCAACAAGCCAAGTTGCTTCCTTTCTGAAGCCATTCTGAAAGACTCCAAGAACTCCTCAATGCTTTCTTTATTTGGATGTGATTTTTCTTCAGTCATAATCTACTGCTGGCCTAAAATGACCTAAGCACTAATACTATGTCAGAGAAACCTACCAATTCAGGTTATCCCGTAACGGATTTTCGGAATTTAACCAGCCCAATAGTTGATGTAAGAAGTCCTAGCGAATTTTTTCAAGGTCATTGGCCAGGCGCTATCAATATTCCTTTGTTTTCTGATTTGGAAAGAGAAAAGATAGGGAAAAGCTATAAAAGAGAGAGTCGCTTAAAAGCAGTCCTTAATGGTTTAAAAGTGACACTCCCAAGTACTTCAAAACTACTGGACGCAATGAAAAAAACAATTACAGAAAAGAAGGGGGGGGATAAATCATTAAGAATTTATTGCTGGAGAGGTGGGATGAGATCTGGTGCTTTTGCATGGCTTGCAAGAACAATTGGAATTAAGACCTATTTATTAGAAGGTGGATATAAAAGTTATAGGAAATGGGTTTTAAATCAGTTTGAGGATGATTTACCCATAAGACTAATAGGAGGTAAAACAGGCACAAGAAAAACAGATTTACTCAATTACATCAATAAAGAAGATATATATGTCATTGACTTAGAAGGAATTGCCAATCATAGAGGAAGTAGTTTTGGTTCATTAGGCATGAAGAAGCAACCTACAACTCAACAATTTGAAAACATCCTCGCAGAGTCTCTTGATGAATTTCACAAAAACAACAAAGCTATTGAGATTTGGATAGAGGCTGAAAGTTCTAATTTAGGGAAATGTCGCATACCAAATATGTTGTATTTAAAAATGAAGAAAGCGCCAATTCTTGAAATAATAAAAACTAAGAATGAGCGTATAGAAAATTTAGTCAATCTTTATAGTCAAAACACTCAAAATGAATTAGAAGAAGCTGTAGAGAGAATACAAAAAAGATTAGGACCACAAAGAACAAAAGAAGCAATACTTGCGATCAGGGGAAAAGAATGGCAAAAAGCCTGTGAAGCCATGCTGGATTATTACGATAAATGCTATGAATACGAACTTAAAAAAACAAAAAATATAGAGTCTATTGATCTTAGCGGCCTAAGTCTAAAATCATCATTAACTAAAATCTTAAAGAAGAACCTCAATCCCCTATAGTTTCATACAAGAGGATATGTATCAATAGCATCTAAAGGAGAGATGAAAGAAATCCAGGAGACTGTTTCAATTCAATTTGTCAAAGGAGAAAGCGAAAAAGGTCATCCTGAAATACGTATGTTTAGAGACTTGGATGGCAAAAGAGGTAAAGCGGTGTATAAATTTTTCACCCCTAAAACAATCACACTAAAAAACTTCAAATCGATAAAAAAAATGTATTTAATCGATAAAGAAGGTGAGCTTCTAACAAAAAAAATTGATTTGTATATTTCAGGAAATTATATTAAAGAAGTAACGTCAACATATAGCTGGAATTCAGAAAAAGAATTTGAAAGGTTCATGCGATTTTCTATAAGATATGCAAATTCATTGACTAATAATTAAACTCCAAAATTGAAACTCACCAACTTACTATCTTTTACATCTTTAATCATTTCTTTATTAATTTTATGGAGCTTAAAAGAAATAATTATACTATTTTTTGCCTCGATAGTTATTGCAATGGCGCTATGCACTATTACTGGCAAAATTCGTGAATTTTTACATATCCCAAGATGGATTTCATTAGGAATAACAATAATATCTATAATAATAATATCATGTGTTTTAATAGTTTTAATAATACCTCAGTTCACCAGTGAATTTCAGGAGCTAATAAATCAGATACCATCAGCAGCAAGCAAGCTATGGGACCTTATAATAAATTCATTTTTTAATTTTGCAGAAATCATATATAAAGATAGTATCCCAAACCTAACTGATAGGAAATTATTATCGAATCAGCTTAGTATTATCCCAGACAGTGCAACCCTTGCCAGTGGTGTAACAGATAGCATTACAAAGTTAATAAATTTAGTAAGTAATGTTGGCATAGGAATTATTCAACTATTATTCATAGTCTCTGTTGGATTAATGATAGCTTTACAGCCAAATTCATATAGAGAAGTTGCTATATTGTTAGTTCCTTCATTTTACAGAAGGCGAGCAAGAACAATTTTATCGACATGTGGTAATGCCTTAAGTAGTTGGATGGCTGGTGTTGTTCTTAGCTCAATCTGTGTAGCGATACTTGCTTCTATTGGACTATATTTATTGGGAATAAAATTAGTAATTGCTAATGCTTTAATCGCAGGTATTTTAAATGTTATCCCAAATGTAGGGCCAACAATTAGTACCATTTTCCCTCTTTCTGTTGCTTTACTAGATACCCCATGGAAATCACTTGCTGTTTTAGGCCTATACATCGTAATTCAAAATATTGAAAGCTATGTAATAACACCTTCAATAATGCACAAACAAGTTAAGTTACTTCCGGGATTAACAATTACAGCGCAATTTATATTTACTATCCTTTTTGGACCAATAGGCTTATTATTAGCAATTCCAATGGCTGTTGTAATCCAAGTATTTGTGAAAGAAGTTATTGTTAATGACATTTTAGAAAGAAATTATTCTTCTAACTAAGCCTAAAAAAAAGATAGAAACGATTGTTATGCTTCCCAAGGATAAGTTCATAAAGAAATTTCTTTTGCTGAAGTTTTAGATACATTTCTTTTCTTCAAATCCATCCATTCACACCACATTTAGTTCAAAAGCCATACGTGAAATTGACTTTTAGGGCCCTCGTCAATCAATCTGATTTGATATAGTTTTAAATCTTTCCATCCTTATACTAATTTTTCAAATTTCTTTAGTCATTAGCTTGATTAATTAGCTTGTTTGTATACTATTAGTAGTTCATTTTTGCAAGCCCAAATATATAATATTAATTATATAAAATTTAAAATTAATCAATTAATCTTATAAGAAATAATTAAATACCAATTGTTAACTAGTTAATTTTATTAATCATCAAATTCAGGTTTGGGTTTCTTTTTAACTTTACCTGAAAGCAATTGATGTAAAGCATCTAAGGAATTATATACCTCTTTAAGCTCTGACAACTCAGGCAACAAACCGTATTGACCAAGCATTTGATCCAAGTCTCGAAGTTCCTGCCTGATATAACGCAAATGAGAACTAACTTCCTCTCTCTTACTAGTAGACATTATAAAATAGATTAAATTGCTTCAATATTTTGATTTTAGCTTAAGATAAGTATGATAAGCATCTGGATTTTTACAAAGTTTATAAAGTTGGATTAAATCAAAAATTTTCAAACACACTTAATTATTTATAAAATATTGATTATGAAAAATTTACCAGAATCAACTTTTCTATATGCGAGCCCTATTAATTCAAAACACTCATAAGAAATCGTAATTCCTATTTTGTAAAAAAATAAAAACTAAACTGGGCTATACGTAATAGATGGTTAAGAATATATATATGGATTACAACAAAAGAAAAGAACTCAATCTGAGAATAGGCAATCTAATAATTGCAATATTCTTATCTATTGTACCCACTGCCATAACTTATGGAACTCTGAGCATTCATGGTCTTAATATTTGTAGAACCTTGAGCTCAAAAGTTAAAAGTACTAAAGAAATCAAAGAAAGTTGTTACGAAGCTTCATGGGAAACTACAAAAAGTTATATATTTTTAATTGGATTTTTTATTACTTTACCTACTTGGATGTGGTTTTACTTGTCAATGAAAAAGAGAGAAACTACTTTAAAACAATAAATATGTACTTAAGATGACAAAAAACTAGAGAAAGGAAACTCAAAAAATTTGTCTTGATTTGATTCTTTTCTAATATTTTTAGTGTTATTAGACTCGTTATTCTGAATTGAAATCTTATTAGACGTGATTCCAATATTGTTTGTTTTGTTGATAAATACTTCATTAATCAAATAATCAGCTGAGAATTTTCCTGGTCCTAAACAAATTATTGAAACAACGGAAGAGAAATACAGAGCAAGTAGTTCTAACAAATAAATGTTAAAACCTGAGGTAACCAAAGCATGATAGATGGCCACACTCATTGTACCTAAAATTGCAGAAGCCCCTAGTCTTGTACCAAGGCCGATTATCAATGACCAACTTCCAACTATCTCGGATGCTGCAGCCACGTAAGAGAGAGTAACGGGGAAAGGCAAATGAAGAGGACGCACAAAAGCATCAGCAAAATTATGTATGTCATTTAATTTTTCAAATCCATGGTGGATGAGCAACGCACCAGTAAAAACTCTCAAAACAAGGATTGCTAAATCCTTAAATATAGTTTTATAGATGATGGAACTAAGCAATTTAACCTGAATTCACTAGATCGAACTTTAATTGCAGACACATGCAAAGCGTGGAAAGAAGAAGCCTAAAAGAGGGTGATGAGTATTAATACTTATCAAGTGACTGGTTTATTTCTGATCAAATCCCTAATAATTTGAGAACGAATGTACAGGTTAATTTAGGATTTAAATTTTAAAGAAGTTTTCATCAAGGAATTGTTCTATTAAGAGTTGAAGTCACCCAACTGTAGAGTATATTATTACCTTAAAACGTATTAATACTCACAACAAGATTCTGAGTTGGGTATTAAAATTATAAAAAATTTATAAGTACTCGTGAGCACATCTCTTCTTGCGGCTACAGCATCCATAGGAATCATTATAATTGCTATACCAGCTTTGATTGCTTCACTTAGCTAAATATATCGCATAAAATCAAATCACGATTTGATTCATTTAACCGAAATTCCATTTCCTGCTACCCAAGCACTTGTCCAGCAATGCTGGAAGTTAAAACCACCCGTAATACCATCAATATTTAATACCTCGCCTGCAAAAAATAAACCCTCGCAAATCTTACTTTCCATGGTTTTAAAATTAATTTCATCAAGAGATACTCCACCAGCAGTTACGAATTCTTCTCCATAAGGACCACGACTATTAATTAAATAACTTTTCATTATTAAACATTTTACTATCGAATATATTTGGCTTTTAGATAAATCTGCCCATTTTAATTTACTATCAATCTTTAAGGTTAAGAGAAGTGCTCGCCATAAAAATCTTGGCAAATTATGAAAGGGTTTATTATTTATTACCACCTTCTTACCATTTCCTAATTTATACAAATCAAGTTTTTTCCTAACCTCATTTTCACTCATACAAAGCCAATTTATTCTTAGTTCACCCTTATATTTATTTGAATATAAATTTCTAGCACTAAATGCAGAGAGGCGTAAAACGACAGGGCCACTAAAGCCTTTATGCGTAATCAGGATAGAACCTGTTTCAGCATACTTTTTTTTGTTAACGGTAAGTTCAGCATGAACATTTAAAGTTATGCCTGAACAAGAAGTTAATGATTTTTCAGAGGTTGATAATGAAAAAAGAGATGGCACAGGCTGAACAATTGAGTGACCAAGGCTTATAGCCAGTCTGCGCCCACTGGGATGGCTACCAGTGCAAATTAAAATATTTTTAGCTTCAAAATAATTATTACCTTTGACTAATATGTTAAAACCATTTTGTTTTTTTTTTATTTGCTTCACATGAGAATTAGTAAATATCTTTACACCAGATTTTTTTGCAACAGCTGTTAAACATTTTATTACGTCTTCAGAAGAATCAGAACGAGGAAATACACGTCCATCCTTCTCTATCTTAAGACTAAGTCCTTTTTCTTGAAACCAATCAAATGCTTCGACTGTAGAAAATCTATTAAACAAGCCTATTAGTTGTTTTTCTCCTCTAGGATAATTTTTTACCAAATTAGAAATGTCCCAACATGAGTTCGTTAAATTACATCTACCGCCACCACTAATTCTAACTTTCTCAAGAACTTTTGATGTTCCTTCTAGTACAACAACAGAACCAAGGCCCTTATTAATAGCTGTAATTGCTCCCATAAAGCCAGAAGCACCACCACCAATAATGACAAGATCTGACACTACAAAACGATAGACTCTAGTAAATTATAGTTTAAATAAATAATATACATTTTATTTAAATCATAAAAGAAGTTGACTTAATTTAAATTAAACAGAAGATTTTACCGACAAACACATTGTCTTGATACGCAGTTGAAATCTTAATTCAGTTCTTTTTTGTTGTATCTTTTCAAAAAATAAAAAAAATATGGCTGGCCCTAAAAGAGATGAAGCAAAATCTATTCTCTCGTATGTACGACAAGAGCTTAGATACATGGATGAAGATCTGAGGAACGATGGTCTACTTCCCGAGTTGTCATCACTAAGATCAGTATACGAGCAACTTTCAACTTTACTAGAGCTTTCAGACGGTAGGAGAAAAAAGAAAGAGAAGCCTGAATTTCCTGAAGACAAAAAACTTTAAAAAGCCAAACAAATTAATAAATTCAGAAATCCATTACTTTAAGAATAAAAGCTTAAAAAATATATTCATCTCTTTTTTCGTTTTTACATATAAGTGAGCCGTAATAGTCTATTCTAATAATGAAGGGAACTAACTATATAGCTCAAATAAAAAAAATACCTATTTTTTGTTGAACTAATGCCAAAAAAACATACAAACTCTACTGGTGAGTCTAATCTTCTAAGCCCTATGAGTGGGATTACTTTTTGGGAAAAAGGAGAGATGGCATTTACAGCGCTAAGAAGAATTAATGAGCATAAAGCTAATAATGAACTGGAAAAAGCCCAAATAATGATAGATGAATGGATTTTATAAAAAATAATAAGTAAAAAGTAAATAAAATATTTTAAATTCAACGGATTAGTAAAATAAAACAAATTTTTTGGTCTAAATAAATATAATTCCGCTTCATAAGAAAAAAGATTGGCTATCTTCCCTAAAGAATGCTCAATAGATGATAATCATAATTTCAAGTAAAAGAAAAAACAATCAAAAAGTTATTAGTTATCAATTGAGGAAGCCTTGATTGCAATTAATTAATTTGATATTATACATTCTAATAATTTCATAATAAAAAACTTTTAAAGCCAAAAAAATAATCTAAATAGATCATATTTCAACTATAGGGATCTTATTAATTGATATCAGACAAAGATTTAATTATATGACCCAATAGAAAACTATAATCAATAGTTATTTCAATAGTTTCAGCAGTTCATTATGTTTCAAAAAATATTAAAATAGATAATAAGAATAGTTTAAAATAATGATAGAATTTGGCCGATTTAAAAAAGAAAATAAACCAGGAAGGTATTCTAAAGAATGCAGAAATCAACAAAAATCACGCATAAATCAAATCAATGGATTAGAAAGTAACCGTATTAGTTCTTCTAAGGATCACCCAAAAAGTTTTTTTTATAAGAAATCTTAAATATAAACATGACAATAACAACTCGTCCAAAATCAAATTCATCTAATCTCCTTGAAGAGGCATTAAATCAGCCTCCAATTGGAGAGACCGCTAATTTCGCATGGAACGCAACTCCACTAGGAATTGCAGCGATTTATAAAGGAATTTCTCCTTCAAAACCTCCATATGAGCAAGCAATTAAAGAAGGGGAGGAATTATCTATGGATTTAAGTCGTGAAGAGAGAGAATTTCATCTCACCCAAAAAGGACTTGCACTTATTTTCTATTCTTAGAAGTAAATCAACAATTTATCAAATCAGAGCTAAAAATGTTGTTTTCAAAAATTCAGTTATCTTCAACTGATGAGTCTATGACCCATTCTTCAGGCAATCCAAGCAGAACAAGAGCTTTATCCTCCCAATCTGTATCGATTGACCAATCATAAGGAACTTCAAAAGACAACTTTATCTCGTTTTTATTTTTAATGTATGTTTTACTTTTAGGGAAATCTTTGTTAGCAATATTATTTTCATATATATACAAATCGTCTGAATTAACGTATTCAACATAACCTAAGCTCTTTATATTCTCTTCAAACTTAAGTTCCAGTCTTACATTAAAGCAATGAGCCTCATCCCAGTCAGAATAGTGAGAAAAATATTTATCCCAAGAATTTGACATTCAAAAATAAAGACTCCATACCAGAATACTGGATAACAGCAGATATAAAGCAGAAATATAAAAGAGAACTATTAAATATACAAAGTACTTGAATTAGTCAAAGTAGATATAAAAAAACACTGAAACTTATTAATTAGTGAAGGTGAGAAAATTAAAATTATTGAGTACCCAAGTACCTAAAGTAAGCAGGCCAAATCCAGCAATGAACATAATCAATGCAACAATCTTATAACGAGTAGCCTCGGAGCCTCTCCTTAATAAAAAGGTCTCAGCAGCAAAAGAACTTGTTTGAGGAGCTGCCTTTTGAAGTTTGTTTTTTCGTGATGAAAACATTTTTTCATATCGACTTTTCTTAAATTAATAGAATTTTGCTTCGACCGTGAAGATTACCTGAACTAAAAATAAGTGCAAGGCAATAAAAAGAGGTAATGAGTATTAAAAAGACAAAAGGATTGATTGCTTTAAATTTAATCATACAATTTTTTAAAAATTTAAGAAAAAATCGATCTCTTAATCCAATCAAAGGACTTAATATAAAAATAAAAGGAAATATATAACTTGATAAGGGAGGAAAATAGAAAAAAGATAAATTTTTTTAATAAATTAGAATAATAAAAAATACGTCGGTAATATTTTTAAGTTATTACTACTATTTATTTAAAAATTTATTATTTAATGTTTTCAATTGATCATCCGAAAGAATCTTAGTTTCAATTATTGGATAGATCATATTCTGTTTATAGATAAATAATATATCTTTCACTACGCTGTTAGCAAAGTCTAATGATTCTAAGAATTCAGTAGAACAATATACTCCTTTCCATGGCCTGTACTTAAATCTAGCTAAAAATTGTTTTGAAGGAATTAAAATACTCCCAAAAAGCTTAATATTTGAATTCTTAAATTTGTTTTTCATAGTATTATTTAAAATATTTGTTAATATTTTAATTCTGCTTTGTAGAAGATTATGATCTGTGCCAAATTGGATCCAGACAGAGCCTACTAAACCGGATTCAAGTTTCTTTTCCAGTCTAATAATCTCTTCTTCAAACAAAAAGTTTGGCAAATAAGGATTAAATGCTACTCCAATAGATAAGTCTTTAGTATGAGATACAGGATTATCCTTAAGAAAGGATAAAGTAGAAACAGAATCTAAAGTCGACCTTTTTTGAGAACCAGATACAAGAAGTACTTGCTTACAGCCCAAATATCTTACAATCTGTAGAAATTTAATAAACGAATCCTGAGTATTTTGTCTATTTCTTCTGAATTCATGGAGAATACTAAAATGAGGGACAATATCTACATTCGGAAACTCTTCTTTTGCTATTTTAATGGACTTTAATAGAAAATCTTTTTTTAAATTGTTTTTACAGGGTATATTAATTTTATTAAGATTGTTTCTTTGATAAAAAGATAAAATCCCGCGAAGTTCATCAAATGATTTAAAAGATATTTCTGTCCTTATATTATTCAAGTTAAATAAAATATCATTCATTTACTGTACATGCAAATATATTGTTTTGTACAATCTAACATGATTATTAAAAAGAGGATTAAATCTAGATTAATTAGGAAGAGTATATTTAAGATGTACTTAATTAGTTGAAATATTATAAATAGCTTTTTAAACCTTTAAACTCATCTAGAGAGCTAGTATGGATTTCATTGAAAAGTAAGATTTAGTAGTCAGAGCAGCCACTTGTCATAGTCGAGATTTGTAGGAAACAATAAAATGTAAAGAAAAATATTTGAATATAAGTCCCATAAGGGCACGATAAATTTTTTATCATTTAATAAATTGACAAGAAAATAGTTACAAAAGACTAATAGTGGTGTTCTTCATTTATCAATAAAATTTCAAGGGTCAAAATTATTTATCTATTTTTGTTGACTAGTTTATTTAAATAATTCTTGGTTATTCTCAGAAAAACGTTGATTGGCATCTTTCAACAATAAAATAGACAAATCCTTTACATTGTAAATAAAATTCTTTTGATTAAGGTAAATTTTATTTATTAATTCTTTAATTTCTAAATTAAATGTTGAATTAGATAATAAAACAATTGATGTCCAAGAGGAAATTACAGCTGAAAATATTATACATAGCTTGAAAAGTTTATTGAAGGTATATAGCAATTTTAAAACCCATAAAATAAACAAATTGATGATAACTAGTAAACAGAAGAATGCAAAATCTTAATTTTGCTTCATGCTGTCTTGGTCGTTTTGCAATCAAATTCAACCCAATTGGAATCAATCAATTGCTTCCATGTCTTTTGATAGTCGTGTTTTGTTGCCTTTCTTCTGCTTTTAAACTTCATAGGTTTTCCGTTTGGAACAACTCCCCACATATCTATAGTGAAATCTGTTGTATTCATTTCCTTTTCATTTGATCCCTTTTTAAAATCAAAATGAATAGCCCATTTATTGTGAGGATCTACAAGCCAACCAATAGGAGCTTCTAATTTTTCTACTTTTGCCATCAAAAAATAAAGTCTTATTTGTGTTTTTAAATAAAAAAATAGGTTTCGTCAAGCCTCAGAATCTAAAGTGAAGATGAAGAAGTAAAAAAATTAATATTTTAAAAGGTTGAAAAGATAGATATAATAATTTCATAGAATCAACATAATAAGATGTCCTCCGAAGCTGGCAGCACACAATGTAGAGGTTTGATAGAAGCCAAAGAAAGCCTTATAAAAGCCATGAACTCGCTTGGAGCAATAGAGAAGACAGAGCAAATACAACAAACATTACGTGATATCTATAATGAACTGGAAATACTCCATGAATCCAGAAGGAGAAAAGAATCGAACAATCTAAATTGAATAGGTGGATATATAGATTCCAATAATTAATTGAAGAGTATCCTTATATAAAGGAATTTATATTTTTTCTTAGATACAATAATTGATGGATTGTAGACTAGAGACTGTTAATAAATCTAATTAGAAATACCTTGAATTAAATAAACATAAAATTAGTATTAACAAATTAAATAATAGCAAATCTGTGATGTAGCTGATAAAATATCTAAAATTTAATTGTAAATGTCAAATCAAGATCTTAAAATATGCAAATTACAAGATCTTGATAAATTGAGATCAGCCCCTACATTAAATAAAAAACAATCAACAATACTTCTTAATGAACTGAGGAATCTTGTTAAAAAATCAGATTGGATAACTATCGGAATTATGGCACCCTCGTTACAAAAGGGACTTAATGCAATTAGAAGGTTAGAAAAAAAATTTAAATACAAAGCGATGAAATGCATCACATTACCAAGTTCTGAAGGCCCAGTCTTCTTAAAAGCAAATCAAAAAACAGGTGAAATTCACGCAAGAATTGAATATGGATTGGGAGAAGGGATATTAATTAGCTGTCAAAATTATGAAAATTCATTGAGTTCAAAAACTATTGGCCCCTTTCCATTAGACTTCTTTGAATAAAAACATTATAATTAATTAGTCAGAATATAATGTGAATAATTCAAAGAATTGAATCTAAAAATAAACAAAAAATAGATTCGTGACAAAAGAAATGCTATTGTAATTATGATAATTCAAATTAATTTTTTAATACATTACAAAACACTAAAATTCAATGATAAGTAAATGAAGCAAATGTTTAGCCACTTAAAACCTATTAGAGAAGATTTAATAGATTCTTTTTTCAGTATAAATGGATAAAGAAAGAGTAAAATTCTATCAGTCTGGGGATGGCTCTTATTTTTATTCCGCTGATGATGCCTCCAAATGGGATCTTCTTGATAGGGTTGGTCAACTAAATCTACTACACGTATTAAAAAAAGAATGGGAACCTGAGGAAACAAGTCAAAGTAAATTAAGGAAAGTACTTCAAGAAATAAATATCGATGAGTTCGAGGATTTCATGGCAGATATATTAGGAATATGTGAGTCATTCGAAGAAATGGTATATGAATTTGAAGGCAATATAAATCTAAGTCCCGAATATTTAGAGAGGTTTTACCCAGAAGAAAAAGAAAGTCTAGAGAAGTTAAAAAGGCAGATAAAAGAACACAAAGAATGGAAAGAAAAGCATCAAGCTTCATATCCACTTCTAACTAGAAAAATATTAGAGAAGCATGAAAAAGACAATAACGAAAATAATTCTTAACTGTTTATAAATAGACAACCCACTCTTAAACAATAACTGGCAAGTTAATCTTTATATAGCATTAAAAGTTTAATTTATCTATTTTAATATTATCCAAAAACTCATTAAATAACCATACCCTGTAAAATTATTTTAACTAAAATTGGGCCTTCAATGAGTCACTTTATTTCCTATATTTACTCTTTAGTATTAACTTCAAAACCTGATTTATCTATTTAAGCTTTAAGGTAAAGGCAATGAGCCAATAAGACAGTATTTAAATGCTTAATTAAGACATAATAGCTGAATACTAATATCTCTTTCATAAGCTTGATATCAATCATTTTAGGATGAATGGAGAAAAATCGGGCTTTCCTGAAAATTCAATTAAATTCTCGATAGTCAAAAAATTTCTGCTACCACAACAAGAACTTTGATAAAAAATCATAATTAAGTGATTTTACTTACTCGAGCAGCAAAAAAATCTATTAGAGTCTTTACAAATGTTTACAGACAATTCATCTTTTTCTTTCTCTTCCGCATCGGACATCTCATGGGATTAATTACAACTTCTTTCCTACAAGCAAATTCATCCTTGAAAGAATTTTTTTAGACAAGATTCAAATTTAATCTCAAATCATCAAATTTACATAAAACAATGACTTCTACCAATTCAAAATCTACAAATTTGATTAACAGAGAAGATGTAAATGAAATGATTGAGAACGCCATAAGAAGGCATAACAGAAGATCTACTATTATTTCAGCAATACTAGGTTGGATACTTATCGGTGGATACTCATTTGGCTTGTTTCACGTAGTTCAAAACATCTGATTAAATACAATTATTTAGATCCATAAAAAGGGATAATTTTCATTTGACTATTAATTCAACCAGATTGAAAAGGTGTTACTTGAAAAATTTAAATAAGCTTTACTTAATTGTATTTTTAGCTCAAAAGATTATACGAATGATTTTTTGAAGTTTTTTCCTATCCAATACGGCTCCATTTGTCTTGATAAGGTAGTTGATAATCTTCCTTATTCATTGGGATCCAACTCCAATCGGTGCATATAGATATTTGATAACCAATTACGTACAAAGCAAGTATTGCATTGAATAAATTGATATGGGAAATAGGTGTATCCATGATCTAATAAATTATTGTTTAATATTAGCTATAATAATTCTATAATTGAACTCCCAATCAAAAAAGTGACCATTAACGTATAAATTATTATGAGTTATTAATTAACTATTTAAAAAACCAATTATATTTAATTAACATTAGAAATTTATTATTTCCGAAATAAGTATTTATTTACTATTAATAATTGGAACTGTAGGATGATCATATGGATCATCATTCAAAATAGGTGCACATACTTGTCGACAAGACTTTCCCTGCTCATCCTCAATACAAACTTCTAAACATTCAAAATATCTGTCTTGGGCCGTTTTCATATTTTTTAAATCAGAAGTATCTAAATTTACTATTGAACAATTATATTTCCCGATAAATTAACAAAACTTTTTTAGGTAAATGCACTTATCAACGGTCTTTTAAGTGAAATAATATCTCTGAAGATCTTTTATTAGCATCACACGCTAATACACATTCTGTTAATTCCTTATTGGCAAGAAGTTGAATTATTCTAGTCATATCTATAGAAGATAGTTCTTCATCAGGACTCCATTTAAGAGTGGTTTTTCTTTGAATGGGTTTGGTCATGTCACTCAAATGAAACTAAGTTACAATTAGCATAGTTTTTAAAATCCTAATCTTTTTTAAGATTGTCTTTATTTTTCAAAAAAATAAAGCATTAACAATAAATAATAAAAATTAGGTATAAATAGCTAAGTCGATTATTATGTAATAGATTTTATTTTAATAATTATCTTGAAAGGAATAATAACTTTTAATTGAAAAAGTATTTATCTAGTTTTATACATAATTTTTGAGAAAAAACAAGCTACACAATTTTTGTATTGGCAATTGATATATTAAGATAAAGAGCTAACTGGATGATGAAGAGCTTGATTCAGAAATTTCAGATTTTTCACTCTGATATTTATTTGTTTTTATTTTCAAGTCTTTAAGAAAGAACTTTGCAAATTGCTGAGTTTCGTTTTTTGGCATCGAAGATAAACTCACAAATGTTTTCTAAACTAAGAACATGATTGTTTTATATAAAATAACGAAAAGAAGTTAAAACCGTGTGTGAAAACCGAACAGTTCTATATTGAAGGTTTGATTAATTTTTCTCTTCTAACGTTTATGGATTTCTTATAAACTCTTACATAGGTAGAAAAAATAAATTAAGAGCGAGAAAAATATCATATATACAAATTAAATCCGTCTAATAAAAATTACTTAATCTTATCGTTTAATTTTTAGTTGGTCGTTCTTGTCCAATTTTTTCTAGCCTTAGTTTTTTTATCTCCTCTAAGTACAAAAAGCATTAGCAGTGGACCAATTCCCATTAATGGTACGACCAGATTCATAGCATAGTTATGGGTTTCTTCCATTTTAAAAATATTAATAATTATAAATTCTAGTAAAATTTTAAAATGTGTTAATGCGTAGAAATCCTCATTAAGCTTAATAAACCATTTAAATAAAGTGTAATAATTTTAGATTTTAGAAATGAAATAATATAACTACTTTTTCTATTTTTTGTAGATAGAATAAGAGAACTGATTTTTGCGTAATAGAAATGAGCGTTAATTCTTTTAATATTAACTATTTATCTCCTGCAGGATTAATTGGTTTTTGGATCTTATTCATAGGATTAATCTTTACAGGTGTTTTGTTCTATTTCGTCTTCTTTAGGCTTAATGAAGATGAAGAATCATACAAGGATAAGGAAAGGGAAAAACTAGAAATAGAAAATCAAAAACAAAGGATAGCTAGGCTTTACCCAAAATAAAACACTCTCAATTTAAATATATAATGCCATAAAGTTTAGCCCTTTTTAATCAAAATATTTTAATATTGAGCACCTAAAACTGCATAATTAACTTTTAAATTTTTATCTCTTTTTAACAGGTCAAAAGACGTAAATCTTATGAAAAGTCGAAAAGAGCTCAAAAGATGAGAAATAAATTTTTAAAGCAGACTGATCAAGCTTCTATTACATCTCGTTTTTCTTCTGAAGATTTTGGTTTTTTGGGCTAATAAAAAGAGATAATAGGATTATAAAAGTAAGGCTTCTGATTAATGGGAGGCTATTTAATTAAATCTATGGCTTCGAATCAAGGAAAAAATGGTATTGGTTTGAATGAAAAATCCCCATTTTCATCAACCGAGAAGCAGGTTCCCGCAGCTTTAACAATGATGGTCGACTCAATGACGAGCATGGTAGAAAGAGCAAAAATTGATCTAGAAAATGCTGATCAACGAGCTAGAGCCGATCTGGAAAACATAGATCAAAGGGCAAGAAAAGACGTTGCACTTCTCGATCAAAGAGCAAGAGAAGATATACAAAAAGTTGATCAAAAAGCCAGAAGGGACATTGCCATTCTTGATAAAAGGGCACGAGAAGATCATGAGTTACTCAGAAAGATTCGGCAAGCTAAAGGATTGGCCTCTTGATATCAATTGTTCATATTGTCCAAAACGCAAGATAAAACATAAAATATTTTTATATATTTGATTAATTTTTTACTAATACTTCGATTATTGCAGGGGAATAAAGCCTAAATTTTATTGAATAAAAAAGCTTTGGGACAACATTTTTAAATAACTATGACTCTGCTGCTCTTAAATCATCCTTCCAAAATTGGATAAATCCAATCGCATTAATTCATTTCTACAAAAAATGTTAACTACTTAAAATAAACCATAAGGAGCAAACATCAGATAAAGCCCAATCTATGAAGGAGAAAAGTAACTCAGGCTAGAGAATGATTTATGTATTTAGCGATAAGTCCTTTAATTATCAAATCAATCTGTGGATTGATTCACCTAATTGAAGTAAATGCTAGATCCTGAAAAGGATCTGAACTTTGGTAGAGCAAATCCGATATGTCAACTCAAGGAAACTGCTAAGGGCAACTATGGAAATTGATTATGGAATTAGTACCGCTTTGCCGTAAAGCCCAAGAAGCATCGACCTGGAAGAACCAGAGGGGGAATCAAAGTGAAGCTTCGTTTCCAGAACCAGCTGGTATACGTTGCTTTCACGACAGCGTCCCCAAATCGAAAGAGAGTCAGATCAGAGCACTTTAGAAGGCTTTTACCAACAAAGCAGTACTAGTACAATCTAAACCAAATCTCATCAAGAATTAGGCCATATTGACCTTATGGTTTTTAAAATATCTAATGCTTCTTTTTTTCTAGACAAGGCATCTTTATGATTCAAGAGATAAGTAACGTGTCCAAGCTTCCTTCCTTTTTTTTCTTCTTCTTTTTCATACCAATGAAGATTCACGCCAGGAATAGCCCTTAAATTATCCAACCTCTGAGCGAGTGTTATTGGATAGTTAGCTTGCAAACCAAGCAAGTTTGCCATTAAGGCGCCATTAACAAGCATTTCAGGCGTAGGCACATCAATACCAGAAGTAACACATATTTGCTGATCAAACTGGCTGCTAGTACAAGCATCTATCGAAAAATGACCTGAGTTATGAGTCCTAGGAGCTATTTCATTTACAAGTAATCCTTCAGATCCATAAAAAAATTCAATAGCAAGAACTCCAACATAATCCAACTCAACCAACAAGGAAGATACGATATTTTTCACCATAAGATCAACGTCATGATTTATATCTGCTGGAGCCAGGACCCAGTCACATACTTGTTTAGATTGATATGTCTCTACGATTGGCAAACTTCGAATAATTCCTTTTGAATCCCTACTAGAAACAATTGATAATTCTTTATCGAAAGAGACCCATTTTTCTAACATCCATTGCTCCTCCCTTTGAACCAGAAAAAATTCTTGAAGTTGTTTTAAATTTTTAATAATTTTAGTTCCTTTCCCGTCATATCCGCCTTTGGCAGCTTTTGCCATCAATGGAAATTCCCAATCGGAAGGGATTTCCAGTTTCGATGATTTTTCTAAAGGTATAGGCAACCAATCAGGACAGGGAATATCAAGACTGTTTAACAACTCTCTTTGAGTTATTTTATTAATTAAAGGTTTTATTGATTGAAGCTTGGGGACAAAAGAAACTCCATTATTTTGAAGAGAAAGTAAACTTGATATATCAATCCACTCATTTTCAAAAGTAATCAAGCGAGTCTTTTCCGCAAGAAGTTTTGTACCCTCTGCATTAGTAGGATTAAGAAGAACTACTTGATTTGTCTTTTTGGCAGCTGGATCAGTTTTAGCTGCAGTCTGAACAACGACATCAACATCTCTTTTTTTTCCAGCCTCAACAAGAAGCATTGCCAACTGTCCTCCACCCACAACCCCAATCATTAGTTCAAGACCTCATTTTTAAAACTTTGTGCACTTGTAGACAAACATCAAAATTTTTGTACTAACAAAAACAAATAAGTACAAATTTTGATTTTAATAAAAACATCCTTTATACACAACCTTAAGAATATTCCACTGTGTGATTATTATGATCCCGAAATAAATACTTAACGCATACGAACATATATCATTGGTTTATGAATTATGTTCATCAACTATAAAGTTACTTCCATCTTTTGGTGGCTTAGCCTAAATAAGTCATCAAAAAAGAATCTTACATCCTTACAATTGTGAATAAAGACAACCTCCATATAAAAGTCTCTTTAACTAGCAACCCTTACGAGATAGTGATAGGGGAAAATAGTCTTGAATGTTTAGGAGATGAGCTGCGTAAAATTGGTTTTAATGATGGACTAAAAATATTAGTCGTTTCTAATAAGGAAGTCTCAGATCATTACAGTGATTGCATAATTAAAAGTCTGATTAAAAATAAATTCAAACCAAGACTTCTAATATTAAAAGCAGGCGAAGAGCAAAAAAATCAACTTTCTATAGATTTAATCCACGATGCGGCTTATGAAGCCAGGCTAGAGAGAGGATCATTAATGATTGCGCTTGGAGGTGGTGTTATTGGAGACATGACTGGATTTGCAGCTGCTACCTGGTTGCGTGGAATACATGTAGTCCAAATCCCTACAACTTTACTAGCCATGGTTGATGCATCAATTGGCGGGAAAACAGGCATAAATCATTTAAAAGGTAAAAATCTTATAGGTGCTTTTCATCAACCTAAATTAGTGTTGATAGACCCCAAGACATTATTTACTCTCCCAGCCAGAGAATTCAAAGCAGGTATGGCCGAAATAATAAAGTACGGAATCATATCAGACCTAGAACTATTCGAACTTCTAGAGAAGGAAGATAATATATCTGATCTTTCAAGAATAAATGAGAGGCTGCTAATAGAGATAATTAAGCGTTCTGCAAAATCCAAAGCAGAAATTGTTGTAAAAGATGAAAAGGAAAGTGGAGTTAGAGCATTCTTAAATTATGGACATACATTTGGCCACGTAATAGAAAATCTATGCGGTTATGGGAAATGGCTTCATGGTGAGGCTGTAGCAATGGGAATGGTTGCAGTGGGTCAACTAGCGCTTCAAAGGGGACTATGGGAAAAGATTGACGCAAACAGGCAAAAAAGATTAATAGAGAAAGTAGGTTTACCAACAAAGTGGCCTGGGCTTGAACTAGAAAATGTTCTAAGTTCACTTCAAGGAGACAAGAAAGTCAAGAACGGCAAAGTGAGTTTCGTTATGCCCTTAAAAATTGGTGAAGTAAGTTTATTTAATGATATCTCTAATCAAGAAATACATGAATGCTTGCAAAACCTTAGTTAATTGGCTCTTCAAGAAAACGATTGCTTAAAGCCAGATCATCACTATTCTCCTTTTGGAAAGCTAACCACCTAAATTCCCCCAGTCCCGTTGGATCAACGAGCCTCAACAATGACTCCCTTCGATTTAAAGCGGCAGATAAATCTTGACTACTTATATTTTGAAGAGAAAAAAGAAATTTTGAAAGTCCTAATGCCAATAGAGCCTGTCCCTGCCTAGTCTCACCCATAAACTTCCATCCGTTGGTCATGGCATAATTAATAGTTGATTCAATACATAAATGAGCTGTTAAATCACTTAAACCAGGGTCTTTCAAAATATCTGAATTTGCTTTTTGATTCCTGTAAGAAATAAGAGTACCGTCCTTTCTAATTGCGCTGTAATATCGCCTCGATTCCATCGCATAATCGACAACTAATAAAGAGCCATTGATTAATATCCTAGACAATCTTCCAAAAAAATTCGGCAAATCACAATGCCATTCAGTAATCCATCTGTCACAAATACCCTTTGGTGGGAACTCAATATTTAAAAGACTATTCGAATTCTGCAAAAATTTCATGATTTCTGAAGTCGGGCTGAGGTCAACAAACTCCAAAAAATATTCATCATTTACTTTTCTCAAAGAAACTCCTTGTCTAAATACATTATTTTCGGTAAAGACTAATCTCTCTACTGGTAAAGCATCTAAAACCTCATTTGCAATAACTACACCTGTCACTGGTCTTAAAATAAGATCTTCTATGTTGCTCCACCGAAGATTAATCCCCTCTAAGTTATTAACTACTTTTTCTTGTCGTTTTTTCATACCTAAATTTAACTCAATTAAAACAAGCTCAATTCTACTGATTAAAGCAGGTGAAATTTCAGCAATAGCGACTATTAAATCTCTTGATAAAGTTCCTTCTCCTGGTCCAATCTCAACAAGAGAAAGTAATTCGGATTTAGTTCCTGATTTTTCTAAATCTAAAAACCAATCAACAATTTGAATAGCTAATAAACGTGCAAAATCATTACCCAAAGATGGTGAGGTGCAAAAATCTCCATCCCTTCCAATATTCAATCTCCCAGTTGAATAAAATCCATTTTCAGGATCATTTAAAACTAAATCCATATACTTGTGGAAACTTATTGAGCCACCACAATCAACAATCCGTTCGATCAACCACTTTGGGCATCTCGCAGTCTGGTCAATCATGATGGAGAATATGTTTAAAGAGAATTAAGCACATGCTAAAAAAATCATTTAAGAAAGTCATAATTTTCTGCCTGGGACTATTAATAATGTTTTCAATGGGAGAAGGCACGTTTGCTTACGATAATCCTGAACTCTTACCAAAAGAACAAACACCAATAATCGATCTTGCAAAGGCTCTTAGTCAGAAACAAAGATTAGATTTAGAAACCTCACTTAATACTTATGAACAAGAAACTGGATGGAAAATAAGGGTTTTGTCTCAATATGAACAAACTCCAGGTTTGGCTGTCAAAGACTATTGGGATCTTGATGAGACAAGCTTACTAATAATTGCCGACCCTAGAGGAGGGAATTTGCTTAGTTTTAATGTTGGTGATGCATATTTTGCCCTAATGCCCAGAATTTTTTGGGTAGAATTACAAACAAGATTTGGAAACCAATTTTACGTAAGAGATAACGGTGAGGATGGTGCCATATTAGCTTCAATCAAAGCAGTAGAAACCTGTTTAGATCGTGGTGGTTGCGAAGTGGTACCTGGCTTACCTCAGGAACAATGGCAATGGACATTGTTAACCTCTCTCTTGGGTGGAATTATTGCAGGTTTCGCTGCTTCTCCAAGAAAAAGTGATGAATCATTTTCAATAGGCTGGCTATTGCTTCTATCTCCTCTTTGGATAATGCTATTTGGAATTTTTGGCATTGCTCCTGTTGTAACAAGAACTAATGATGTTTTGCCTTTAATGAGAAATATTTTGGGATTTATTGGTTCTGCTGTTGGTGCTTATTTGATTGCAGAAAGAAAATTTAAGGATCCTGATTTAAATGAGCAAATTAAATGAAAATCGTTTAGCCACAATTTAAATTAAACCAATACTAATTGTTTTGATTCAATAAAATCTCTTTATAGGCTAATGATGCATCATTCCTGAACCATCTATGGGATGCATGCATCAGCTTGCCGTTCGAAAATTCAACCCAAGAGAAATGACATAAATTTTCTCCTGCAGAATCAATACCTCTTCTGGGAACACAAGCTGCATTTAAATATGATGTCCCCCATAGATCTTGAGTAAAAGTTTTTCTTGTACGATTTCCCCCAATTCTTAATTGATGATGCGTGTGACCGAAAACGACTAATTCTGGGACCCTAAATTTACGAATTTGATCTATTGCGATACCAAGATCTTTATCTCCCCAATCCATTGATGGTAATTTCCAATCTCTGCCACAAAGGCTTGATGACTCTGAACCAAGCCCAACTGGTCCTGAATGAGCAAGTATTAATAAAGGGAAATCTAATGGTGCAGACTTGGCAGCAGTAACGATCCTAAAGACAGATTCATCAAGACTTACCTCCCCGAACACAGACTTAACTTCTTGTGTTAAGAAAAAACCACCACCACCACTGCAAGGTCTGGCTCCAACGACTGACAACTCATTTAATTTCCATTTAGACAATTTCCAGGCACAATTCTTATCACCTAGCAAATCCAGTTGTGCTTTTAAAATTTCGCCAGACCCGTCTTTCCCTCTATCGTGATTTCCAAGTATTACTGATGTGGGAATAGAAATTTTACTTATTGCCCGAACAATTCTTAAATCACCATCTGATAAGTCGCCAACAAATAAAACCCCATCAGGATTTAACGCCAAAAGCAAATCCAGATCATCCTGACTCCATGACCCATGCAAATCCCCAGCGATAGCAATTCGGATATCTGACAGATTATTTAGGAAATTAACCTCTATACTGCACCAACACGTTCATTTGGGAACTAATTACCACTGTTTCCTATTACAAGACTGATACATCAGTCTCAAATAAAAGCAATAATCTCATTGATGAGATCAATTTATTGCGTAAAAAAAGAAATGCAATAATTCTTGCTCATTACTATCAAGATCCTGAGATACAAGACATAGCTGATTTCATCGGAGATTCTCTTGAGTTATCCAGAAAAGCCTCGGAGACAAATGCTGACGTAATTGTTTTTTGTGGCGTTCATTTCATGGCTGAAACAGCAAAAATCTTATGTCCAGATAAAACTGTTCTTCTTCCTGACTTTGATGCTGGGTGCACACTTGCAGACGACTGCCAGCCAGATGACTTCCAGAAATTCTTAGATAAACATCCAAATCATTTTGCAATTAGTTACATAAATTGCAGCGCAGCGGTAAAAGCAAAAAGCGATTTAATTTGTACAAGCAGTAACGCTGTTGATCTTGTAAAACAATTACCCAAAGATTTACCAATTTTATTTTCCCCAGACAAGAATCTTGGTAGATGGGTTGAACGTCAAAGTGGCCGAAAGTTAACCTTATGGCCTGGGAGATGTCTTGTTCATGAAACTTTTAACGAAGAATCTCTTTTAAAGTTAAAAATAAAGAACCCAACAGCAGAAGTACTTGCCCATCCAGAATGTCAAGAGAACCTATTAGATTTGGCAGATTTCATAGGTTCAACAAGCAAATTACTGAATTACTCTAAAGATAGCGAGAATGATAAATTTATCGTTCTCACTGAGCCAGGAATAATTCATCAAATGAAATTAACAGACCCTTTAAAGACCTATATAGAAGTCCCTGGACTAGATGGGTGTAGTTGCAATGAATGTCCATACATGAGAATGAATACATTAGAAAAAGTATTAAATTGTCTAAAAAGAATGAAACCAGAATTACATATGGACGAACAAATCAGATCAATGGCCTACAAGCCACTGAAAAAGATGCTGGATATGAGTAATTAAATCAACTTATGAATTTATCCCTTTTTATTGTTGTATTAGGGGGAAGATGCTTAAAAAGTAATATAGAAATACACGATGTTAGGTGGGTTATAGGTGAAACAATAGAAGATACATTTCCTGAGCTTAGAAAACAATGGTTGGGGAAGAGAAGCGGACTTCACATTGATAGTTATAAGTGTGTTAAATATGTTGATGGATATGAAATAGTCATATCTAAATCTCATAAAGATAGTTTAATTCGACAACGAATAGAAGACTTTTCACTTTGGTTTGTTAATTTAGGCGGATACAATCCAAAAAAGATGTATGAAGAACACGAATTCAATTTAATTGTGGCAAAAAAAGCTATTGAGGCAAAGAGAAAAGCCAAAAAAATTTGGGTATCAAATTTAGATTTAAAACATAATGATGATTACTCAGGTATACATTATTTAGAAAAAGTTGACGATTTACATCCTGTAAAAATAAAGAATTGGGAAATAAATTTAATTCCAGATCCAGAAAAAAGAAGTGAAAAGCTGATTCCAGACTGGTATGGATATAAAAGAATTGATAAGTTTTAGCTATTTTTTCAGGGCGAATCCTAAATTAGATTTTAAAGGATTATAAGAATTTTTATCACTTTCAAATTTATACTTTTTAAGCAATATATCCTCAGCCGCAACATATTGTCTATCTTTTAAAGTTCCTAGATCTGAATTTGTTAATCTATTTTTATCATTCAACAATAGATCTACTCTAATATCAGGTTCTATTCCATTTTTATTAATATCTTTACCACTTGGTGTTAAATATTTAGCGACTGTAACTGTTAGGCCAGAGCCATCAGATAGAGATCTAACAGACTGAACTAACCCCTTACCAAAAGTCTTCTTTCCAACCAATACTCCTCTTTTATTATCTTTAATTGCTCCAGAGAGAATCTCGCTAGCACTCGCAGATCCTTCATCGATTAAAACTACCACTGGTCTTTTAGTTAGAGCTCTACTTTTTGCTTTTCTAATATCAGTAATACCATCTTTTGTTTTAGTACTAACAATAATTCCTGTGTTTATCCATTGTCTAGCTATTTCAATGCTTGCCTCAAGTAAACCACCAGGATTACTTCTAAGATCTAATACATAGCCAAACGGTTGTTGTTTTTCTAATTTATTAATCGATAAACTCATTTCTTTTGGAGATTTTGCATTAAATTGTTTCAACCTTAGATAACCAATTTTTGCACCTATAACTGTATTATTGATTCGACTATCAACCACATTAATTTCAATTCTATCTCTTATTAATGAGACATTTAATAACTCTTCCTCTCTAATAATACCTAGTTCAACTTTCGTTCCTTTTTTACCTCGAATAAGTTTAACGGTACTATCTATACTCAGGCCTTCGATAGGATTACCGTCGATAGATACAATTATATCCTTTGGTTTTATTCCTGCTTGAAAAGCTGGCGTTCCTTCTATTGGTGAGACAACAACAATTTGATTAGTAACTTCATCTAGAGAAATTTGAATACCTACTCCCATCAACTCTCCCGTTGTATCTATTCTCATTTCATTGAATTCTTTAGGATCTAAAAATCTTGTATAAGGATCATCTAATCCCTTCAACATATCTTTTATGGCAATATATGCATCTTCATTATCAAAATATTTAGTTGTTAGTATTTCCTTTCTTAATTTAATCCAATCTTCTGGATTATATTTTCCTGAATAGTCCAAAAAGTCGCGATATATAATTTGCCATACCTGATCAATAATCTCCTTTGGATTATTAGTAATCAAAGTAGAAGAATTAGTCTGGAAGGAAAAAGATGGCGAAGGGAAAATAGCTATTAATAAAAATATTTTTAAAAATCTATTCAACATAATTATCAAATAATTTTTCTAATAATAAAACAATTAAAATATATTTTTCAATTTTTATGGGTCTACCCATTTACCATCTTCTTTAATTAAATCAATCAGTGCCTGAACACCTTCATCCTCAGGCACCCTCTTGATTTCATCTCTATTTCTATAAAGGGCAATGGTTCCAACCCCTTTACCTACATAACCATAGTCAGCATCTGCCATCTCTCCAGGTCCATTAACGATACAACCCATAACTGCTATATCTAGTCCTGTCAAATGAACAGTAGCTGCTCTTACTTTTGCCACAACTTCTTCTAAGTTAAACAATGTTCTACCGCAGCTAGGACAACTAATATATTCAACCATGGTTTTTCTAAGTCCAACTGCTTGCAAAATTGAATAAGCAACAGGTATTTCCTTCTCAGGTGCCTCAGTAAGGGAAACTCTTATTGTGTCGCCAATTCCCTCCGATAATAACGTTCCTATTCCAGCTGTACTTTTTATTCTTCCATAATCTCCATCACCAGCTTCAGTTACACCCAAATGCAAAGGATAATTAAATCCCTCTTTATCCATAGTGTCGGCCATCATTCTATAAGCAGCGAGCATAACTGGAGGTCGCGAAGCCTTCATTGAAACTACAATATTGTGAAAATCTAATGAATCACAAATTCTTATAAATTCCATTGCTGATTCAACCATCCCATAGGGTGTATCTCCATACGCAAATAACATTCTCTCTGCTAATGATCCATGATTAACTCCTATTCTAAGTGCCTTGTTTTGCTCTTTTAAAGTATTAACAATTGGTTCAAATTTTTGAATAATCTTCTTTTTAATTGCTTTTATTTCATCATCTGTAAATTCAGTTCTATTTGGATCAGGTCTTTCAAAGACAAATAATCCTGGATTAATACGAACTTTATCTACATGCTTTGCAACCTCTAAAGCTATTTTCATTCCATTATGGTGAACATCCGCTACTAATGGGACTGGTTGATAAGTACTAGCTAAGAGTTTCTTGATTTCTCCAACAGCTTTTGCGCTTGCAAGAGTGGGGACCGTTAATCTGACAATCTCACATCCTATTTCATGCAATCTTCTTATAGCAGCAGTAGAACCCTCAATATCCATTGTATCTTCATTAATCATTGACTGAACACGAACTGGATTATCCCCTCCGATGCCAATATCTCCGACCATTACAGGTCTAGTATCTCTACGAATAATTCTGGTGCTATAACGCTGTGAAACATTATTTTCTTTCTTATCTTTTTCCAGGGTCGCAATCATGAGTTAACAATTGAGCCTCTTTAATAAACAAGAATGACATATCTGAGGGCTATTTTAAAGAATCAATTTTTTCTTTGATTTTTAAAAAATCCGATTTAGTTAACCTCATTGGGGAACCATCCTCTTTTGATTGATTTCTAAGTAAATAAGCTGGATGAAAAATAGGCATAACAAGTCTTCCATCCCAATTAATCCATTTACCCCTGAGAATGCTTATTGGGGACTTATTTTTTAAAATTGCTTCTAATGCTGTAGACCCAACAAGAGCTATGATTTCTGGATTTATAAGTTTGATTTGTTGATACAACCAGGGAAGGTTTTCTTGAATTTCAATCTTTGTTGGGCGTCTATTTTTTGGCGGTCTACATTTGACCACGTTGCAAAAATAAACATCTTGGCTGATATCAATCCCCGCATTTTGAAGCAATTGATCTAGTAACTTTCCAGATCTTCCGACAAAAGGTTCTCCTAACTCCTCCTCCTTTGCGCCAGGAGCCTCTCCCACAATCATCAACTTAGCTAAGGGGGTTCCTCTTGATACAACGATTTTGTTTATGGGATTGCCTAAATTAAGAACATCAGAAATATCCTTATCAGGGGGGGTGTTACTGCTCAAATTAAAGCCTCCATATCTGATCTACTTGAAAGATATGGCACCAAAATTAAGAATTGATTTTTTTCTGGATCAAGCATCCATTGCTCAGAACCAAAGTTTGACAATTTTGGGATTCCCTTAGCACTACCTCCTATTTTCAAGATCTCAGATGTCCAGCTTTCTATGATTTTTGATGGATCTTCACAAGGTTCGCGTTGAAAACACAGTGAAGTTGAGTTTCCTTTCCTTTGCCATTCGTGATTTTCATTAGGTAGATAAAAATGTATTTTGGATCGATTACTTAATGAAATAAAATAATGAGTTTCATTGAAACCTTTATTCACCTTGTCAGAGTTGATCTTGGCATAAAATCCAGACAATTCTTTTGGGTTTTTAGAAGCGATTACAAAGTTTATGTTCATCAAAGGCATGCAAGTATCTAATTAAGTAGTAAATTTGTAATTACATCAATTCACTTTAAAAGTGAATCTAAGAAATACATTTTGAAGTTATGCTTCGAAGATGACTGAAAAATCACAGATATCTAAAAGAGCTCTCTCAATAAAACCTTCTCTAACACTTGAGATCAGCGCAAAAGCTAAAGCTTTAAAAGCTGAAGGAAAAAACATTTGCAGTTTAAGCGCTGGAGAACCTGATTTCGATACCCCAGAATTTATTATCGATGCCACTTTAAAAGCATTAAAAGATGGAAAAACTCGTTACGGACCTGCTGCTGGAGATCCAGAATTAAGAGAAGCCATTGCCCAAAAGCAATCAGATATTAATAAAGTTCCCACAAAAATAGACAATGTTTTGGTAACAAATGGAGGGAAACAAGCAATATACAATTTATTTCAAGTAGTACTTAATCCTGGAGATGAAGTCCTTATACCTGCACCATATTGGCTTAGTTATCCAGAGATAACCCTTTTAGCTGGTGCCAAGCCAATTAAAATTAAATCTTCAACTAAAGATAATTTCAAAATAGATATCAATTCTCTAGAAGAAAACGTAACTGAAAAAACAAGGTTATTAATTATTAATTCTCCAAGTAATCCAACAGGCTGCGTTTTAACCGAGCAAGAAATGAATATTATTTCTGAGTTTTTAAGAAGACATCCTAGAATTTTTTTAATGAGTGATGAAATCTATGAATTTCTTATTTCTCCAAATCAAGTTCATCACAGTTTCGCAAAAATAGCACCAGATTTAAAAAATAGAATTTTCACAGTCAACGGTTTTGCCAAGGCTTGGGCAATGACTGGCTGGAGGATTGGATACCTAACAGGAAATACAGAGGTAATAAAGAAAGCCATTGCTTTACAAAGTCAAAGTACAAGCAATGTATGTAGTTTTGCTCAAAAAGGAGCTATTGCTGCACTTCAGGGCTCAAAAGATTGCGTTCATGAAATGGCAGAAATTTATAACAAAAGGAGGTTATTGATAACAGAAAGACTAAAAAAAATAAAAAATATTTCTTTTGTCCCTCCTACTGGAGCCTTCTATGTTTTCCCAGAAATTAAGATAGAGGAAATAGATTCAATAAGTTTCTGTAAATTGGCGCTAGAGAAGGTTGGCCTAGCGATAGTTCCAGGGATTGCTTTCGGAGACGACAAATGCATAAGAATTTCATATGCTTCTTCAGACGAAGTGATCAAAGATGGAGTTGACAGGTTAGAAAAACTATTAAATGATTTTTAAATAAAATGAATCAAGCGGCAAGAAAAATAAAGTTCACGAAAATAAGTATTGCTATTTTATCAATACTTAATTTATCTAATATTAGTTTTTTAAAAGCAGAGGAAATACTTCGCATTGGGGCAATACCAGATCAAAACCCAGAGCACCTGAATCGTTTATATAAAGTATTATCCTCTGAATTAAGCGAGCAGCTCAATGTTCAAGTCCGTTATAAACCAGTTACTAATTATGCTGCAGCTGTAACAGCTTTTAGGACCGGGAATTTAGATTTAGTATGGTTTGGTGCTTTAACGGGTGTACAAGCAAGACTTCAAAGCAAAGGATCCAAGGTAATAGCACAAAGAGATATTGATGAAAAATTCCGTAGTGTTTTTATTGCAAACAAGAAAAGTTCAATCAAAAAAATAAATAACATAAATGACTTAAAAACACTAAAAGGCAAGCGTTTTACTTTCGGCTCTGAAAGTTCAACATCAGGAAGATTGATGCCACAATATTTTTTAAACGAAGCAGGAGTTCAGCTTAAAGATTTCAAAGGCAGAAGCCCTGGCTTTAGTGGTAGCCACGATGCAACATTAATGCTCGTGCAAAGTGGTTCATATGAGGCAGGTGCCCTTAGCGAAGCAGTGTGGAAGAGTAATCTTGAGAGAGGACGCGTGGATCCCTCAAAAGTCATTTTAATTTGGAAGACTCCTTCTTATCATAATTATCATTGGCTTGCTCAAATAAACCTAGATAAAAAGTTCAAAAGAGGTTTTACGAAAGACCTTACAAATGTATTTTTAGGTTTCAATGAAAAGTCTAAAAAACAAAAGCAAATTCTCGAATTATTTAACGCAAAGAAATTTATAATATCAAAAAACGAGAACTATAATAAAATAGAAAAGATAGGTAGAAAAATTGGAAAGATTAAGTGACTAAGTTACTAGAATTAAAGAATATAATCTATAGCAGAAAAGGAATTATTAGATTAAAAGATATTAATTTAACAATAAATCAAGGTGAGAAGATAGCGCTTATTGGCAAGAGTGGCTCTGGCAAAAGTACATTAATCTCGATCGCGAATGGATCACTAATCCCAAATGAAGGGGATGTAATATGGAAAGGTTCTCACATTAACAGTATCTCAAATATTGAGTCGTCAAAAATAGGAACTATATGGCAGGATTTATCTTTGATAGAAGAGCTAAATGTCGCACAGAATATAAACTGCGGTGCACTAGGTAAACACAATTTCATATGGGCTTTAAAAAATCTCCTAGGAGTCTTAGATAAAGGTTTATGCCAAGAGTGCTTAGCAGCAGTCTCTCTGCCTAAAGAAACTATTTATTCCTATATAAATAAACTTTCTGGTGGGGAAAAAAAAAGAATCGCAATTGCGCGTCTTTTAAGACAAGAACCAGAGATTCTTCTTGGAGACGAACCTTTCGCGAATTTAGACCCTCTATTATCAAAAAATATCTTAAATTTATTTATCAATCAAAAAAATTATCTTAGAATTAAAATCCCTGAAACCATACTTATAAGTCTTCACCAAATAAATTTAATAAATAATTTCAATAGAGTTATTGCGTTAAAAGATGGAGAGATTGTAATAGATAGAGAAATTCATAATATTAATCAATCAGAGTTTGATTGTCTATTTTAATTCATGATGAAATTAATAAAACCAGTATCAACTTTATTAACATTAATCCCATCAATAGCCTACATTCCCATTCTAATAGAAATCATCAAAGGATTTCATTTGGGGGGTCTAAATATCATATTTCTCTTCATAAGATCAGCAATAAAGCCATCGTTCAATCAAGAAGTAGTTAAAAGCGCATGGGAAGGACTTCAAATAACAATTGCTACTGCTTTTACTAGCTGGGTTATCAGTATGCTTATTGGAATTCTTTTAGGTGTACTATCTACAGATTTATTTTGGAAAAGTATTCCTAAATTTTCTTATTTAGGTAAATTCATAAAATACTCATTAGCGATTCCAAGATCAATACATGAAGTAGTTTGGGGCTTGCTATTTATACAAATTTTAGGTTTGAATATTTGGGTGGCAATTATATCTATAGTCATTCCCTATTCAGCCTTAACAGCAAGAGTAATTTCAGAGCAACTAGATAGTTTTGACATAGAACCTCTAGTAGCAATTAAGCAAACAGGATCTAATTTTATGAGCTCATTTATAACTATTCTAGTACCAAAGTTAATACCTATAGTATCTACATATGGAAGTTACAGATTTGAATGTGCAATTAGAGGTGTAACATTACTTGGAATATTTGGATTAGGAGGTATAGGAACAGAACTATATTTAACCTTAAAGTCCTTTGAGTTCAATGAAATGTGGACTTGTTTGTGGATGCTTTGGTTAGTAATAATTTTATTAGAAAAATTTATAAGGTTTTTAAGAAGTTATATATCTAAAAATATTATTTTGAAGAATTCTTTATTAATTACAATCTCAATATTTTCACTATTTCTATCTTTAGGTATTAGTTGGCTTTATAATCTAAATTTTGAGATATTTACTCCATTAAGCTTTTCGTATTTAAATTTACCTTCATTCATAGAAATAAGAAATGGATTTAATACCTTACCTCTGTTTAAACTAATCATTACAACAATTTTAATAACTTTTTTAGCGTCTGGGATTGCAATAGGGACACCTCCACTTTTACTAGTATTATTACCAGGTAAATTCTCTCTAAGACTTCAAAATCTTGTTTGGATCTTGTTTAGATTGATACCTCCGCCATTGACCACTATACTTATTCTTCTTTTTACTAATCCTAATATATCTGTAGCCGGATTATCACTAGGAATTACACATATGGGTGTCATGGGAAAATTACTTACAGATAACATATTAAATCAAGAAAAAAGTATTTATCGAGCAATTAAAAGCAATGGATCAAAAAAGAAATCAGCAACACTTTATGGAATATTAGCCCCCCAAAGTAATAGTTACTTAGCTTATGGAGCATATAGAAGTGACGTAATCCTAAAGGAAACAGCAATTATAGGTGCAGTTGGAGGAGTAGGATTAGGGTGGCAATTACAGGAATCACTAAGCTCATTCGATTGGGCTCAAGTCATTGTAATAACTGCTACTTTCTCTTTATTAACAATGTCAGGAGAATTTTTATTTAACACTTCTCAAAATTATTGGTTAAAGAATTCAACCAACAATTTCATTAGTTAGTTATTTTATTCAACATATCGACTTATGAATAAATATCAGAAAAAATTAATCATAATTGGAGATAGTGGGGTTTACGGATGGGGAGATCTAGAGGGAGGGGGATGGTCTGAGAGATTAAGACAAAACTGGTTAAATTTAGATGGTGCTCCTATCATTTATTCTCTTGGAGTAAGAGGAGATGGATTAGAGAAAGTTGCTATAAGATATAAGAATGAGTGGTCAACAAGGGGAGAGTTAAGGAGAAAAGTTCCTGAAGGTATTTTGTTATCAATTGGATTAAATGATACAGCTAGAATTGGAAGAAAAGATGGCAGACCCCAACTTTCCGAAGATGCTTTTAAATTTGGATTAAAACAATTAGTAAACGAAATTAAGAATGAAGTACATATAATGGTTACTGGATTAACACCTGTTAATGAAGACTCAATGCCTTTTGCAGAATGTCTTTGGTATTCAAACCAAGCTTGTTCTAAGTATGAAAATAAAATTGAAGAAACTTGCTTAGAATTAAATGTCCCATTTTTATCTATTCATGAAAAAATGATTAAGTTGTTTTCTTATAAAGAACTACTCTCATCAGACGGAATACATCTAAATACTAAGGGTCATAAATGGATTTACGAACAAATTAGTGAATGGCCAGCATTAAAGAGTTGGGCTGATTTAAGATGAATATTTAAACAAAATTCAAGTACAAAAAGATAGAAATAATAGCTGCTATAGATGTTTGTATAGAGTTAACTAATTCATTAGTCATCCAATCAATCTGATTTTGTACCACTGCTCCAATATAACTCTCCAGAAAAGTTGCCAAGTAGCCAGATAAGAAAACTATAAAAGCAACAGATAATCCAGAAATGATGGATAGATTAAGCATAACCAGGGTCATGATAAGACTTCCCAACAACCCTGCCATCGAACCTTCGATGCTTATTGCCCCTTCTGTCCCTGGTGAGACAGGCTTTAAGGTCGTAATTAGAAAAGTTCTTTTACCAAATCTTTTGCCAATTTCACTTGAAAACGTATCGGAAAGTTTTGCACTAAAACTAGAAGCAAAACCTACCATGAATAAATTTAAAAAATTTGGCCAAAGACAACTTAATAAGGCGAGCGAGCAACCTGTAGCTGCAGACCCCCATACATTTTCAGGCCCACGTTGACCACCTCTTGCTTCAGCAATCCCTCGGGAAGCTTTATTTTTGTATCCAATTTTTGTAACTAAAGTTCCCAACAAGAGATATACACAAACTGATATCCAACCATTCCAACGAACAGATCCTAATAAAAGTGTTCCAAGTATTCCAGCATGAATCCAACCTTTTTTAGTTAAAAATGGAAGCCTATGTCCTAAAAATATCAACAAGAAATTAACCAAAAAAGCATTAAACCAAATACCGCTAATAAAAGAGAAGTTGACCATAGTTTCTAATCAGCATGCCTGTTTCTAAACAATAGACGGTTTTATGTTCAAAAATTTTCAATCTTAAAGGGATGATTTAACTCTTCTCCATGAAGTCATTAACTGACAGGCACTTACTGCAGCTGTTGATGTCCTCAAAATAGTTTCTCCCATAGACACCCCAGACAAGCCAGATTCAAAAGCTAATGCCTCTTCATCTTTATTCCAGCCTCCCTCTGGGCCAACTACCACCCAAACTTGATTAACTTTATCGGGTGTTTCTTTTAACCAATTCACACAATCTTGTAAGTTTTGAATGCGTGTTGTGGCAAATCCGATTTGGGCTTCGGAAGGCAAATCATTTATCCAATGGGAAAATGTCAATGCCTGCATTAGTTCTGGACTCCAGAGTCTTTCAGATTGCTCAACGGCTTCATGAATAATTTTTTGAAATCTAATAAATTTTTCGTTATTGCATTCTTTAACTACTGATCGTTTTGAAAATAATGGTTGAATAATGTCAACACCTATCTCACAACTCATTTGCAAAAAGTTTTCAAACCCTTTTTTAGGAATAACTACAGCAATGCCTATTAATGGAATCTCTCTTGAAACGACTTGAATAGGTTTATCAAAACCATTAGTAAGTTTTATAGTTTTTTTTTCAACAATTTTTGCGTTCCAAAGATGACCTTTTCCATCAATAACCTCTAAAAGATCTTCCGATCTCATCCTCATAACCCTAGATAGATAATGTGATTCATTGGAGGTCAATGTCAACTCTCCATTTGAATCGATTTCATCACTTAATCGATTTGGATTTATAAATAATCTTCTTTTCTCAGCCATAGAAAATTAATCTATTGAAGAAAAAATTGCATCAGGATGTTCTTCTACTGGCCAATCTTCATTTACTCCTCCGATAATTAGTTCCTCTATTTTCACAACATCAACATCCATTTGTTTTAGTACATTTATCAAAACATCTATTGCGATGAGGTCAGAAGTACCTAAATCGACCCAACATCTAGCCCAACACTCTTTAAATTCAAATTCTCCAAGATTATGCATTAATGATGGAAGACTAGAAGAAGTATCTTCATTTTCATAGCTCATCCAACTGACATCAGAACCAATTTCATGCGTTTGCAAATTTTCAGAATTAAATCCCCCAAGTCTGCCTAGCACATACCAAGAATCAAAAATACCATCAACGTATTCTTTTTCTCCCTTACTTGGGACCTCTGAATATCTAAGCCATATCCAACAATTGAAAGGATCAACTTCACGAAATCGAACTTCCATAAACAATAGATCTTAAAAAAGAAAAACTAAAAGATATCAAACATAATCTAATGTAAATTGATTAAAGAAAATCAAAAAATCTTTATTTAATTGATCAAAACCTCAATAAAAAAGAATGCTTTGTTTAAAAAATATTTATTACCATCCCTCAACAGCAGAGAAACCAATCCTTAGAGATTTGTGTTTAAAATCAAATACTGGAAAAATAACAATAGTTAGAGGACCCAGTGGAAGTGGAAAAACTACACTAGTAGAAATCATTAGCGGTCTATCGGGATATCAAAAAGGAGAAATAACATGGTTCAACAAAACTCTAAATGGACGTCAGCGCAGGTCGTTATGTGGATTAGTTTTTCAATTTCCAGAAAGATATTTTCTTGGATTATCGGTAGCTCAAGAATTACGACTTGGTCATAAGAGGTTAACGACAGAAGAACAAATTTCAGCTCTCACAAAAGTGGGGTTAATCAATTTAGATTTAAAGAAGCCGCCAGAATCTCTTAGTGGAGGACAACAACGCCGACTAGCTATTGCTGTTCAATTATTAAGGAGTCCAAAAGTACTTTTATTGGACGAGCCAACAGCAGGTTTAGATTGGTCAGTAAAAAAAGAAATTATAGAATTACTCGCAAAGCTTAAAAACAAGCAAACTATGCTAATAGTTACACATGAACCAGAACTTTTTAAAAATTTGAATACCGAAAATTATGAGTTGCACAATGGTCAACTTATCCCTGAGTAAACAATTCAATTAATCAATGACAGATTCACTAGTTAGAGCTACTGCTGCAAAGGGAGGGATCAGGCTAGTCGCCGTATCAACAACTGAATCAACAAAAGAAGCAAAAGAAAGACATTCTCTTTCATATTTAACTTCTGCAATTGTAGGTAGGGCCATGAGTGCAAGCCTCTTACTTGCAAGCTCAATGAAGGTAAATCATGGAAGGGTGACTTTGAGGGTAAGCTCAAATGGACCACTAAAAGGATTAACTATTGATGCGGGTAGAGATGGAAGCGTGAGAGGTTACGTTGGCAACCCAAGTCTTGAATTAGACCTAATTAAAAATAAAAGCAATCAATATACATTTGATTTTAAAAAGGCTACAGGCATTGGCTATCTTCACGTTATTAGAGATGATGGTAAAGGTGAACCACACAACAGCACAGTTGAATTAATTAATGGAGGTATAGGTGAAGACATAGCTTCCTATTTACTACATTCTGAACAAACTCCATCAGCTGTGTTTGTTGGAGAAAGAATTAATCAGGATGGAATAGTTTGTAGCGGAGGACTTTTAGCGCAAATACTACCCAAAGCAGAACGAGACTATTCATTAATAGCCCTACTCGAAGATAGATGTAAAGAAATCAACTCTTTTAGTGAATTATTAAACAAAGAAGGGACAAACCTTATTTCCCTACTTGAAGAAATTTTTCCTGATCTTGATCAATCACATTCAGATATTATTAGCACATCTCAAGAAGTTCATTTTAAATGTAGATGTTCAAGAGAAAGAAGCCTATCAGCATTGAAGATATTGGGAAAAAAAGAGCTTCAGGAAATGATAAAACAGGATGGGAAAGCAGAACTTACATGTCAATTCTGCAAAAATATTTATCTTATTAACGAGGATGAATTGTTATCTTTAATCGATTAGATGATTAATCAAGGAAAATCACTCCTAACCAAAGTAAAAATACTGCGGGTATCGCCTCAAATTTATCTGAAGACAATGATCCAGCGTTGTCAATAAATGATTCAGCACCGCCCAACAGTAATGAACCAGATAGAAGTCCAATACTAAGAAGAAGAATGCACCAGAGGATAGAGGAAAAGAAAGGCCTACCTCTGCGAGACTGACTAATGAATAAGCCTATTGTTGAGAATGAAAGTATTAATTCAACACTTTCAGAAGGCACAATTAAAACAAGTAAAAAAGCCAATATTCCAAAAGAAATTCTTATATTTAATTCTTGTCCAGAGGGCAACTCCAAGCTTGGTAAAAAATTAGATGTTGACGCCTCATATTTAGGAAGATTGAAATTTTTCAACCTAGTGAGAAGAGAACCAGGTCCTATGTCACCAACTTTCTTTGCTTCATTTTCTTTCTTTGATGCAGTTATTGCCTCGTTACTTGCATTACCAAGTTGTCTTGACTTAAGACTTACCATTAGCAACGAATCGTAAGCAGCTTCTATTTTTGCTTTAGTGATTTCGTCTTGTCCTGCCTCTATTAACTTTTTGTCCCTTGCTTCTTGAATAGCATCAAAACTTGCACCTTCATTTATTCCAAGTATCAAATATGGATCTTGTGAATTTGAATTTGATTGTGAACTAGTACCAGGATCCATAGATTTTCAAAAAAGATTTATGAACTCTCGTTATTAGATTAGATATTAATATATTTTAAAGCGAAACAGGATCAACACCACTGACAACCGGAGCAACTGAATTTAATTCCATTTCAGGATGATCTTCCTTTAACTGATTTAAATTCCATTCATTTTTAAAAAGCAGTACTGGTCTAAGCCAAGCATCCTGAACAGTTTTGCAATTAAAAATTCTACCAACCTCCTCTAAAACAGGCCATCCCCCTTTTACCCATCTAGCAACTTGGAAACCCATTGGTTCAAGCCTAGTTTCTACTCCATATTCACTAGCAAGTCGATGTTGTACAACCTCAAGCTGAAGCTGACCAACTGCGGCCAAAATTGGATCTCTTTTGCTTTGATCTTTATCGTAAAGAATTTGGACTGCCCCCTCCTCTCTCAATTCATTAACACCTTTTCTAAAGTTCTTAAAAGCTGAAGGATTTGGATTTCGTAGCCAGCTAAATATCTCGGGACTAAAGCAAGGAATTCCCTCAAATTCAACTCTAGATCCAATAAATAATGTATCTCCAATAGAAAACATCCCTGGATTATTCAAACCAATAACATCCCCAGGGTAAGCATCATCAACAACGGCCCTATCTTGACCAAAAATCTTTTGGGGCCTTGAAAGTCTGATTTGTTTACCCGTCCTAGCGTGTTGAACTGTCATATCTTTTTTAAATCTCCCACTACATACTCTAACGAAGGCAACTCTATCTCTATGTTTTGGATCCATATTGGCTTGTAATTTAAATACAAATCCACTAAATGATTCTCTTGTAGGGGAGATTGGTCCATCAAAGCTATTTCGAGCAACGGGTCCCTGAGATAGCTCAAGAAAATTATCTAAAAACGGCCTAACCCCGAAGTTGGTCATTGCAGATCCAAAAAATACAGGAGTTAATTCACCAGATGATATTAATTCTTTATCTAGGTCAGAACCAGCCTCATCAAGTATCTCAATCTCTTCAAGTGCTTTTGTCAATAGTTCTTCTTCTACTAAATTTTTAAGTTCGGGATCATTAACTTTTAACCTTATTTCACTAGATTGCTTTCCTCTTTCCGCTCGAGAGAATAAAACAACCTCATTGGTTGCACGCTCAACAACACCTCTAAAAAGCTCACCACTTCCTATTGGCCAATTGACTGCAAAGGTTGATAATCCTAATTCAGACTCAATCTCATCTAATAATTCCAGCGGTTCTTGACCTGGCCTATCCATCTTATTGATAAAGGTAAAAATTGGAATTTGACGCATTCTGCAAACCTCAAAAAGCTTTCTTGTTTGAGGTTCAAGTCCTTTCGCTGCATCCTCAAGCATCACAGCATTATCAGCAGCGGCAAGTGTCCTATACGTGTCTTCCGAAAAATCTTGGTGACCAGGGGTATCTAATAAATTAATAGTCTTATCCTTATATGCAAATTGTAAAACAGTTGATGTAATTGATATACCTCTTTGTTTTTCAAGCTCCATCCAGTCAGAAGTGACTTTTCTCTGCTCTCCTCTAGCTTTTACCGCTCCTGCTTGTTGAATAGCTCCGCCATATAGTAAAAGTTTTTCTGTCAAAGTGGTTTTCCCTGCATCAGGGTGGGAAATAATCGCAAAATTTCTTCTTTTAGCAACCTCCGTACTTAAAGGTATAGCTACTTCTTCTTCTAAAATTTGATCTAAATTAGTTTTGTCTTGGGGAGTTGATTTCATTATTGTTTTTGGTTGTTCAATTGTTCAGGGAAAAGATTAAATACACCCAATAATCTCAAAATAAAGCTCATCAATTTGAAAAACCTCTAAATGAGACAACCCTGCATCAACCAGCTGTCGAGATACTTCCTCAACTGTAAATGATGCCTTGAGAGATGCATAAAAATCCTTTTTTAGAATTTCTGGAGAATTTGAAAGATGTTTTTCTTTTAGTTCAAATGCTTTTTCCAGAGAAGCAGGCCTTATTAAATCACGATGAATATGAATAGACTTTGTTTTACCAAGTTTTTTTAATGCATTCCAAAAACAATAAGGATCGTGAAAATGATGCAAGGCACTATTACTGACTAGGACATCAGCTTTATAAGGAAGATTTGTATCACCTGAGGCTATCGAATTGATGTCAATCAATTTATAAGAAAGATTCTTAGTAAGATTGCCGGAAAGTCTGTTTTCTGCTTCATTCAACATTTCCTTTGAGCCATCAATTCCAACAACATTTACAAAAGGCCAATTTTTGGCAATTCTCTCTGAAATATTTCCTGGCCCACATGCCATATCAAAAATCAAATCATTTTTATTAAGAGTTCTTCCTGCTTTTTTTAAATATTCTTCAAGCGATTTAACAACCATAGAATCACTCCTAGAGAAGTCCGCATCCGCATAAGCCCTTACCTGAGAAGGGATTTGCATAAGTTCTGGTTCCGGTGTTCTCTTCATTACTAAAAAAAAAATTTGTTTTTCCTTTGGAGCCCTGTAGATGGTGTTAAAAAAACTTGCTAACGCTATACATGGCGTTACCGTAGTACTTATCTAAGGGATACAAAGATTTTGACAATCGCAACAAGCCAGCCCGAAACCAATAATTCAGAATCGGGTAAAAAAAATGTCACAACTGATTTTCCAATAACTGCACCTGCAGCCAATCCTGTATTTTACAGAACTTATAGCAGGAAACTTCCAGCAGGTCGTGAAAGCTGGGAACAAGTAAATACACGAAATCTCGATGGTCTAAAGAGACTTGGAGGATTAAACGAAGCAGAAATAAATTTAATGCAAAGAATGCAACAGGAGAAAAAAGCTCTTCCCTCAGGCCGATGGCTTTGGATAGGCGGAACAGAATGGATTGAGAAAGAGAAGAATTTTTCTGGAGCCTACAATTGCACCTCAACAAATCTTGTTGATTGGCAAGCCTTCGGACTTATGATGGATTTAGCGATGATGGGTTGTGGGACGGGTGCAATAATTGAACCTCACTTGATTGATCAATTGCCAGAGGTTAAAAATAAAATTAATATTCAAAATGTTTCAGATATTGGGTTAACTCCTTCTGAAGAGAGAAATGAAAACACTACATTCTCCATTCAAGATAATAATGTACTCATAAAAGTTGGTGATAGTAGACGTGGATGGGTGGATAGCTATCAAAAAATCCTAGAACTGAGTAGTGACAATAGTTTCAATTCTAAAATTATTAATATATCTATTGATTTAAAAGATGTAAGGCCAGCCGGTGAATCACTAAAAGGTTTTGGAGGCATGGCAAACCCTGTAAAACTAAAAGATTTATACCCTCGTGTAGCAAATCTTTTAAACAAAGCCTTAGGCAGGAAGCTAACTTCAATTGAATGCTGTCTACTAATCGACGAAGCAGCGGTCACAATAGTTGCTGGCAATATCAGAAGAAGTGCAGGTATGCGTCAATTTTCATCGAACGATTTAGAAGCTGCTGGCGCTAAAGAAAATTTATGGAAGCAAGACTCAGATGGGAATTGGAGTATCGACCCAGAAAAGGATGCCTTAAGGATGGCTAATCATACTCGTGTTTACCACACCAAACCTGAATTAAGTGTTCTTATCGAAGCCGTTACTAAGCAATTTCATTCAGGAGAAGGTGCTATTCAATTTGCACCAGAAGCAATTGCTCGCTCTAATGCAGACATACTTTCAACAGTCGAGCTAAGGAATGAATTTATAAATATCTATTGCGATCAAGGCAAAGAAGAGGCCTCTAAATGGATTCAATCAAATTACGGTCCATTTGATGAAAAAGAACTTTTTCACAGACTCAGTAGATATGGTCTTAATCCATGCGGTGAAATTTTAGGATCAGATTTCCACTGTAATCTTGCGGAGATCCATCTTAATCAAATTGATCCATTAGACATAAATCAACAAGAAGATGCCTTCAAAGCAGCAGCTTTGTCAGTTGCATGTCTTCTTAACCATCGATTTGAAATAGAGCGATACAGAAAAAGTCGTGAATGGGATCCAATTGTGGGGGTAAGCTTCACAGGACTTTTTGACTTTTTTGTTCATGCATTTGGGACACCCTGGTTGAAATGGTGGGAAGCCGGACGACCTGAGACAAAAGAAGGTCAAGATTTTAAAATTAAAGAAGCTACTTTTTTGAGTCGATGGAGAAAAATCGTCAACGATACAGTATTTGATTATTGTGATAGACATAATATACGTCGTCCAAGTCGTTGCACAACAGTTCAACCAGCTGGTACAAAAAGCCTTCTAACTGGGGCTTCCCCAGGATGGCATCCTCCAAAAGCGCAGCGTTTTATAAGAAGAATCACTTTTCGGAAGAACGATCCAGTCGCGCTAGCTTGCATGGATTATGGATACACGATTGTTCCTTCTCAGTCAGATAAAGATGAGAATGGAAAGCTACTAGACAACCCATTTGATCCAAAATGTACTGAGTGGCTAGTTGAAATTCCAACTGAGGTAAGTTGGGCAAATATACCTGGTGCAGATCAAATAGATATAAATAACTTCTCAGCTCTTGCACAATTTGATTTTTATATGCAAGTTCAAACCAACTACACTGACCACAATACCTCTGCCACAATTGAATTCAGAGAAAATGAGATAGGGGATTTAGCGAAAGCTCTTCATAGCTCTATAAATGAAAACAAAGGTTATATTTCAGCAGCTTTGCTGGCAAGATTTGATGCGAATGCAACCTTCCCTAGACTTCCTTTTGAGCCTATTGATGAAGAATGCTACACAAAGCTGCAATCAGAGGTCATAGAAAGAAGAGAAGATTGTGATTTCTTTGATGCTCTTAGTAGATATGATCAAGGTGAACTTACTGAGGCGGGTCCAGCTGGGTGTGATTCTGACAAGTGCTTACTTCCACTTGCTAAACCCTCTTAAGACCAGTTTCTCAATCGTTAATGTGTCCGATGTTTTTATCTAAACCAAATTAAGCACTTGATTAAATAAAATAATTTTTTTCATAGAAGTTTTAAAGATAATTGTCCAAATGAAAAATTGTAGCTAACTATTAAATAGGTCTTGTATTTCTTAAAATTTAAATGACTACGACCAATAAACCATTAAATACAAGTAACAAAAGTGCTAATGATGCACTTATCGACCAACTGAGAGCTTGTCAAAACCCTGAGGAAATTTTGAAATTCGAAAAATGGTTTAATTCAAATATCAAATCTGAAAAACTTTATAAAAGGATTTGCCAACTACTGAAAAGCAGAAGTATCTCTAGAGCATTAGGTTCAAAATGGCTACTGACACTTATTGAAGATAGAGAAAATACTATAAATAAGTTGTCAGTTAAATAATCTTTAATTTACTGTACTAATAAAAAAACAGTTCCGTATCTCTTTCTTCTAGAAAGGGAATGGTCCTGTTGCACCGCTAGAAGCAGTAAATCCTGACAATGCCCAAATACCAAACGAAAACAGAGCGCATCCAATAAAGAACATCAAGTGAGCTACATAGCGATATTTCTCTTTTTGACTAATGCCACCTTCCATAGGAAGGTCTCCAAGGAAACGAGATTGTGGGCTCTTGTTGCTTGCCATGAATGTGATTTACCAATGTATGGAATTATCGCACAAATAATATCATTGGTATTTATGCAGATAAAGAATCTATAGGTTCTGAAATTTTTTTTAGAAAGAAAAAAGAAAAAAATTTTTTTACTATAAAAATGAACTAATTGCTTAAAGGGAGGAAGATGTTATTTGAGTAATTTATTTGAAATTTAAGGAGTTAATAAGGTAAAACAATAAATGGAGAGTTGGTTGAGTGGTTTATGGCTCTAGTCTTAAAAACCACCGACTCCAAAAAGATACAAAAGTAACAAAGCCTTCTAACCGACTGGTATTACAAGATAAATCAATTTATAACTAGCTCTAGAAGAATACAGAGTTCAGCAGTTTACAAGTAATTTCTTATATGGTTTTATAAACGAGTGGTCAACTTTCGGTCTTTTTCACACAAGTGGTCAAAAGCGGTCATCCTAAACCATCCACTTTTTTAAACGGATCTAGTCCAACAGACCAGACCATCACTAGCCCTGTCGACCAGATCCGAAGTAGCATCCAAAACCTTATCGATGTAACAAATAGAGATCTTAGATATCGAGGTCACAAGGCCAGTCTTGCCATACTCAAAGACGCAATATGTATCCGTGGAACCTTCCCAAATGGTGATGGGACTAAATCTAGAAAGAGAATCAATACAGGTCTAAAAGCATCCATAAAATCTGTCTCACTTGCCGAAAATAGACTCCTAGAGTTACTAACTGAGATCAATAAAACAGGTTCAATTCCTGAAACTTTGCCTTGGGAAATTAAGACCAATATTCAAAAAGGCTATCCAAAAATAAAAGCTAAAGATGCTATCGAACTGCTTAAAAAACACTTCTTCAAAGTAAGAACAACTAATCCCAAATCGAGAATAAAAACTTGGGACGTAATTCAAAATGCTTTGAACAAACTTGATTCTAGAGCATATATAACTACAGATTATTTGATGGCAGTCGTTGAAAAATTTTCAATCAATCCTGAAGATGGAAGCGAAAGAGCAAATCTTCGCTTGAAGATGCACCAGTATTTCAAAAGATTAGGAACCTTAATTGAGCTGCCAGACATCGCAAAAATCGATGGGGTAAAGGGAGAATACAAACCTAAGAAAAGGACAATTCCAGACCAAGAAGATCTCTTGCTTTTGGCAGTACAAGTAAGGAATCACAAGGAATATGGCTGGCTAACCGCTGCGATGATCGTTTATGGATGTAGACCCAGCGAAGCACTCAGTATATTCCCAAATAAAAATGGGACGGCCTCATGCTTATCGGTAAAACAAAAGAAAGCTGTACCCGAAAGAAGAACTGCTCTTGCACTTCCTAAGGGATACGAAGAGAAGTTGGATTTATACAATATTTCTCGCTCTGTGGAGTTCATCGAACCCGAAGACTTCGACCCAATCGAAGCAAAGTCTTTTTCGAATCGATGGGGGAAATGGTTAAAAAGACAAAGACCAGACTTACAACTTTATGACCTCAGACATGCTTGGGCTAAGCGATCAATTCGAGAGGGTGTTCCTTCTGGATTAGCAGCAAAGTCTCTAGGTCACAGCGTTCAAGTCTTCGAGGAAACATACCTTTCAAAATTGAACGAGGAAGACATTGCAGCTTTCGCCTCAAAGATGCTTTAAGTATTCAGAATGAAAGAATCAGATTATTAATTTGACTTCTTGCATAATTCCAAATTATTTGGGTATGAATTACATATCCATTTATTATGATTAGCTTGATCCAAAATTGATTGCTGAATATCACTTGTAGAGCCCCATCCTGGGTCCATAGGATTTAACAATAAAAAATCATTATCTTCTAAATATTGTTTAGGCAAATTCTCTCTAGGAAAATCAATTTTCTTACGATGACTCAAATGTGGAGCAATGTAACTTGTCGTCAACACTTTTGCATCTGAAGGTATCAACAAAATAGCTTCATTTATATTATTTATATTTGGTAGTCTTGATAAGTAGGGACCTGTATAAAAATATGGCTTAGCCAAGCTAAACCAACAAATTGAAATCCAAGTTATATATTTCCAAGATATTTTTAATGAGGGATTAATCGAAAAGGAATCAATAACAGCAACAACTCCAATTGCAGCCAAAGGTAAACTATATTGATGTATAAGCATTCTATAAGATTGATTTTCAGCAATAAAGTTAAGAAGAACCAAAGGGATTCCCGAGCATAGAGTTGGCCATGCGTTTATTCTCCAAAACGGCAAGAAAGCAATACTTATCAAAATCAAATATTCAAATCCTGCAGTGAAATTAATTGTAGAAATTAATTGTATAGGGTTAAAAAATAAATTTAAATATTTTGAAATCACTCCAATCGATGCACCACCATTATAATTATTAATTTTCGCTAAATAGGGAAATAATATAGTCTTTATAAAGAACAACCAACCTAGACTAATTATCAAAGCAGAAAGCGCATATCTCCATTTTTTTCTTATCATGTTTTCTATGAAAATACCAAATACTATTAATACCATTCCATCTCTGCAGCCAATCATAAATATTAAACATAATAACCAAGGAAGGAATTTTTTATATCTATTAAATAAATATGATCCAACTAAAGCTGGCATAGCCAAAACTTCAGGATGAAAATCATTTATATTTATATTAAAAACCACCGGTTGCAACCACCATATCAAACAGATTATCCAAGTATTTCTATAATTAATACCTAAATTATTTGACAAAATCCAAATAGGAACAGCAGTGAAAGATAAACAAATGGCTTGAGACAAAAACAACCAATTTACACTGGAGAAAATTCTATAAAGAGGAGCAAAGAGATATAAAGACCAAGCAGCATGATCAGAAAGTAAATGCCAATTTGTTATCGATGAGATTGGAGGTAAATCTCTACTTATCAACCACAACCATTGATCAAAAAGGGTTAGATCATAACTACTTTGAAAAAGCTTATGTCTGGTAATTGAAAAAAGAAAAAAAATTATAGATATAGAAAAACTTATGAATATTAATAAGAAAGGTATTTGAAACTTGATTTCACGACTTACAGATTTCCCAAAAAACGTTCTCAAAACTAAATATATCTTCTATTGATTCTATACAGTCTTTTTAGCATAAAGTAAATATTTGTTCTTCAAATCTATGAAAATTGTATTTTCAACCCTTCCTTTCTTGAAGTGATCCCTCTGGAAATTTATTGTTGTGATGTAAGTTCAACAAGATCTTCCGCTGGGAGTATCCAAGAAGAACAGCTAGTTCAGCATAGTCAACCCATCTTTGAACTTCCTTTTTTACTACTCATTAGCCATTCACTTTTTAGGATAAATATTGGATAGCTGCAATCAGAAAATCATTTTTCCTCTCTAACGCATTAATCAATCTGCCCTCCATTTCGAAGTAGGAGAGTTGTCAAGAACATTCCAAAAATAAGAATTAAAATTTAGAAAAGCTTTCTGATACAAAAAATCTTGGGCATCTTGGATCGAGAGAGATACACGATTTTGCACCATCAAACAGGGAGTTATAGGTGTACTCATGAAATTAAATTTTAGAAATTATTTTTCCATCGCTTTGCCAACCTTCCATCTAGGCCACGGACTTAATTTACTCAGAGGGCTTGAAGACTTACTAAGCCAGAGACATAGCGACTACAAGCACAAAACACTTCTGAGGAATTTGGAAGAATCTCTCAACGTCTTAAAAATGAAGTTAGCTTGATCGCAAGAAATATCAAGTAATTATCTATCGGGTTTTGAAGTTAATGCTGTAAAATCGTAAGTGGAGAGTTGGTCGAGTGGTTTATGGCTCTAGTCTTGAAAACTAGCATGGGGGCAACTCCATCGGGGGTTCGAATCCCCCACTCTCCGTTCTTACTATGGAGAGTGGGGAATACGTAAATATTTATTTGCCGGTTGATACATTGCAAAAGATAAGAGAAATTTTTAATTAAAAAGCAAGCTCGAAGCCTCGAAAAAATGGTTCAAAGCCAAATCTTCTTAAATTTTATTTATTCTTAAATCTAGTAACATAAGAAAATCAAATATCTGATTTAGAAAAGAATCTTGAAATTCCCATGATTTTTTTATTTTTTCGTTAATGTATTTTTGAATTTGGTTTTTTTTGATTTTTAAGAGACTGATCTAATATCAATCGAAGCAAACAAATAAATCTCAAAGAGTTATTTCTTTGTTTTTTCTAAAAAAATTCAGAAAGCCATACATTACTCAATTAAATCAAAATGAGAGAAGAGCGCTACCGAAAAGACAGAGAAGCTATTGTAAGAGCTGACATTTGGAAAGAGATCACGTCATCATGCAAAGGGCTAAGAACTGAGCTGGGCTATACAAACATTCAAATAGTAGAATTTTTAAAAGAAATAACAAAGACATTTGAAAGAGATCAACTTTAAATTCGACAATTATTTATCTACATTATTGAGTTATTGATTATTTTTACTTCCTCATCATTTCTTAAACTTCAAAATTAAGTCATTGGAAATTGCTTGATTCAGATAAATTTGGTAAATTTAGAATTTATAATCTATGGCGTGTTGACATATTAAGGCTGCAATATATAGCTGATAAGTTTAAAAAAGAAAATAAACTAAAATCTTCATGGACAGAATACGATCCTGAAAAATATTAGCGATAATATACTAAATCAACAATTAAATTTTTAAACAGATTTATTACATTTTAATAGTTTAAAAAAGAATTTGTTATTGATTTAGCCATCATTTCTGATATTCCTTCAACAGTCCTTCTTCCATAAATTTGTTGGTTTTCATTTTCTTTTAAAAAGTCAACCTGACAATTACTCTCTAACAAATTAAGAATCAATTTACAGGTTGAAAGCATATATTTATCCTCTTGAACTGACCCATCAGCACAAAACACATTAGGTCCTAGTAACCTTCTCTGTGCTTCAGCAAAGGATGCATTAAACTGCGGGCCTTTTCCTTCTATCTGAACAATTAACTTTCCTAGAAGAGCTGCTTGTTCAGTAGCAGTTCCAGCCATACAAATTAAAACATTACTGCTTTGAACAACTTTGACAAATGAATCCCTATAGACATTAACAATTGAATGATTTTTTATTATTTTCAATGGATGGTCTTTGTTACTTGGAAAACACAATCTCCATCCATCCAAAGTTATTATGCTTCTTAAAGAATAGTCATCTAATGTGTGGACCAATGCAACATCAAAACTTATATCAGTATTTTTACTCTTTAAATTCGTGACATTTTCAATAACTTTAAGTATTAGAGATAAATTCTCACCTACTTCAGGCATTCTGCTGCCAGGCAATATTCCCAAACGCTTATTATGTTTTGGCAAACTTTGATGTCTAGTTAAAAATGGGTCCATAAAAGGGTTGCCAATAAATTCAACTTTGCCAAATATTTTTCTTTTCAAATGATCTGCAGTAAGTTTATCTCTCGTATAAACTTTTAAAAATTTATCGCTAGTCAAACAATTAGAACAAGGCCAAGGTAACTTTAACTTTCCTTCATAATGACTTGAATACGCTACCAGATAAGTTATTACAGGCAATCTTGTCAACCAAGCTACCGTGACGGGGAGCACATCCCCTACGACAACCAACAAATCATATTTAGATGAAATCAAAAATAAAAGGTAAATTCGTTTAATTAGATAAATGATCTGGCCTTGCATTAATTCAAGAATTCGACCTTTCAGACTTGTATATCCCATTCCACCTGTACTAAATGATTTGGTCTTTCCAAGGACTTTTATCCCTGCCTTCAAGTAAGATTCACCATTTCCAACAAGAGGTAAGGCCTTTACTTCATGTCCAAGCTTCTTAAATGCATCTCCCATAAGAGAGCCTGAAAGGTCTTCTCCGTGCCCATTACTTAGGAAAAGGATTTTTGACAATTAAAACTAAAATGTCTGAAAAACTAATAAATCAATATTAGGCTCAAAACAACTAAACTGAAGTAAAGAAACTATTTTGTACAAAAATTTTGAAATAAAGTATTATTTTTCTAAATTTATATTAGACAAAAAAAAATAAAAAACTATATTAGTATAATAACATATTTAATGTAGCTTTATAAATTACTAATAAGTTAAATGCTCTATAAAAGGTAGTAAGAATTTATAATAAGGTTGAAATATTCAAAGCCTAATATGATCTCAATTCTAAAGTACCTAAATCCATTCACCATCAGCAAGCCGAAAATCATTTACACAAGTTGGGGAAATATTGAGCCTACTGTAGATATTTTCCCTGTCGTTTATCTATTATTTATTTACGGTTTTATATATATATTTCCTTATGGCAGAGATGTCGTAGGTATGAGCTGGTTTGATTGGTTTAGAAGCGAAGATGGGCCTTTGGAGTGGATACAGTTTATAGGATATTTTTTAGGTTTTATATGTTCAAGTCTTATCCTTTTTAAACGCAGGAGAATAGGAATTAATAAAAGATGGATAGCTTGGTTGATTTTAGCTTTGGTTTGTTTTTTTGTAGCTGGAGAAGAAATAAGTTGGGGAGAGCGTTTAACTGGGATAGGAATAGATTCTATTAGAGCAATAAATAGTCAAGGTGAGACCAGCATTCATAATATTCACTTTTTTCATCATTATCTATTAGATCCATCTTTCGAGATTTCTTGTCTCTTTCTTGGATGGATTGGTTGGAGAGCATGGCCCTCAATTGATTCTTTCCCTTCAAAAAGATATAGTCTTTATTTCCTATTTGTAGCTTTATTTTATTTCTATTTTGATATCTCTCAGGCATCGACAATAAGTCAAATTCGCAATGATCAGGAAATATTTGAAGTACTAATGTCTCTTGGTCTAGCTTCTCATTGCTGGAATAAAGCATTTCAAAAATGAAAGACAGAGACTAAAAATCTATCTTTATTATGAGTAGATAATTATAAAGACAATACCAATTACATATTTCGATTTAACTTACAACTCTTTTAAATAATGTAGGCATAAAAAATATTTAAAAAGAATTAGTAAATTATTAAAACATGAAAACTACAAAAGCCATAACATGTCTTTAAGATCATTACCGTATGTGTTAAAAAGCGTGATTTTTACTAACAATCCAATGATTCACTTGTTTTTTTATTAGTAACGCTATTTGTCCCATCTGCTATAACACACAAGTTTTTCTTAACATCATTAGCAATTAATACATCAGTAAAATCAGCACCATCAATAATAACGTTTTCGAATTTAGCATTATAAGCAAAAGCACCTTCTAACACACTATTTGAAAGGTTTGCGCCATTAAGGATGGCCGCATCCATTGTCACATCTCTCATATTTGTATTACTTAAGTTAGCGTTTTCAAGCTTTGCATCAAAAAAGCTAGCTCCTTGAAGATCACTGCCTGAAAAGTCAGCATCCTGGAGATCACTTAAATAAAAAGTGGCCCCTTTTAGATCAATGTTAGAAAAATCAGCGCCTATCAAGGTTTGCTTTCCATAGTCCAAAGCCGCAAAAACTGGAAGAGAACAATAGAAAACCAGGAGTGAGCTTACAAAAACAAGAAGAAGTTTAAACATAAATTTCTTAAAACTACTATTGATTATATTTTAATTCCAAATGGAAATAAAATATATAAATATTGAATTTAATATTTATTAGATCAAAAAAATATTTACTTTGGATTTATATTAAGTCAATCTAATCATCTTAATTCCTATATTTCTAATTTTTAAATTATATAATATAAAATATTCCATACTAGAGTTGTTTTAGTGCCAACAAAAAAGATATAACTTAATAAAAATTTCTAACTATCTAGCAAATTTATCTATTTTAATATATATTTTCTATGTAAAGAAAAATTTATTAGCTAAATTTACCAAATCTAAAATATCAAATTCCCCATAAATGATTAACAAGCCATATGAAGTCATAATTATTGGTTCTGGTGCAACCGGAGGGATGGCTGCCTTAACAATGGCTAAGGCAGGAGTAAGAGTATTAGTAATTGAAAGAGGGCCAGAACTTGAAATAAAGAGAGCAAACGGAACAGAGCCTTGCAATATGATTCGAAGACTAATAGGAGTTACAACTGGCAATTATCAAAACCAACCTCAACATCCAGGGTTTTGGAAATCAAATCCATTATTGTACGCCAACAAAAAAGCAAACCCATACACTCACCCACCGAGAGCTCCTTTCATGTGGACTCAAGGAAATCAAGTTGGTGGAAGAAGTCTTACATGGGGAGGAATAACTTTAAGATTAGCCAAAGAAGATTTTGAAGCCTCAAAAGAGAAAGAATACAATCTTGAATGGCCTATTAGTTATAAAGATCTTGAGATACATTACTCAGATGTAGAGAATTTTCTAGGGATATTTGGGAACAAAGACGATCTAAATCAACTGCCTAATGGTGAATATATTGGCAAACTTCCATTCACAGAAAGCGAAGAACGATTCGCCTCTAATATAAAAGAAAAATTAAATCTTCCTTTTATACATTCCAGAGGGTTTGGGGCCCATGAAGATAAAACGAAATGGCCTAAATATAGTAGTCTAGGTAGTACATTAAAAGAAGCAATTAGATTAGAAAAAGTAGAAATACTATCAAATCATATTGTAGAGAAATTAGTATTAAATAAGGATAGAAAGTCTGCAAAGAGTGTAATTGTTGTTAACCAAAGGAATGGAGAAAGAAGTGAAATAGAAAGTAAATTAATCATATTATGTTCATCAACAATCCAAACAATTAGGATTCTACTAAGTTCCGAAGAGAGCAATAATGACAACGGTCTAATAGATCCATCTCAATCATTGGGAAGGAACTTAATGGATCATATATCAACTTGTAGATTTTTTACTGTCCCAATTGATAAGAAAATCAAAAATTATTCTAACAAACATCATGAAAATCTTTTAACAGGCGCTGGAAGCTTCTTTATTCCAATAGGCAGAGGACAATCAACTAAAAAAAGCTTTGTTGGAGGATATGGAATCTGGGGAGGAATAGATAGATTTGAACCACCAGACTTCTTAAAAAAATACAATGATACAAAAACAGGATTTCTTATTGGTCACGGTGAAGTACTCCCTAATATTAATAACACTGTTTCTCTTTCAAAAAGCACAGATCAATACGATATTGCTATTCCACACATATCCATAGTTTGGCGTGAAAATGAAAAACAAATGGTCAAAGAAATGAATAGAATGATTGAACTAATTATCAATTCTGGCAATGGAACCATTATCCCAGCAAATGAAATAGTAAATATTCCTTTTGCCAAACAAATTCTAAATAAATCTGTTGCCGTTAATAAGGATGCTCCACCTCCAGGTTATTACATCCATGAGGTAGGAGGTGCACCAATGGGAGATAACAAAGAGAAGAGTGTTGTAGACAATTGGAATCGTCTATGGGAATGCCAAAATGTATTGGTAGTTGACGGAGCTTGCTGGCCAACTTCTTCTTGGCAAAGCCCAACCTTAACTATGATGGCAATAACTAAAAGAGCTTGTGAAAAGGCAATTTTTGACTTTAAAGGTTAAAAATATCATTTAAGTATTTCTCAGTAACGGCCCTATCTTCAGAACCATTTTGAAAAAGAAAATTTGCAATGGCTGAGCTAATAAGCTTGGACTGATCCCACTTCTCATTTCCACTAATAAAATCCTTCATGCCAATATATAGAGCTTCAGGCACTTCAGCCTCAAGACTTATAGACATAAGGTCTAATTCATTTTCACAACATTTAACCTCATCGGTTTTTATTTCTTCAACACGGGTTTCAATTTGATTAAACTCCATTTTCTTTTAAAAAGTTCAATATCTATGACATAAGGATCTTAAATTTTCAATAAAACGTCAAAGATGAAGAAAAGCTATACAAAGAAAACGAGACAGAGCTAGACTCATTTATCAAAAAGGTTTTTCGAGGAATAATCTCAAAAAAAATAGGTTTATCTATTGAACGTATCTGAGTGTAAATGACTATTAAAATTTTCAATGAATCCCACAAGTCCTTCATTAAAGCTAGGGTCTTAGTATTTTGCAGTGGAAAACTACACACTTGCTGTGGAAATCACTTGGGGAAAAGAGCTGAAAGTAAACATTAAAAAAACATATAGATAACGAGTCCATTGCGTCGCAGCTAAGAAAGAGACAAATGAGCCTTCAATTTAAACCTATTTTTTTTATATTTGGCTTTAATTTAAAGAGCGAAGCGTGACAGGTCCTAAAGGATGCTGAGCATGTGGATAAGGAAAATGTTCGTGTGAGTGCTCGTGTGTTTTATTCTCTGAGAAATTTTTTTTCTTATTTTTGCCCTCATCTCCGAAATTAGATTGAATATCTAGACACCCTTCAACATGATCATGATGACTTTTCTGCTCATATCCAACCTCACTCTCAAAGCCTAATAAATTGGAGCGGTATTTACATAAGGCGCAATTCATAAAATTCTCTCCACTCAAAACTTCTTGAATTCTTTCCATGAAGGTATCAATAACCAAATCTTGATCTGATAGGTAACTTGCATTTAGAAACTCTACGTCAGGATTATCATTTGAAACTCTTAAAGAATGAACTCTAACTCGACTTACCAAAACTCCAGAAAAAAGGAAATAAGGTAAAAGAATTACCCTTTTAAAACCCAATTTAAGAGCATGTCTCAAACCAGGATCAACAAGAGGGAATGTTACTCCTGAAAAAACGGTTTCACCCCATCCAAAACCAAAACCTTCCACAAGCATCCTTGTGATTTTACAAACATTTGAATTAGCATCTGGATCTGAAGAACCTCTCCCGGCTACAACAAGCAATGTTTGAGAAAGAGGGAAAATTGGATTACTATCAATTGTTTCTCTAAGTCTTGCTCCTGCTGCTCCAATCATTAACGAATTTAGGCCAAGCTCCCTGCCGTATTGAATAGTAATTCCACTTTCAGCAGAATATTTATTTAAAACTGCAGGGATATCATTTTTTGTATGTCCAGCAGCAAATAACATTGCTGGCAAAGCAATTATTCTTCTAATTCCCATATTTCTAAGTTGATCTAACGCTTCACTGATGATCGGACGATTAAACTCTAGGAAACCAAATACAACAGGAATATCAGGTATTCTGGCTTTTATTTTTTCTACAACATTAATAAACTCTTTTACTGCTTGAGAATCTCTACTCCCATGCCCACATAAAACAATCCCAATATCAGATGGATATTGATATTTAATTGAAGCGGGGTAAACCAAAATGATTTAGCAAAAAACTACTTTAATTGATTATATTTTTATAAAATATCAACTTAAGAAACTCATTATAGAAAAAGGAGCAAATTATTAAAGATTTAATATCACTACAAAATCAAAATTCCAATGACAGTGATGTCCTTGGCGTTTTTGAAACTGTCAACGCAGAATTATTCCAATACCTAAAAGGATCTGAACAAAAGTCCAATCCTTTTTTAGTTTCTAGTGGAGGTACTACAAGTAGAGCTGCAGCAGATAAACATTGGATATTAGATCTAAGGAAAAAATACCAAAATATATCTTTCGATCTAGACAAAAAGCAAGTAGAAATTGAAGCTGGAGTAACTATGGGCGAGTTATCCGGTTTTTTAAAAAATCATAATAGAAGTTTTCCAATTGGTTTATCAGGGAAGACAGGAATAGGATATGTCTTGACCGGTGGCATAAGTCCACTTAGTAGAAGCAGAGGATTAGCAATTGATCAGATCGTTGAAATTAAAGGGTTTTGGGGAAATGGGAAGGAGTTTCATTTAATTCAACCAAACATACAAAAAAAATCATTCTTCGAATGGAAAGCCCTTTGTGGAGCCGCTATATTTCTAGGCATAATTACAAAAGTCAAGCTAAAGACTCAGCCATTAAGACCACTATTAAGTTGGACAGCAAATCTTTCATTTGCTCAGCTATCAGAATGTATTAATCAAGCCGAAAGTTGGCCTAATTCACTTAGCTTTCAATGGATTTGTGGAGATGACATTTTTGCTCATGCAATTGGTGAAGTTATAAGTGCTGATGATGAGTCCATCTTAATTAAGCTATTAGAGAAATTGCCATACTCGCGAAATAGAATAATTAATAAAGTCAACGATATGAATTCTTTACCAAATCTAAGTTTAGGAAAGACTAAAAATAATAATTCAAAGCACTCTGAAGTATTAGGTTTACTTGGTCCTGCTTGGCAAAAGAATAATTCAAAAGTATTAAAAATTATTCGTGACATAATAAATAAAAGGCCTAACAAAAGTTGTTATTTAGCTTCTCAACAATTAGGAGGCATAACACATATAAATAATAGAGATACTTCATTTATTCATCGTGAATCGACATGGAAACCTTGGATTAATGGAGCTTGGGATGCCTTCGATCAATCAAAAAGAAAAAGAACGCTCGAATGGATGGAGGAGGCTTGGAATAACCTAGAATTCATATGCCCTGGTGTCCATCTTGCTCAAATACACCCCCACTTAGACTGGCATCAAAGAGAATTATCCTCGGCATTCAAAGAATGGCTTCCGACATTACAAGAAATTAAAGGGATTTATGATCCAAGAAATTTAATGCCTCCTTTAAAATAGTCCACTATATTTATCGAAGATAATCACTTCACTAACAAAGTTAATAAAGTCAAATACTTAGGCTTACACGTTGATAACAGAACCACAACCATTGTTGAAATAATAAGTTTCTATGTGATCGCCACGAAGTATTTGATTTAGTCAAATCAAAGTTTTCTGGAGGAGGGACATCACCTCTTCTTTTATCTCTTTCCATCTCAGATTTCAACCTATCAACATTATATTCTGGATGCCCTAAATGCATTAATTGCCTTTGGTCAGGTGTTTCAAAAATTGTATATCCTACTTTTTCCCCATGGGCCAATAATCTAAGCTTGCCATTCTTTTCTGCTTTTTCCATCTCAATATCTGATAAGCCAGCATGTCTACTTTGTGGGCAAAGGAACTCATCATCTTGTGTTCCCATTAAAGAATGGCCAGGCACAAGACTCCTCATTGGATATACACCAAATAGCTTTTTATTAAAATTATTTTTCTCAACTCCAGCCATATATGCCATTGCGAAACCAGCCCAACATAACCCTAGGGTACTTGCACATTTTAATTTTGATTCCTCGATTAGACTTACTAATTCATTCCAATAATTAACCTTTTCGAAAGGAAGATGTTCCACAGGAGCTCCAGTAATAATCAACCCATCGAGAGGCATTGGAGACATTGCCTCCTCCCAATGAACATATAAGTTTTTTAGATGTTCTAAATCCCATGTTTTATATGAATGGGATTTTAACCTTATCCAAATAGGTTCTATTTGCAGAGGAGACAGCCCCAAGGGGTGCAATAAATTAAATTCATATTGTTTTCCCAATGGCATAATATTTAATATCCCAATCCTAAGAGGTCTAATATCCTGCCTTTCTGCTAGTTCAGGCTCAATCCATGAAATATGATTTTTTTCAATTGAGGATATTTTATGATAACTACGTGGAAGTATTAAAGCCATATCTATATAACTACTTGGAAGTCAAATTAAATTTAAGGCCTGCTCAAAGTCATCTAAAATATCGTCAATATGCTCAATTCCAACTGATACCCTTACCATAGTAGGAGTAACGCCTGCAGACAACTGTTCCTCAGGAGATAATTGTTGATGAGTTGTTGAAGCAGGATGAATTACTAATGTTTTAGCATCGCCTACATTTGCTAAATGACTAGAAAGTTTTAAAGAATTTATAAAAGTTACAGCATCATCAAAGCCTCCTTTCAGAGAGAAAATCAACATGGAACCTTTTCCTCTATTGGTCGTGTAAGTAGAGGCTCTTGAATGGTATTTGTCGGTAGGCAATCCTGGATAACTAACATTATCAACTTTTGAATGATCTTCTAACCACTTAGCCAATGAAAGAGCATTAGAACAATGTCTTTCTATTCTTAAACTTAAAGTTTCTAATCCTTGAAGTAATAAAAAAGAGTTAAAAGGACTAATTGCAGGACCCCAATCTCTTAACCCCTCAAGCCGGGCTCTTAAAGCAAAAGCAATATTTCGATCGGCAGGGACTCCAAGCATTCCGCAAATATCACTACCAAATCCAAAAGCATCCCAATGAACTAAACCATGATAAGCCGCACTGGGTTGACTCATTAAAGGGTATTTTCCATTTCCCCAATCAAAAGTTCCTGCATCAACAATTACGCCTCCAAGGCTAGTGCCATGACCTCCTATCCATTTTGTAGCACTTTGAACAACCACATCAGCCCCATGTTCAATAGGACGAATCAAAGCCCCAGCAGCTCCAAGAGTGTTATCAACAATTAAAGGTATGTTTTTCGATTTTGCCAACTTCGAAAGTCCCTCAAAATCAGGGATATTAAATCTAGGATTCCCCATTGATTCAACATAAATTGCTTTTGTAGATGAATCAATTTGTTCTTCAAAGCTCTCGGCATCATCCCCATCAGCAAACTTGACATTAATTCCTAAGCGTGGGAATTGAACTTTAAATTGGTTATAACTACCTCCATACAAAAACGAAGTTGATACAAAACTATCTCCAGCAGTAAGGAAATTGGTAATTGCGATAAATTGTGCAGACTGTCCTGATGCTGTAGCTAAAGCAGCGACTCCTCCCTCAAGAGCAGCAATTCTTTTCTCAAAAACATCAGTTGTAGGATTCATCAAACGGGTATAAATATTTCCGAATTCCTTTAAGCCGAATAAGTTCGCACCATGATCAACATCGTTAAAAACATATGAACTTGTCTGATAGATAGGAACCGCCCTTGAGTTGGTAGCAGGATCTGGCACTTGGCCTGCATGCAATTGAAGCGTTTCAAAACGTTGGGAAGTCAAAGAATTAATTATCTCTATTTTCTTTTTAGCCAAATAAATCGAAAAATGCCTACTTAATTAATCCAATCATTAGGAGGTAAAGATTTATCCGACTCGGCTAATGATGGTAAATTATCTTTAATAAATGTCAAAAGTTTTTCATTCACTATTTTACGAAATTCAAGAACACTTGCTTTATCAAGAATTTGATAATCTTGATTACCTTCATGATCACCATCTCGAAGAGATCTCCAACTAGCGTTTTCACCACTTGATTTTGCACTAGCCAAAGCACCTTGGAAATCAAATTGCTTTGTAATCAATGAGTCTTTATAGATTTCCAAAGCTGTTTTGACTAAATCCTCTCTAATAGGACCAATTAATTTAGCTTTTATAGTATCTGGCAAGCCTAGTACTGGCTCAAAATAATCAATAACACGGAGTTCCTCTTCTAGAAAAATTGGCCAAACCCCTCTCATACCCTCATCAAGATCTTCATTTAACTCAAAATTATTCATTTCATTCAAGAAAAACTTAATCCAACAATAATATGACTTTTCCTTGAGAGGTTTTTTAACTGAAACTTTGTTTTTAGAAATTTCAGGCAATAAAGATTCTGCTTTTCTCAGAAACAATCTATCTTCTCTCTCTAAATTGATAGAGCCCCACCTTTGTCTGTAATCCCATAATTCAATATATTTATACAAATCTTCCTGATTCCAACCTAACTGTTTAAGTTCATCAGCCCTATGGGTTAATTCCTTTGCCACAAGAAAAAATAGATATCAATTTTACTTTAGTGACAAGATGGGGTATGTGAAAACCCTAAACAATTTTTTGTACATCTGAGACAAAAATTTGGTTTGAGAAAATCCCAACTTCATGAAGTAAATTTGACAAAATAGGAATTTGAGCAACGAAACTTGAAAGTAATCTGTATTGAACCTCTGCTCTATATAGATTTTGAGTTTGGTATTTTATTTTAAAGTACGTATTTGATTGCAAAAAGTCATTCAAAAATCTAATTGTTAATTCAATTATGATCAAATAAATAAATTCGGGAAGGAATTCAAAATAGTAATTACCGTTATGATTTGATAGTGAGAAATATCCTTCAAGAAAATACTTACAAGCGTCAATATCAAAGAATACATTCTCTATGTTTTCTGGATCTCCACCTGCCAGATTACAAATTGAACGAATACAGTCAGCCAAATCAGTAAGAAGATAACCAGAAGAGACAGTATCTAGATCAATCAAAGAAACAACATATTTTGAGTTAATGTCAAAAAGAAAATTACTAAGCTTAGGATCACCATGTATAACGGTACGATCTATTGATTTTTTCTCTATAGATCTTAGAATTGAACTAGCATATAATATGTGATTAGATAGACTAAAAATTAATTTTTGAACCCTTTTATTTACTTTATAATCTAACTTGAGAAAGTTATAATCTTTAAGATTTATCATATACTGATCTATAAAGTACTTAGTATTATGGAAATTTTTTATACTAATTCCTAATTTTGAAGAATCTAGATCAGAGCAATTTATATGAAACTTAGCAAGACCAAGACCAGTCTCATAAGCCATTTTTTTATCTTCTAAAGTATCTAAGCTATAAGTATCATCTATATATAACATTGCTCGCCAGAATTCAGAACCAAATGGAAACGCATGAAGGTTATTAGCTTTACACCTAATCAAGGTTGGAACTTCCCATCTTTGAGAATCAAAATCAAGATAATTTTTATTAATATTTTTTCTAATATGATCTGTTATTAATTTATGATTCATATTAACTATCTCATGTGATTCAAATATATCACTTAGGCACTGTAAAATAAATTTAGACTTTACCCCATCTATAGAATGTTGAATAATATAGGTTTTATTGATAAGCCCAAAACCTATCAAATCTATCTTTAACACTTTGCTATTATTGAAAAAATTATTTGTAATCAGTTTTATTTTTTTAAAATCCATAGAATTTAGTTTATAAATCAGATTCTATCAAGTTAGTTTCAATATAATCAATGACCTTGTTATAAGTCGCCTTATTTTCTGAATTAAATGGATCATAAAAATCAATCGAATTCGAATCAAAAAATAGTCGACTCTCATCAGTAAGTGACTTAGTTATAAAATCAATAGAAGTTTTCAAATGGAAATTATCTAGCGAATCAGATATCTTTTTACTCTTAAATGACTTAACAGATTCTTGACAATAATTAGTCAATTCAGGACTCTTTGTCATGACATTAAAAATATCTTTTTTAATGTCAGCAGGTCCCATAATACACATATATAAAAGATTTATCATTGAAGAATTACTTAAAGGTATTTCATATTTCCTCAAGATATGTGGCCAATAATTTAAAGAATTTATTCCTTCTAAAGCTCCACGTTTAAGACCAGATTTTTCGCACCATTCAATAAACTCATCTACCCCTTTTGGACATCTTTTTAACTCAATCATCCTCCCAGCAAGGACTTCACCAGCCTGAAAGTTCCTTGTTGGATTACCACTTACAGGCAACATCATGCTCCCTCTGACATCAGCAACCATAGCTGTCAACTGACTAAAAGTATGATCTCTTACCGTGACGAAGTCTCCATCCTTAAGTAAGGATGCATCTATACGTTGGACGATATATCCAAGCTCTGTAATTGGAAAAGGTTGTTTTGTATATAACTTCTCTCTATCAGCGCGACGCATAGAAACATAAGCAGCCTGATCTAGGCATTGATCTAATAAAAGAGTTAATAAAGTTGGAAGTAATCCAGGATTATTCTTATGAAAAGCATGACCAAAACCCGCTAAAATAGAAGATATATTTTTAGCAGCTTTTATATATTGACCTTCGACGTTATGAACACCTGCAGAAACTTGTATATTTGGGGAAATTTTATTTAATAATTTTGAACCTAATATTGCATTCATAGCATCTGGATGACAAAAATTAGCAGTAAAACTATCTAATGGGTTTCGAAGAGCGCCGTGTCGATGGAAGCCAGAAAAAAAAGCTAAATTGTTGATTTTTTCACACAATACAAAAGATTCATTCTTTTCTTCATCATGACAAAATGATCCCACCAAGCATGCAATTAAAACATTATCTCGATTAAGCTTTTTTCTAAGCTTAAATGCTAAGTCAACATCGTTTATTATATGCTTACTATTTGAGCCTAAAACAACCAATTCACAGTTAATTATTAAATCTTCAAGAGTATTATATGTTCCGGAATTATCAACATTGGAAACTGCCATAGATTCAATTTTAGTTTTTATACCGTTATCCATTTCTGAAAGATCAACATCAGAAAAAGCTCCAAAAAGTTCTCTTCCTTCTCTAGGAGCTAAAAGAATGTTTAATCCTTGATTATGCAATGCACAATTATAGGCAAGAGAGGCAGGATATAAACCAACGCTATAAAATCCAACTTTTCCGTTCAAAACCTCACTAATTCTTTTAGCTATAGGCTCACTAGAATAAGTTTCAGTAAAGAAGCTATTAGTTAAATTCTTCTCAAACACAGTTTATTTGCATTCAATTGCATTATATACAAAAAGAAGAATTTTTTTAAAAAAGAGTTTTTATAATACTAAATATATATCTATATACTTATTTAAGAATAAGAACTATAAAAAAGAGTATATTTATTTGAAATATACTAAACAAATTTTAAAGCTTCTTTTATGAATATTCTTAAAACAAAAGAAGAAATTATCAACACAATAACAAATGAAGAAAATATTCTAATAGTTCAGGATCTTGACGGGGTATGTATACCCCTTGTTCAAGACCCTCTAAAAAGAGAGATCGAAAAAGAATATGTGGAGGACGTTTCAAAATTAAGAGAGAAGTTTTCAGTACTAACCTGTGGCGAGCATGAAGGTAGAAGAGGTGTTAACCGTTTAGTAGAGAAGGCACTTAATTCAAGAACAAAAGCAAAAGAAAATGGCTTTTACCTCCCTGGTCTTGCGGCCTGTGGAGTTGAGTTTCAAGATAAATATAGCAATTCTTCCTATCCAGGGCTTAAAGATAATGAGATTAATTTTTTAAAAAAAGTGCCAAAGATTATGCGATTGATGTTAACTAATGAACTAAAGAAATTTTTACCAAATCTTTCAAATGACTTAAGAACCAAATTAATTGATGTAGCTGTATGTGATACACGTTTCACTCCCACTCTTAATTTCAATGAAATCTTTACCTTGGTTAAAAATGATTTAAAAAAAGTAAAAAGTTTGCAATTGGTTATGGAAAAAATAATGAATAATTTACTAGAAGATTCTAAAAGTATTGGATTAGAAAACTCTTTTCATCTGCATTTAATGCCAAACTTAGGGTTGAAAAATGGCAAAGAAATAATGAAATATGCCACTCAAAATGATTTCGGAACAACAGATATACAGTTTGTTATCAAGGGTGCAATAAAAGAGGCAGGTCTTTTATTTTTATTAAATAAATATATTTCAAAAAAAACTGGAGTCTATCCTTTTGGTGCAAGCTTCAATGTTAGAAATGCTCCAAAGACACTTAATAAATTAATAGACCTATGCAGAGATAAAATTCCTCGTGATCAAATGCCTCTGCTAGTAGGTATTGGTGATACAGTTACTTCCGTCAAAGATGATAAAAAAAATTCATGGTTAAGAGGTGGAAGTGACAGAGGCTTCTTAACCTTGATACAAAAGCTGGGAGAATCATATAAGAAAGATAATCAAGTTATATTTGTCAACAGCTGCAATGATCAAGTATCAAGACCAAGAGTTAATGGAACTGACATGAAAGGCGTTAGTGACCCTAATGATGATTTAAAATTCAATATGATTATCAATGATGGTCCACAGGAATATATAAAATGGTTTAGACAATTAGCTAACAAATTCTAGATTATTAATGAAATATTTTCACACAAATAAAGATTTAAACTATAATGTAAATAGATATTAATCATATATATAGTTTTATGGAAATAACTAAAACAAAGTTCCCAAAAATTAAAAGAGATAATCTCGAAACTTTACAAATAAATATAGGATATAAATGCAATCAATCTTGTAGTCATTGTCACGTTGATGCCAGTCCAAACAGGACAGAAATGATGAGTGATGATATTATAGAACTCATCCCGAAAGTTATAAAAGCTAATAACATTAAGCTATTAGACATTACCGGAGGAGCGCCCGAGCTGCATCCTAAATTTAAACAATTAGTAAAAGAAGTTCGTAGTCTTAATGTTGAAGTAATGGACAGATGTAATTTAACAATACTTACAGAACCAGATCATGAAAACTTAGCAAGTTTTTTATCATCAAATAAAGTTCAAATAACAGCCTCCCTTCCTTGTTATCTCGAAGAAAATGTTGATAAACAAAGGGGAAAAGGTGTTTTTAAAAAAAGTATATTAGGTCTTAAACAGCTTAATTCTTATGGATACGGTATTAAAGATAGTGATCTAGTTTTGAATCTTGTTTATAATCCCAGCGGCCCACAACTTCCACCATCACAAATAGAATTAGAAGATACTTATAGAAGAGAGCTTAAAGAAAGGCACGGTATTTATTTTTCAAATTTATTTGTTTTAGCGAATATGCCAATTAATAGATACGAAAAATATTTAAAACTAATTGGAAAACTAAACGAATATAATAAATTACTTAAAGATAATCATAACCCCGTCAACCTTGGTTCAGTAATGTGTAGGACAACATTGAGTGTTGATTGGGAAGGTTATCTATATGATTGTGATTTCAACCAACAACTTGGGATGAAGAGAGATGGTGAAATAAAGCACTTGGGTGATCTATTAATTCCATTGGGTTCCTTGAAGAACAATCCTATTTCAATAGGAAATCATTGTTTTGGCTGTACTGCTGGAGCTGGTTCTAGTTGTGGAGGAGAATTAACTTAAAAAAGGTTTATTTGTTAAGACACATCGGACATAATGCTCTTACATTTAGGGATAATTCTAATAATTTAAATCCAAATTTTTTAGCTGCTGCTTTACCAGCATTAATAACTTCATTATTTTCAAACTCTTCTGTCCTGCCACAGCGAATACATATCAAATGATGATGATCTGGATGTTCATGACTAAGCAATTCAAACCTATTTCCGCCCTCACTTAAATCAAGTTCATTAAGAAAAGTCATCTTGACTAAGAGTCTTAAAGTTCTGTAAATAGTCGCAAGAGAAACTTTTTCCCCAGAAATTGTCAGTTTGGAATGCACCTCCTCCGCGCTGAGATGTATTCCGGATCCGATCTCCTCAAATAAAGAAAGAACTTTTTTCCTTTGAGGAGTCATTCTTTTACCATCTGATCGAAGGCCCGATTCAAAAGGAGAAGGATGAGTACGATAAGAAGAAGGAGGAATCAATATCAGCTTTATTTTCTCAATAGCTTAGCGTAATGAGAACCGCTTGCAATACAAATGATATGCAACATAGTGTTTTAGTTGTAATTGATGACTATTTTTTATTAAATGATTTATATTTATTTTATACAAAAAATATCCTAAAATGGATCAGTTTTCAAAAAAGACTCCTCCCTTAAATAGATTAAATAATAATAGGCAAGTAATCTTAGAGGATGAAACATTGCTACTTATTATGGATATGCAAGAAAAGCTTATTAATAATATTAAAGGGCATCAACTACTAATATTTAACATAAAAAAACTAATAGATGCATGCAATTTACTAAATGTTCGTATCGCCATTACGGAACAAAATCCATTAAAGCTGGGCATAACTTTAGAATCAGTTTTAGACAACAAGAAATATCCTAAATTTGAAAAAATGGAATTCAGTTGTAGCAAGAACGATCGGTTTATAAATTACATAAAAAAATATGATTTTAAAAATATAATAGTTTGTGGAATTGAGAGTCATATATGTATTCTACAAACATCGATTGATCTTTTAGCAAAAGGTTTTAACATTCTTATACCAAGAGATGCTATCGGAAGTAGAAGTGATATAGATAATGATACTGCTTTTTTAAGCCTCATATCTTCTGGAGCAGTTGCATCAACGACTGAAAGTCTAATATGTGAATTATGTAAAAGTTCTAATAGAAAAGAATTTAGGGAGATTAGTAAAATTTTAAAAAATTCATTTTCAAATTAAATAATAAGAAAATAGCTAGACAAAAAATTTTTTTCAGGCAATCTGAAATAAAAGTAATCTGACATCATGGATGATTTTTATAAAAACATAATTATCTCATTACTTACTTTTAGTGTAGGTTGCATTATTTCCCTAGTAAGTCCAAAAGTCTTAAAAAAGGTTTTAAGGAGAATAACCTCTGCGACACAAAGCAAAACAGATGACTACATAGCTACTCTTTTAATTGAAACTATTAAGCCTTTAGGCTTTATCTTAAGTTTCATTGTCGCATGGAAAGTTTTACTCATTGGAGGAATAGTAGATAAGACATTGATTGGAATAAGCAAGTTTTTATGCCTTATTTATATAGTCAGATTTGTAAATAGAGTCTTTTTAAAAATAATTCAAAGATGGGCGTCCAAAATCAATGATCAATCTATCAGTGAAATGATTCGTTCTCTCAGTCCAATGGTTGGTGCATCTGTTTGGAGTCTAGGAGTAATTTTTTATCTTCAAAATATGGGAGTACAAATGGCAGCTATTTGGGCTCTATTAAGTGCAGGGGGGATAGGAGCCGGACTCGCCTTAAAGGAACCCGTTCAAGAGTTCTTCGAATACATAACTATCCTCCTCGACAAACCTTTTCAAAGTGGTCAGTTTATTCATATTGATGGAATTTGGGCAAAAGTTGAGAGTGTAGGTGTTAGATCAACACGTTTAAGGAGTATTAATGGAGAAGCAATAGTTATGAGTAATAGCAGACTCACAAATGGAGTAATCTCAAATTATGCTGAGATGAAGAAAAGAAGACTGGTTCATAAATTAGGGGTGGTCTATGAAACCACATACGAACAAACAAAAAACATACCTGAAATGATTAAAAGTATCGTTGACAATACTGAAAATGCAATCTTCGATCGTTGTCATTTTATCGAATTCGCTAATAGCAGTCTTGATTTTGAACTTGTTTATTACATTCCCACAAGTGATTATCTTCAAGCAATGTCAGCTCAACAAGAGATTAATCTAGAAATAATGAAGAAGTTCCAACATGAAAATATTAGCTTTGCATACCCAACCCAAACAATTCATGTTAATAAATAAATTGTCTTTATCTAAGTTTTTTATCAATTATTAATTTAGATAATTCCCATAAGTTATCAGATAAATCTTCTCTCTGGGCATCATTACTTATATTCGTTTTCTCAAAAATAAATTTACCTGATGAAATAATTTTATTACTATAGTAATTGAAACCAGGTTTCTTATATTTAGTTGAACAAGCCAAATCACTCAGAAGTAACCCTGCTTGTTTATTTGAGGTAGTTATTCTTAAAATATCTCTTGCTAAAAAAGCAAATAATACCTGACCTAATTGATTATATTTTCTACTATACCTAAAAAAACCGTGACTATCTCTAGAGATAACTAAGCCTGGTGCCCAAGCAATAACAGGGATTGATAAGTTTTTCTTTATCAAATTACTACTTAATTTTTTTGCAAAAAGAATATTACACAATTTACTATCCTTATATGCTTTATCAGCATTAAATTCACTTCCATCAATCATCTCAAATCCGGCACCTAATGTTAATCCTTCTAAGTTTCCTAAGCTGGCTCTAGCTCCTACTCTCCCTCCACCACTGTTAGGATTATGAACCTCTGATGAGGTAATAATTATTTTTGGATCATTATTTTTATCTATCAACGGGAAAATCTTTTGTGTCAGATAGAAATGTGATAAATGATTAACGGCAAAAGTTAATTCGAAACCCTGAGTTGACCATCTAGGTTTTTTTGATCCTGTATACTGAAGGCCCGCATTCATAATTAGAATATCGATCTTCAATCGTCTTTTCTTAATTTCTAAACATAGAGAGTCAATACTTTTCAAATCAGAAAGATCCATTATAGGAGTATAGATTTCTCCTTTTCTAGATAATTTAGCTGGAAATTGATTGAAAATATTAGTTAATAATTCATTCGCCCTATAAATATTTTTGCATGGTAAAATTAGATTATGGCCAAGAGAAATTAATTTTAAAGCTGCTTGATAACCAATACCTGATGAGCCACCGGTGATGAAAATAGTTAAAGGTTTATACTTTTTTAAATTATCTGATTTACTTGCCATAAGTTTTTAGTTTTAATATTTAAATGATTTTGGATTTAAATTCAATTGTTTATTAGTTCAATTTTTAATCAAAAAGTCTTCATATATACTTAAAAACAAAATAAAATCATTAAGTTGATAAAAAACATTAATACTATTCATTGTTAATGCCATCAACAGCTATTGTTGATTCTATAGGCAGAGGTGATTAAAGTGGAACTTCAAGGAGGCAAACAAATAACTAAATATTATTACAAGAATTTAACTTCTATTTTTCGACTCCAACCAAACGGCAATGTTCCTCAAGAGGAACCATGAATACTAGTGCATTAAAAGATGCTCTAATACTAGGTTCAGGCCCAGGTGCTCTATCAATTGCGGCAGCATTAGCAAGTGAAAACTTAAATGTTGAAATCTTATCGGAACAATCGCCAAAGGAACCATGGCCCTTCACGTATGGTATTTGGGGTGAAGAGGTTGATGAGCTTGGACTAAGTCATTTGCTAGAACATCGATGGATTAACACCATTAGTTATTTTGGAGAGGGCGACAAGGATCCAAATTCCAAGAAAAATGAAGTTACAAAGCACAATAGAGATTATGGTCTTTTTGATAAAAATAAATTGCAAGCGTATTGGTTACAACAATGCAATAAAGCTGAAATAGAATGGCATAAAGGATCAGCAATCAACTTAGAAACCAATCATTTAATTAGCACAGTTAAGACTTCTAATGGTAAAGAACTAAATGCTCGATTAGTAATTGACGCAACGGGTTACAAACCAGTTTTTATTAAAGCTCCTAACCAAGGGCCAGTAGCAGTTCAAACTTGTTATGGAATTGTAGGAGAATTCAATACCCCACCCGTTGAAAAAGGTCAATTTGTACTAATGGATTATCGTTGTGACCATTTGGATCCAGAAGAAAGAAAAGAAGCTCCAACATTTTTGTACGCTATGGACATGGGAGATGGAAAGTTTTTCTTAGAAGAAACATCCCTAGGTCTTTTCCCACCAGTCTCACTTGATGAGTTAAAAAGAAGACTGGAAAAAAGATTAGAGACCAGAGGTATAAAAATAAAAAGTCTTGAGCATGAAGAGCACGGATCATATTTGCCAATGAACATGCCTATCCCTGACTTAACGCAACCGGTCCTTGGCTTTGGAGGTTCTGCTGGAATGGTTCATCCTGCATCGGGATATATGGTTGGCAGTCTATTAAGAAGGGCTCCTAAAGTTGCTAAAGCCCTTTCATTGGCAATGAAAGATCAAAAAGCATCCTCAGCCTCACTTGCTAAGAAAGGCTGGCAAGTATTATGGCCATCGGAACTTAGAAGAAAACAGGCTATTTATAAATTTGGATTAGAAAAATTAATGCGATTTGAAGAGAAGTTACTTAGAGGATTTTTTGTTGAGTTTTTTAGTTTGCCTAATAAACAATGGTATGGATTCCTTACAAATACACTTAGCCTTAAAGAATTAATATCTGCTATGTGGAAAATGTTTATAAAATCACCTTGGGCTATCAAACAAGGCTTGATGATCATGCATGGTAGAGAATTAAATTTATTATTTAAAGCATTACTAATTAATAATAAATGAGAAATATTCTTATAAGTGGATCAAGTAGAGGAATAGGTAAAGCGATAGCTTTAAAATTACTTAAGGAAGGACATTACATTAGCTTAGGAGTAAGAAAAAAAGAAGATTTAATCAATACAAAGTTAGACCCAAAGTTAAACAACTCAAATAGATTAATTATAAACACCTATGATGCAACAAATGAAAATTCATCAAAGGAATGGATAGAAAGAACAGTAAAAACTTTTAAAAATATTGACACTATAATTCATTGCGCAGGAATTTTTAAAAGAACAAGTCTTATTTTTAATGATAATGATATGCAAGATATTGAAAATTTATGGAAAGTTAATGTAATGGGACCTTGGATATTAACAAAAGATGCATGGAAGTACTTATCAAAAAATAATTCAGGAAGAATAATTGTATTGGTGTCGATGAGTGGAAAACGATCAAAAGGCAACTTGGCTGGTTATTCAATGAGCAAATTCGCTTTAATGAGTCTATGCCAAACCATGCGAAATGAAGGTTGGGAAAAAGGTATTAGAGTTACTGCTATTTGCCCAGGATGGGTAAATACAGATATGGCTAAAGAAATAAATCATTTTCCCAAAAAAGATATGACCCAAGCAAATGATATTGCAAATATATGTTCAAATTTACTTGATTTACCAAACAGTGCAGTTCCCTTTGAAATAGCCATAAATTGTCAACTTGAAAAAACAATTTAGAGCAAAAGGTTTCTTTCCCTAAATAGGATTAGTAGTTTTCTTGAATGTATTCAAGACTCCCAGTATTGCCTTACGGAGATACTTATGAAAGTAATTTCTATAAAAACTTCCAATGGCTTTACCTACAGAATATGTTCGTTGTATGAGACCAACTACAAAATTAAAAAGCCACAAACATAGCAAAACAGTAATAGCCAAAGAAGCAATAGAGTAAACCTTATTAAGCTGTTCTTGTATTGGTTCTAAAAATTGAAGGTAATCAGAAATGTTCATACTTGCTAAATAACATTAGCTATTAAGTATCTTAATAGCCATAATTCAATTATCAAGCAAGAAATTAATAATTATATGTATAGAAACAAAAAGGGACTCAGATCAAAATGCAATTGAAAAATGGGAAAGAGTATATAGTACATACGCGGATGAAGTCATCGAAATAGCAATCAAAAAGCCTTTTAATCTGTTAGAAACTGTCGAGAAAAGAGGAAGATCATCAACATCGTAGCCTCCAAAGCTACCAAAAATTGCAAGTGACCACATAGGAAGAGAGGAAAATAATATTGAAAGAAAAAAACTAAAAATCAACATATTATTTATTAGAAATGAAATCAAAAAAGCTATGCTTGCAAATAGCAGAGACCCATTCAAACCTATTCTTAACTCATCACTTAAAGTTTTTGGTAATTTACTTTTACCTTCTAAATGTTTTCTACAATTATTAACTTCTGATTCGGACAAACGAAAATAGTTCGTATCTGGGATTCTTTTTTTCTTATAAAGTCTTAGCAATCTCACCTGAAAGGATTTGGGATCATTAGTTTTGAAAGAAGAGATTATTTCACAAGATTTCATTTTGCTAGCCTCACTTTTCAAATCAGAAGTACATCCGAGTTTATATAAATCACCATTTTTCATTAAATAAACAAATTCTGACATAATTTAATTTTTTTTGAGAAATGATGCGAATGAAATATGAAAACAATGGATTATATTTTTATAGTAAAATATAATTTCCAAGGAAAATCATAAAGGATATACTTATTAAGCATATCCTTTATGATTTATAGGATTGACTAAACATATATTGGAATAGCTCACAAGATGATTTTAACAGGAAAATTATGAAGCACAATATTCTATATAGCTTTAGGCGATGTCCTTACGCCATTAGAGCTAGATGGGCTTTAATAAATACAAATCAGATAGTGGAATTAAGAGAGGTCATACTAAAGAACAAACCTATTGAATTAATTCAAATCTCAAAGAAAGCAACTGTACCAGTATTGAAAACTAGTTTCGATAAAGTAATTGATGAGAGTCTAGACATAATGATCTGGAGTATTGAAAGATCAAATATGCATGAATTGCTTGGTAAAAATAGTGCTAAATCACAAGAAATATTTAGTCTCATAGAAACAAATGATAAAATATTTAAATATCATTTGGATCGATATAAATATGCATCTAGATTCAATTTAGAGGAATCAGAAACTCATCGAACTGCTGGCATGAAAATACTTTTATCTTTAAACAATAGATTAAAAGAATTTTCAAATAAAGGTAAACCGCTATTTCTTGTTGATGCAAAAGAAACTCTAGCCGATTGGGCTATCTGGCCATTTGTAAGGCAATTTAGAATTGCGGAAATCAAAAAGTTTGATCAAAACCATGAAATCAAGTTCTTAAGAAGTTGGTTAAATTATTATTTAACTCACAAAAAGTATTCAGTAGTCATGAAAAAGAATGAACCTTGGAGTAACCAAAATGATCCCATTATCTTTGGAGAAAAAAAGTAGAAATTCATTCTGAAGACCTTCTTTTGTCAATGATTCTTGATAGTTCTAAGAAATAGCCAGCAGTACAAAATTTACCTAAATTTCTATCTCTGTTTCCTATATCGCTCCTAAACTCAGCAGTCTCTGCCATAATTAAATCTAACTGATCCTGAGGCAACTCATAAAGTTCTCTTAATTCAACCTCTTTTCCTAGAAGATGACTTTTAAACCATTTTTCTTTTAATTCTTGTGGAGGAATATCTTTGTAAATTTGTCGGTTCATATAAAAAGGGGGGCGGGGGAGAAATAGTTTATTAAAACTAACATTTTTATAAGTTATAACTACTCTTAAGTGTATTAATTGTCATTCTGAGGCTTTAGTATATTTTGACTGCAAAGATATTGCGACTGCGCATAAAGATAATGAAATTACTCCACAAAATTCTGTCCACTCCCTAAGCCCATAATTACTAATAAACAAAGGTGCTATTACAGTAATTAATCCTCCAGAAAGAAGTGGTTGAAGAAATAATTGCTTAATAGAAAATACAGGTAAAGTATTAGTAGAATTTCTTGGATCAGCCAATCTCAAAAGCAATAGTCCACTCGCTGCAACCCCCGTTGAATTTCCAAACTCTGCTATCGCTCTTTCAAACCATTCTTCTTTAAAAAATAATTTAGAAAAAATCAACATTCCTGCAAGATTCCAAAATAACCCACCAATGGCCAAAATAGTTATGGGCAACCAGTAATCAACCAATAAAGGTAAATTTAATCCCGCCATAGCAGTAATGATAAGCAAATCTGTTGAGAGTATCCCAATCTCACGTTGAAAAAGTGATGAGACAAATTTTGTATTCCCAGTATTTTCTAATGAAAATCTTATAAGAAATGAACCAATTAAAGCCAATGGAAATACAGGGAAAGCTAATATTACCTGCTTACTTATATCTCCTAAGTATTGAGAAGATAGTCTTAAACAATAGAGTAAAAAAATACCAACTAATACCGCTAATCCTGCCAGAGCAAAGTTATACAGAAGCAACTTAAATTGTTCAATTGGTTTAAATTCTAAATTTATATCATTTAAATCATTTCTGATCTCTTCTTCAGCAGGTACTAGCCATCCAAAGAACCTACCTAGCACAACCAAACCGCTCCCTAATAAAGTTGAAGATAGTAAGCCTACTGTTGCCATAGCAAAACCTAGATCTAATCCCTCTGGGAAACCTAACTTCCTAAAACTGTCCCCCATTATTGCGGCAGCCCCATGTCCTCCTTCAAAACCAACCTCAATAATGCATCCCATCAGTGGATCTACCCCTAAATAAGGAAGTAGAAATGACAATACAATTATCCCGCCAACAACATATTGGCCAAAACCTAGAACAAGTCCCAACAATGCCTGCGAAGCAACTGGTTTCCATAAAACGCTGATTCTCGGAATAGGTCTCCCTAACATTAAAGTCGCAAAAACCAAGGTAAGCAAAGGAGTTGGTAGTTGCATCCATGTACTCAAAACCCTTTCTGGCAATAATGAAAAAGGTCCATAAGGACCAATTAAAAAGCCTAATGCTCCAACTAAAAGGGCTATTGGAATACCAAATCTTTCTAACTTCATCGCAGAATCCAATCGTCTGCCCAGGGTTAAAAGAATCCCTATAATTCCAAGCAAACCCAAGGAAAGGACTAATGTTGGGATTGCATTAATTTTATATAGGTCATCAAAACCAAAAATCAACTGGCTCATCTATTAATTCACTTACGAAATAAATAAAACCTAAAAAAATAATATCCCATATGAATATTTAATATCCAAATCAAATTTTGTTCTTATTATATCTCAACCAACTCTTTTACTTTACCCTAATTTTTAGTAAATATCTGATTAAGCATGAATTAGCTCATGATTAAATAAATTTATTTAAAATAAAAATAAAATTCCATATATACTTAAGTAATAAAAAATATCTGCATTTGAAATGAGCTCAGCCAAACAAATTTTTAATATTAAATCTAACTAATTGCTTTTTTCCATATTTAGAAATTATAACTCTCTGATTATAAGTTTAAATAAATCATTCATTTAACATTCTCCCTTACTTAAAAATCAAGAAATAAAAAATAAAACTACTCAATAAAAAAGCCCCACATAAAGAAGGGCCTTTATTTATTGAGTTAATTTTATTTAACTACTTTAATGATACAGAAGCAGTATCAAGATTACTCAAAGCATTTGTTACTCGTTTGAAATCGAATCCCATTGCCCTTAGAGCATGCCAAAGATGACCTTGGATAAAGAAGAATCCAAAGTAATAATGAACGTTAGAGAGCCATGCACGAGATGTATGAGCTCCGTTAGGGAGATCAACAGTATCAATCCAATAAGGAGAAATGCCAAACTTAAGTGCCAATGGTTCACCGAACCATTCAACCGGATAGACAGTAGTGTTTTGCGCGCACCAGAATGCTGCAACAACTGCCATCCAGCCAATACCAGCTAGAGACCAAGAAAGAATAGCTTCTGCGGAAAGAAGACCAGCTCCTTTGAACTTCGTATATTCTCCAACTTGCTTAGTAGCGATATGGAAGGCTCCACCAGTAATTTCCAAGAAAGCCAAGAAAGCATGACCTCCCATAACATCTTCCAAACTATCAATTGTAAGGAAGTCAAACTGGTGATCCCATATATGACTCAAATTAAGGTCATACTCAACCTGGCGGATCGCTCCAACAGCAGGATCATAAATTCCATGAATTCTGGCCCATTCAACGAACCAAATACAAGCAACCCCAAAGAAAATCAAATGATGTCCAAGGATGAAAGTCTGGTTGTCAGGGTTATCCCATTCAAGTTTAAATTTCCTAGCTTGAACTACTGAAGAGTCCTGCATATCGCTAGAGAAAAGCAATGAATGCATTAATCCACCAGCACCATAAACCATTGACAAAACTAAGTGAACGACTGCAATTGAAACGACTGCAGTACCACCCACAAAAGTACCTGTCTCATCAAAACCTAAACCTAGAGCTGCTAAATGAGGAAGCGCAATTAAAGGCTGATGACCCATTGGTACAGATGGGTCAAAACGAGCCAGTTCAAATAACGTGAAGGCACCAGCCCAGAAAGCAATCAAGCCGGTATGAGCGGCATGTGCAGCAATAAATTTGCCTGAGCGGTTGGTGACCCCTGAGTTGCCAGCCCACCACCCGTAGGTGACACCTGGATTTCCATAGGTCTGCATTAGAAGTGCAATTTTTTCAAAACCGATCGGAGATTACTGCAAATTCACGAAATAAACATGCAAGAGAAAGAATCTGTAAATTTTTTTTATTATTTAAATCAGAAAGAACTAAAAAAATTATCAGAAAAATAATTTTTGAAATAGAAAAAGCAGAACGCAGAGTATTAATTACATATGAAACCATGCATTCCCTCAAACTAAGAATCTTTTAATTTAAGAATTAATTGATACATAAAAAACATTTATATCAGGCATTCGAAACCAATCAAGGGGAAAAATCAATACAATCACACTCAAATATGTAATTAATATAAAAGATCAATTTGCTGTCTTTATTTACAACTATTAAATAATTAAATACATTTATTTAAACGCCATGGCATTGAAACGATTTAATGGCCTAGAGATGGAGACAGAGGATCACTATAGAGAAAAAGCGAATTCCTATAGAACTTCACCTCAATATGGGAAAATGATTTCTCTTTATCCAGTTCTTGAGTCGACTATCAAAGACTGTAAAGGAGAAAATCTAGTAGCTTAGGACACAATATTTTCATAAAATCTACTCATTGAAATCTTTTATTGGTTAAGCAGCTATTTGCTGAACCGAAACATGATTTTCTTTCCAATTTTCAACAACTTCTTTACATAGACTTATATGATAAAAAGGTATTGGTTTCCATGGCAATTGATCTGGATCAGAAGAACTTCTCCAATGAAACCCAGGTTTCAAATATCCTTCTTCTCTCAAAGACTCTAACGTTTGCTCATTAACTTTAAAAAAAGCACTAGCTTCTTTTTTTGACAACCAATTAGAAGGCTCTATCATCCTTAGTCAATCTTTCTCTTTTTTTAACGTAAATATCTCAAAAAAGAAAGATTATGTATTGCGAAACCAGGGTCTAATGAAATCCTTGGTTATAGGTATTGTTAAGCCAGAATCAATAGATAGATGCGTAAAGGTATTAGTTATTTTCTCAATACTATTAATACCCTGAAAATTCTTTGAACAATTTCTTTCATTCCATCCACATTCCCAATAAGACGAATCAATTAATTGAGACCAAGAAACTTTCACAACCAAACTCGATTCAAGAACAGAAATCAAGATGACCCATCTATCCTCGAGTGTGCCTCCATAACTTATAGCGACAAAATGTGTCTGCCCTTCAATTAAAAATTTACTAGTCCAAGCTTTTAAAGGAGGCCAAATCATAAAAAAGGTAAATTTTTCCTTGTAATTTTAAAGTATCAATCTTTTAGATTTAATAAGTCAAAATTATTTTTTATTATTCTTTAATTTGATATATTCTTTTCTAATTAATTTCAATAATTCTTTTTTCTTTTTCATTGTTTCGTCCTTTTCTTTATAATCTATTTCCAGCCTTTCTTCTTTGGATAGATCCATCCATCCATATATATTAGAAGTAGATTTAATTTCTTTCTGATTTTTTCTTCTCTGTCTTTTAAAAATAAATTCAAGGATCATCTTTTTATAAAAATAAATTAATTAAAAACTAAACATATTTTTTTTTAAGAATAAATAAAAATATATAGTTTGTATTAATTTATTTTAACTCCCTTCACCTAACTTCCAGAGATTTATGTCTGTATTCTCGATTTCTTGTCGATTGACAACAGATCTAGTATCAAAAATCCAAGCTGGTGATCTCATTAAAGAAGCTAAAGAATTCCAATCAAGTCCAAAGAATTCATCCCATGCTGTAAGAATTAAAACGGCATCAACATTTTTCAATGCTTCTGGAATGGAATTGGCCATTTTCCAAATCCCTTGATTATTTAATGAAAACTTTTCTAAATCTTCCTCTATTCTCTCAAATGAGACCATTGGGTCATAAATTGATAAAGTAGCCCCTTCTTCGAGCAAATCACCAGAAATACTTATAGCAGGAGACTCTCGAGTGTCGTTTGTATTTGCTTTAAAGGAAAAGCCGAGTATTGCTATGTTCTTTCCATTAACTGTTCCGAAAAGCTTCTCAAGAACAATTTTGTAAATCCTATCTTGCTGCCAAGTATTTAGTTCCACAACTTGACTCCAATATTTTGCAACCTCTGGCAACCCAAAATATCCACTTAAATAAACTAAATTCAAAATGTCCTTTTTAAAGCAGCTTCCTCCAAAACCAGGGCCTGCACAAAGAAACTGATCACCTATCCTTTTATCTGTTCCTATTGCTTTTGCAACTTCCGTAATATCAGCCCCAGTAGCTTCACAAAAAGCGGAAATAGAATTTATGGAACTAATTCTTTGAGCAAGAAATGCATTCGCAGCTAATTTTGAAAGCTCGCTACTCCATAAATTCGTACAAATAATCTTTTCATGAGGGACCCAATTCAAATAAATATTAACTAGCGCATCCACAGCCTCAGGATCTTCTCCTCCAATTAAAACCCTATCGGGATTTTCCAAGTCATTAATAGCAGTTCCCTCAGCCAAGAATTCAGGGTTCGATAAGACAGAAAAAGTTTTTGGTATTTCATTTTTTTTATTATCTCTATTTGTTGTCTTAAGTATCTCTTTTATTGCTTGTGCAGTACGGACTGGAAGAGTACTTTTTTCTATTACTATTGTGTGCCCTTTTGAATATTTAGCTACTTGCCTGGCACTAGCTTCTACCCAACTAAGATCACTTGCTTGTCCAGCTCCAAGACCTTTTGTTTTTGTTGGAGTGTTAACTGAAATAAAAACCATATCAGCATCAGATATTGCCTTTGCCATTTCCGAACTAAAGAAAAGGTTTCGTCCTCTAGTTCGTGAAATTATTCGATCTAGTCCAGGTTCAAATATTGGCAATTTATTGAGATCTGAATCATTCCATGCATCAATTCGTTCTTTATTGATATCAACGACCCTAACTTCTAAATCGGTACATTTATCTGCAATAACAGACATAGTTGGCCCCCCAACATAACCAGCACCAATACAACATATTTTTTGAATTTTAATAGAGCTCATTTAAAACTATCCATCATTTTTTTAATCAATCAATTTCTTAATTAACTGATCTAGATCCTCCTTTAAAAAAATATATTCATTATTCTCGACATCCTTTGATTTATCTCTTAATTTCTTCATCAATAATTGACCTTTTGATGCTTCATCCTCCCCTATAGTTAATGCCCATTTTGCCCTGCTCTTATCTGCACGCTTAAATTGTTTAGAGAAAGATGAGCCTGAGTAGTCCAATTCTATTTTCAAGTTGAATGATCTTAACTGACAAGTAATTTCCAAAGCAAGTTGCTCAGCTTTTTCCCCTCTATAGATGACATAAATATCTGGAGATTTAGACTCTAAAATTTTTTCTCCAGCAAGAATTATTAGCCTTTCCATCCCAATAGCCCATCCAATTGAGGGGGTTTTAGGACCTCCTAACTCGCTTATTAGCCCATCGTACCGACCTCCACCACAGACAGTCGCTTGAGAGCCTAAGTGATCGCTTGTGATTTCAAAGGCTGTATGAGAATAATAATCAAGTCCCCTTACCAAATTATTGTTGATTTTGTATGGGATCTTTAGCTTATCGAGTAGATCCAATAAAGAATCAAATCTAATTTTACTCTTTTTCGATAAAAAGTCGTTTAAAGAAGGAGCTTCATATAAAAGTTCTTTCGTGGAATTATTTTTACTATCTAATATTCTCAGGGGATTAACATTTATTCTTTTCTGAGAATCTTCATCTAACAAATCAAATCTAAGATTAAGCCAGTTCTTTAACTCTTCTTTGAAAACATTTCGGTCTTCATTACTTCCAAGACTATTAATTTCTAAAGTCAAATCAACTAGACCAACGTCCTTTAAAAAGTCCCAAGCAATTGAAATAACCTCAGCGTCACTCATAACAGAAGACAATCCAACAAATTCAACTCCAATCTGATGGAACTGCCTTTGTCTTCCTGCTTGAGGTCGCTCGTATCGAAACATTGGACCTCTATACCAAAGTCTTTGAGGCCCATTATTTAATAATCCATGTTGAACTATTGACCTCGCAACAGAAGCTGTTCCTTCAGGTCTCAAAGTGCAAGAACGACCACCTCTATCGTCAAAGCTATACATTTCTTTGCCCACAACATCAGTGTTTTCCCCAATTCCCCTTAAAAACAATTCTGTTTGCTCGATAATCGGTGTTCTAATTTCATTAATCCCAGCTCGACTAAAATGTTTTATTGCAATTGATTCGACCTTTTGCCAACCCTTACTCTGAGCAGGCAAAAGATCTACCATTCCTCTTAAATTCTTGAAATTAGTCAAAGTAGCTTCAGATAAATTATTTGTTGTTTGTTCAATAGTAATTGAATACGTAAACTATTAAATAATATTTAATAAGTGATTTTGCTAAACCAAATTGGTAAGACTAAAGTTCCAAAGGGCTTTGAGTCTAATCCTCTAGTCGGGTAGCGCCTGAATATTTAACCAACCAATAATTAACTCTTCTTCTTACATTAAAAGGCATTTCATTTTGGAGTTGAATTAACTCCATAGCTCCAAGACGTTTTAGTTCTTTTGACTCAAGACTCCACATTTTTTCCGCTTCACAAATCAAACGAGCCCAACTTCTTGAATGCTGCCATTGCCTGAGACGCTTTTTTAATTCATTACCGTCAGTCTTACTTTTAACAAGACGAAACTGACCAACTATATTTTCCTTAGTGAAATATTTTCTCATAAATCAATCATGGAGAAAACTCTAAAAAAAACTCATTTATAAATACATTAAACATATAGCAAAGATTTGAAATGAGTACTTTATGAAAAATCCGCTTCAATCATAAAAATCAACAACCTTTACGGGGAATTCTAATTTTTCCATATCCCTACGACTCATTTTTCTAGACCAGGCACCCTTAATTGCATCATTCCATCTAAAGCCAGCATTTTTTGCTAGATGCCTTTTCTCATAGGAGATCTCAGCACGAAGCAAAACTTTTGGCTCTAGCGCTCTAATCAACAATTTTTCAAGTTCAACACATCTTTTGAAGACTTCTGCCAAATATATGCAATCTGTCAAAGCTCTGTGTGCATTCCAAACTGGTACACCGTAAGCCAATGCAAGATCTCTTACTGATGGGCGAGTCTTCAATTGTCTATCAGCTGGCCAAGTTATATCATCCATAGAGCAAATCCATTTTTTTTCAATTTGAGGCAATTTTTTAAAACCAAACCATTTCATATCAAATTCTGCATTGTGAGCAACAACTACATCTGATACTCGAACTAAAGATTCGAAATATTTAATCGCTTCAGATACAGGTTGAGGCAATCTAGTAATTTCAGCAGGAATATTATTTATTTTTTCTGCTTTATTGATTTCAACGGGTAAAAGGAAGGATTGCTGCGCTAACACAGATCTACTTTTGACATTAAAAAGGATCGAACCTACTTCAAGACAATCATCTTTTTCATTATCGAGGCCTGTGGTTTCTGTATCCAAAATCAGGATATTCTCAGGTGAACTCTCTTTCTTTAAAATTCCATGCCGTTCTTCGTTTAATTTCGAAGACTTTTTTTCTCCTAGATCTTTCTCTTTCTTATTGGCAATTTTTCTTGTTTTTCCATTTAGAAAGTCAAGCTGCTCACTCTCTTTCTGATGATTTTGCTCTTCTTTCACATTAAAATTAATTAGTCATGCTTCTATTATTATCAAAAAAATAGAGTTGAATAAAAACTTAGCAAAACATTCAAAGAAAAGATACTTATATTTTTTTTATAATCGTTGTCTATATTTCTTTAAAGAATGATGATTCATCGATGAGCACTATTAGACGTATCAATAATATTTCATGTCAATGGCCATCTAGGCCAGTTGGTATTATAGAAATAATTGGAGGTAGCTATATTTCAATAAAGCCAGAAGTTACATATAAAAGACTTATTTCTGGTTTTTTGCAAAGAAATTTTGCAGTACATTCATGGAGCTATGTACCTAACTTTGACCATCAACTTCAATCGAATCAAGCCTGGAAACAATTCCGTAAATCTCAAAAAGTTCTTGAGAGAAGAGTCGGCTTAATACCAAAATCAATAAGGTTGGGTCATAGTCTTGGTTGCAAATTACATTTACTAGCACCTGATGGAGGGAGGAATTGCGATGGTTTAGTAGCTATAAGCTTTAATAATTTCAAGGCAGCTAAATCTATCCCTATGCTTAGGGAAGTGTCACAAAGGATAAATTTCCAAACTGAATTCAGTCCAAGTCCTGCCGAGACATTCAATCTTATTAGAGAACACTATGAGCAAAAAAATAATCTATTAATAAAATTCAAAAATGATAATCTAGATCAAAATAATTTATTACTTAAATTACTAAAGGATAGAAATTCAGACAAGTCTGAACTAATTCAACTTGAGGGTAATCATTTAACCCCAGTAAGCGTAGGTCTTAGAGAAAAATTCCTGAAATCTAATTCCCAGAAATTTTCAAAATACGAAAAAATTGATTTCATAGTCGATCAAATAACAAATTGGGAACTTTAATATTAACTTCTTAATTTGTCTAAAACTGATCTATCTTCAAGAGTACTTGTATCTCCGCTTATTTCATCGCCCGAAGCCAGTGCCCTCAAAATTCTGCGCATTATTTTTCCACTTCTTGTTTTAGGAAGAGAATCAGTGAATTTAATTTCATCAGGTTTGGCAATGGGTCCTATTTCATTAACAACGTGCTTTTTTAATTGTGCATCAATATTTTTATTTCCTTCTACTCCTGTTTTCAACGTGACAAAGGCTACTATTGATTCGCCTTTTAAATCATCGGGTCTACCAACAACTGCAGCTTCTGAGACGAACTCATGACTAACCAAGGCTGATTCTATTTCCATTGTTCCAAGCCTATGACCAGAGACATTTATAACATCATCAACTCGACCCATAACCCAAAAATAACCTTCTTCATCTTTTCGAGCGCCATCTCCAGCAAAATATATATAGCTATTATCTGAAGGTTTTAAATACTCCCAGTAACTCTCTCTGAATCTTTTTTCATCTCCATAAACATTTCTCATCATTCCAGGCCATGGTCTTTTAACTACTAAATATCCACCCTCATTATTAGCCACAGAATCCCCGTCTGAATTGACCACATCGGCTTCAATTCCAGGCAAAGGGAAAGTTGCTGATCCAGGCTTGGTTGAAGTCGCTCCGGGAAGAGGACTAATCATTACTCCACCAGTTTCTGTTTGCCACCATGTATCAACTATTGGGCACCTCCCTCCTCCTATGACATCTCGATACCAGATCCAAGCCTCAGGATTGATGGGTTCTCCAACAGTTCCTAAAAGTCTCAAACTAGATAAATCGTATTGATTAGGAATCTTTTCTCCCGCTTTCATAAAGGCCCTTATAGCTGTTGGAGCTGTATAAAATATCGAAATTTTATGCTTTTGAATTACATCCCAAAAAGCCCCTGGATTTGATGGCCTAGGAACTCCTTCATACATAACAGTAGTTGCCCCGTTAGATAGTGGGCCGTAAACGATATAACTATGTCCAGTTATCCATCCCACATCAGCGGTGCACCAATAAACATCATTTTCACGAATATCAAAAATCCATTTAAAGGTTAAATGAGCCCAAAGGTTATACCCAGCAGTTGTATGAACCACTCCCTTCGGCTTACCTGTAGACCCTGAGGTATATAGAACAAATAAGCAATCCTCACTATCCATTTGCTCTGGCAAACATTCTTCAGATTGACTATCTACAATTTCATGCCACCAATGATCTCTAACATCATCCATGACAATATTTTTTTTAGTCCGTTGAACAACAATTACTGATTCGACCTTTGGACAGACACCACCTTCTAATGCTGAGTCAACAGCATCTTTAAGAGGAATTACCTTATCTTTTCTAAAGCCGCCATCAGCTGTAATTATTGCTTTCGCTTCTCCATTAATTAGTCGGTCTCTGAGTGCCTCAGAGGAAAAGCCTCCAAATACCACTGAATGTGGAGCTCCAATTCTTGCGCAAGCAAGCATTGCAATTGCGGCTTCAGGCACCATAGGCATATACAAAGCCACAAGATCTCCTTTGCCTATACCTATAGATTTGAGTGCATTAGCGGCTTTGCAAACTTCTTTGTGTAGTTGTTTATAAGTATATTTTCTTTGATCACCTGGCTCGCCCTCCCAAATCAATGCGACTTTGTCTGCTGTTGGAGTATTTAAATGGCGATCTAAGCAATTAAAAGAAATATTAATCTTGCCTCCATCAAACCATTTTGCGAATGGTGGTTTAGACCAATCGAGTACCTTATCAAAAGGTTTAAACCAATTTAATTCTTCTCTAGCTGCATCACCCCAAAACTTATTTGGATCTGATTTAGCCATCTGCGACATTGTTAAATACTGAGAAAAAGATGAGATTCTACTTTTACTAGCAAAGTCTTCAGAAGGAGGGAAAACTCTCTGTTCGTGAAGAACAGACTCAATAGAGTTAGAATTGTCTGAATTCATGAAAGATAAAAACAACTTTTCATTTATTGCATTCAAGCTATTTCTGAGCAAAAGGCTTGAATAGTGAAACTCTTATTTAAAACAAATTCACAATGAAGAAAGATTGGAATTTTCCTAAAGCATTTTTATTTGATCTTGATGGAGTTTTAATTAATTCAGAACCCTTACATGGACAGGCATGGAAAGAAACCGCTGCGTTTTTTGATCTAAATTTAACTCAAAGTCAACTAAAACTCCTTAGAGGCAGAAGAAGAATTGATTGTGCAAATGAATTACTTAAATTGATTCCTAAGAAAGTCAAAGTAGAAGATTTACTGAAAATACATAAACCCATTTCAAAGAAACTCATTCTCACAGCGCAAGCAATGCCCGGTGGAGAGAGCTTAGTCAAAAGGTGTTATAAACACAATATCCCAATGGCATTAGTGACAAGTAGCAGCAATGAATCTGTCAACATTAAAACATCCCCTCATAAATGGATGAATCTATTTTCTATAAGGGTTCTTGGTGATGACAAACAACTATACAAAGGGAAACCTGCTCCTGATCCATATCTTTTAGCTGCTGAAAAATTAAATGTTGCGCCTCAAGAATGCTGGGCTATTGAAGATTCAATTTCCGGAGTATCTTCAGCACTTGAAGCGGGATGTTTTGTTTTCTTTTTAAAAGAAAAAAATAATGACCTTCCGAAACAAGAAATTTTTGAACAAAACAAAAATTTAAGCGAAATAAATCATCTAAAAGAAATTGAGAAAATATTAAATGACTTTCTAATTAATAAAGCCTGCTAATAACGAATTCAGGCAATTGAAACAATGCTTTCTTTGATGGTGAATCTGGTAACCAAGAAATTGAATCTTTAGACTCCGAAGCAAATTTCTCAGCTAATTCTCTTGATTTCCTAATCGCGCTTGAATCCCTTACTAAAGAAAGAGCCTTATGAAGGTCATCTTTTTGGGAGAATTTAGCATTAATAAGTTCGCCAAGAGTTGGATTCTCCTCCAACGCATAGAAAACAGGCGCAGTAAGGTAACCACTTTGCAGATCACTTGCCGCTGGTTTCCCTAGCTGTTCATCATTACCAGTAAAATCGAGAATATCATCAACGACTTGAAAAGCTAATCCTAATTGTCTTCCGTAGAAATAGAGCGAATCTAAGCTCTCTTGATCTAGATCGGATAAAACACCAATCGCCTTTGAGCTATTAGCAATAAGGGAAGCAGTTTTACAATAACTTTTCTCTAAATAACCCTCAAAAGATTGACTAGAGTCAAATCTATTTAGGCCCTGTTTTATTTCTCCTTCAGCTAGATCCATAATTACCCTGCTTAACAATTTAACAACATCTAAATTCTCAAGATTTGCTAAATGCCAACTCGCTTGTGCAAATAAAAAATCCCCTGCAAGTACAGCTATCCTTGGATCAAACCGGCTATGTACGGTTTCTACACCTCTTCGGATATCTGCTTCATCAACAACGTCATCATGCACAAGGGAAGCGGTATGAATCATCTCCGTGATTTGGGCTAATTTTCTATGCTTCAAAGGAAGATCCTTTTCAGTAGTCAAGGCTCTTGAGATCAACAGGACAATTCCAGGTCTTAAACGTTTTCCCCCTGCGCTAAAAAGGTGTTCTGCAGCCGCCTGCAAAATAGGGTGTCCAGCCCCTATAAGGCTGCGTAGATCCAAAAGCAAAGCTTCTAGATCAAGTTCTACAGGTTGAAGAATTTCCGTGGTTGTGGTCATAGAAGCGCTCTGCTTTTTGATATTAAGAGACACAACCCTGCTTATGCAGTGAAACGAGATTAACTTCAGGGAACACGTTTAACCAATGCTTGGCTTTAAGAGGAAAATGCTTTTGATCGGAGGTCACATAAAACTTTGATTCAACTAAAAATTTTTTCTTTGAAAAATCGCTCATTTTTGAATCCATAAACAACTTTAATTTCAAAGAAAGTGCTTTAGCAGGATCTATCAATTTAACACTGGGCGGTAATATCTTAGTGAGTAAAGGGGTTATTAGAGGATAATGACTACATCCAAGAATTAAAGTATCTATTTTCTGACTTAAAAGAGGTTGTAAATAACCAATTGCGACATTAGCAAGATCCTCTGAATTAATATTGTTTATTTCAATCATTGGCACAAATTCCGGGCATGGTTGCTCAATTACAAAAGTTTTTGGCTTATATTTTAAAATCGCATTTGTATAAGCCTTTGTTCTTACTGTAGAGGGGGTAGCGATAACACCAACCCTTGATTCTTGGATAGTTGAGGCTACAGAGCCAATCAAGTCAAAAACAGGAACATCTAAATTCTTCTTAAGCAAATCCAATGCTATTGCATTAGTTGTGTTACAAGCAACCAAAAAAGCATCGATATTTTGCTGACTAAACCAAGAAGATATTTCTTCAGCAATTTGCATGATCTCATCGGTTGTCTTCAATCCATAAGGAAGTCTTGCCGTATCAGCCAAATATATAAATGAAGAATTTGGACATAATTCAATCACCTTTTTTAAGACAGTGAAGCCCCCAACACCACTATCAAACAATCCAAAACGCATAACTAATTCGAAACTTTGAGATAATTCAGTATTCCCTTTGCGATAGCAAAAGACATTTTATTTCTATAACTTTTTTGACGTAATAAATCTGCATCATACATACCAGTGACAAATCCAATTTCTACTAAAGCTGCGGGCATAGAAGTTTTTCTAATCACATAAAAGCGAGATCTACGAACCCCCCTATCAGGGCTTTGAGGAGAAAAAATTAAAATCTGTTTTTGAATATTTTTTGCTAGAGAATAGCCTCTAAAACCAGAGTAATAATAAGTCTCTAAACCATTTACATCTTTCCGCCTCCCTCTTGTTGCGTTTGCATGAATACTTACAAAAGCATCTGCTTTTGAATTATTGGCTTTAGTAACTCTTGGTTGTAAGTCTAATGTTCTCTCATAGTTCCTAGTGAGTAATGTTTTAACCCCTTTCTTTGATAGGAATCCTGAAACACTCTTCGAGACCTCTAAAACAATATCAGACTCGCGTAACCCATTTATTCCAACAGCTCCAGGGTCTGTTCCACCATGACCTGGATCTAAAACAACTTTATACTTTCCATACGGAACATTAGGCAAGGATGAAATATCTAAATCTTCATTCTTTATTACTTCAAAAGTTCTCTTTATGGAGTTTCTTAAGATATTACCCTCTTCTATAGAACGAAAAGAATTACTTTCTAAACCAATTAATTTCAGCTCCCAATTGTTTGGAGAAGTACCAATTAATTGTAATTTTGAGTGTTCTAATTCAACTGATGGTGTGAATTCTATAACAAGCCTTGTTTTACCCTTTGAAGGCTTACCTAGTCTAATTTCCTTAACTGATCCATTGCCTTTAATAGTTCTAGGTCTGCTTAATTCTCCAGGGAAGTCAATCCATACTCTTTCACCTATATCTGTAGTTGATGATTGATAAAAAGCATCTAAGTTAGCCCCAGAAGAAGTTCTTAATTTCAGGCTTCCATTGCTGGTCAAAGCCCACGCTGCAAGCGCACTAGCAGATTTTATTGGTAAAGGAATAAAAAGATTGGAACAAAAAACAAATCCTGTAAAAAATGCTAATTTTGACTTTAAAGCTTGATCTTTAAACATCAAATAAAAAGCTCTGTTTTTCGATGTTTTAGACTAGGCATTTGTCCTCTAATCCTCTCAACTCTTTTTTTGTCAGCAGGTGCTATTGCTGCTCCCTGAACCACCCCTGCATCTGCAAGAACTGTCCCCCATGGATCAATAACCATCGCATGCCCATGACTTTGTCTTCTGCCATAATGGCGACCAGTTTGGGCTGGTGCAACAACATAAGCAGTATTTTCTATAGCTCTTGCTTGAAGTAATACTTGCCAGTGATCTTTACCAGTAAAAGCAGTGAAAGCAGCGGGAATCATTAATAAATCTGCACCCTTATTGACCAAATCTCGATAAAGCTCAGGGAATCTTACGTCATAACAAATAGACAATCCGATTTTGCAAAGACCTGGTACATCAACAACAGGTGGAGATTGACCTCCAGACACAATTGTTTCAGATTCTCTGTACGTATTACCTTCAGGAAGATCAACGTCAAATAAATGAATCTTGTCATATCTAGCCAAGGATTGACCATCTTTTCCAAATAATTCTGCTCTATTTAAAGTTCTTTCTCCATCACCAGCAGGGACAGGGAAACCACCTCCAAGCAAAACAACTTGATATCTTCTAGCCATTGTGACTAAAAAGCTATTACATTTTTCATAGATTGATGATGCAATTTTTAGTTTTTTTTGATCCTCACCCAAAAAAGCAAAGTTTTCAGGAAGCCCAACAAGATCGGCCCCACGCCTTGACGCTAATTCAATTTGTTCTTCTGCCGCATTGAGGTTTGCATCTATATCTGAGGTACTGGTTAGCTGTAGGGCCGCAGCCAAAAAATCTGACACTGAGTTAAAAAAAAAATAATTTAAAAGTTAGTTTGAGCGAAGTACGCCCATCTCAGTCTGTTTTGGAATAACAGAAAGATTGTCCAAAGAGGCACAACAAGCGAAATCATCATCATGATTACCTATTCCTGCAAGTCTTTGTCCATGACTTGCAATACGTAAACATCCTTCAACATCATTCTCCCATGTTTTCCACAATGCGATAGAGGCCATTAGTTCATCATTCAATACTCGTACGGACTCTAATTGATCGATTAAAAGAGAGGCTAAAGCTCCGGCGGCCAAAGAATCTTCAAGAGAGTAAGAGCCTTCCCATCCACTACCCACTATCCAAACTTCATTTGGATTGTCACTTTTCAATCTTTCAGCAATAGCTTTTCTGTTCGGAAGTGCCATTGTGTACAAACTTTTGGATTCCCTAACACGATGAAGTGATCTTGTTCCATTAGTAGTGCTCATAAAAACTCTTTTTCCTCTTACTTTTTCAGTTGAAACTCCTAATGGAGAATTTCCCAAGTCAAACCCATCTAATTTTTTTCCTCCTCTCTCGCCTACAAGAATTTTATCCTTTTCTGAAAAAGACTTTGCCTCATTTTTAAGTTCATCAACATCTGCAAATACTTGTACTGAATCAGCACCATTTTCTAGAGCCCAAGCAATTGTTGTTGTTGCTCTAAGCACATCAATTACTACAGAAGATTCAGGGATAATTCCACTTGGCACATCTCCTGCTACAGAAAAATAAGAAAGTTTCATTTCCACAAACGCTGAGAACTTGCGTCACAGTAACTAGATAATTAGATTAATCGTGCAGACCTTCATGAAATTATTTCGTCAAGAACCTCTTACACGTGACATAAGAGATTTTCTCTCTCTTTTGGAAAGCAAAGGTCAATTAAAGAGAATAAGCAGTGAAGTTGATAGTGATTTGGAAATAGCGGCAATAAGTGATCGAGTCCTGGGGATGGGAGGACCTGCTCTTCTTTTTGAAAACGTAAAAGGTTCATCAATGCCTGTTGCTGTCAATCTACTTGGGACTATGGAGCGTGTTGTATGGAGTATGGGATTAGAAAAGCAAGAAGAATTGGAGGATTTAGGAAAAAAATTAGCACTTCTTCAACAGCCAAGGCCTCCAAAAGGATTTAAAGAGACCAAAGCTTTTGCCTCAGTTGCTTGGGATCTACTTAAAGCACGTCCTGATATTGATCTCTTACCACCATGTCATCAAAAAGTCATAGGTGAAAAAGATTTGGATCTCAATCATTTACCACTTTTACGACCATGGCCTGAGGATGCAGGAGGAGCTATTACATTGGGTCTAGTCATAACAAAAGATCCTGAGACAGGCGTCCCTAATGTTGGCGTTTACCGGCTCCAAAGACAATCTGGCAAGAGCATGACAGTTCATTGGTTAAGTGTAAGAGGAGGAGCAAGGCATCTTCGGAAAGCTGCTGCCATGAACAAGAAACTAGAAGTTGCAGTTGCTATTGGAGTACATCCACTTCTTGTTATGGCTGCAGCCACTCCAATTCCAGTGCAGCTTAGTGAATGGCTTTTTGCGGGTTTATATGCAGGAGAGGGTGTTCGATTAACGAAATGCAAAACCATCGATCTTCAGGTACCAAGTCACAGTGAGATAGTTTTAGAAGGATCAATATCTCCTGGAGAAGAAATGATAGATGGTCCTTTTGGGGACCATATGGGATTCTATGGAGGAGCTGAGTCTTCACCCTTAATAAGATTCCACTGCATGACCCAAAGAAAAAAACCAATATTTTTAACAACGTTCAGTGGTAGGCCTCCAAAAGAAGAGGCGATGCTGGCAATAGCCTTAAATCGAATTTATACACCAATACTTAAGCAACAAATCCCTGAAATTGTTGATTTCTTCCTTCCAATGGAAGCCTTAAGTTATAAATTAGCCGTTATCTCAATTGATAAGGCGTATCCAGGACAAGCTAAAAGAGCTGCAATGGCCTTTTGGAGTGCATTACCCCAATTCACTTATACAAAATTTGTCGTTGTTGTCGACTCAACTATTAACGTAAGAGATCCTAGACAAGTTGTTTGGGTCTTATCCAGTCAAGTTGATCCTCAAAGAGATTTATTCATTCTCGAAAATACTCCTTTTGATTCCCTTGACTTCGCAAGTGAGAACATTGGCCTAGGAGGAAGATTAGCTATTGATGCAACGACAAAGATTGGTCCAGAAAAAAATCATGAGTGGGGAAAACCATTAACAAGACCGAAAGAACTTGAAGACAAAGTTGATGAAAGATGGGCGGAGCTAGGATTATCCGAGATAGAAAACACCCAACCCAGCCCTGAATTATTTGGTTACGTCATCGATGAACTAATGCGTCAAAAACAAATAAACAATTCATAAATAAGAAATTAAGCATATCGATAAATAAAATAAAGAAAATTGATTGTTTTTTAATTGAAAGTTCCCACGAAAGATCAGTCTTTAAGAAATCTTCAAAAAGGAGGGGAACTCTTTGGGAAAGTAAAAGTACCTGGAGATAAATCCATATCACATCGTGCTCTTTTATTTGGTGCTATTGCTAAAGGGAAAACAATAATTGAGGGCCTATTACCTGCAGAAGATCCCATAAGCACCGCTGAATGCTTGAGGTCAATGGGTGTAAATATTACTCAAATTAAAAAAGGAGAAATTGTTGAAGTCAATGGTGTTGGATTAAATGGTTTTAAAGAACCTCAAGATATTTTGGATTGTGGAAATTCAGGAACAACCATGAGATTAATAATGGGATTATTAGCTGGCCAAGAAGATCATCATTTCATTCTTACAGGAGATAAATCGCTTAGAAACAGGCCAATGAAAAGGGTAGGACAACCGTTAAAAATGATGGGGGCCAATATTTCTGGAAGACGTGGGGGAGACCTCGCTCCTCTATCAATTATTGGAAGGAAATTAAGAGGTGCCGTAATTGGCACTCCAGTAGCAAGTGCTCAGATAAAATCTGCCATCCTACTTGCTGCTCTTAATGCAGAAGGTTCAACTACTGTTATTGAACCTGCCAGATCAAGAGATCATAGCGAAAGAATGTTAAAAGCCTTTGGAGCCAACCTAGAAGTAGGTGGTGAAATGGGTAGACATATAACTGTTTCTCCGGGGAAAGATCTAAAAGGTCAGTCAATTATAGTCCCAGGTGACATTAGCTCTGCAGCGTTTTGGCTGGTTGCAGCTAGCATCATACCCGGATCAGAATTAATCATTGAGAATGTTGGTCTAAATCCAACAAGAACTGGAATACTTGACGTATTAGAAACAATGGGAGCAAATATCAATGTAATAAACAAAAGAGATGTGGCCGGTGAACCTGTAGGAGACCTTGAAGTTTACTACAAAGAAAACTTGAAACCATTTAAAATTGATGGAGAGATAATGCCTCGCCTAGTAGACGAGATCCCCATATTATCCGTAGCAGCATGTTTTTGTAACGGTATTAGTCAAATCAAAGGAGCAAGTGAATTGAGAGTCAAAGAGACTGATCGTTTAGCAGTAATGGCCAGGCAATTACAAAGAATGGGAGCAAAAATAGATGAACATCAAGACGGGCTAACTATTTATGGAGGGAATAATTTAAAAGGATGCGAGCTTGATAGCGAAGATGATCACCGTATTGCCATGAGTTTAGCTATTGCATCGATAATGGCTAATTCCAATTCAACATTAAGACGTAGTGAAGCTGCAGCAATCTCATACCCTGATTTTTGGAATGATCTTATGAGACTTCAACAAAAATAGAATTTCTTAGAATTGAATGATTTTGAAATACATACGACAAAAGATGGTAGTTTAAGTCTTTATAGCTTGAACTATGAACAAGGGTTTCATGATAAAGATGGAGCGCTAAGAGAGTCCATCGCAAAATATTTATTACCAGCTCAATTAGAAAATTTTTCCACTACAAAAAAGATAGTTGTTTTAGATGTTTGCTTGGGATTGGGGTATAACACTGGATGTATTCTCGAAAAATTATTTCAAAGCAACATACAGACTGAATGGCATGGGCTTGAGATTGATCAAAGGCCTCTAAGTCTTGCTCTTAATGAAGAAAAATTTCAGAGAATTTGGTCCCCAAAAGTATTGCATTTTTTTAATTGCCTAAAAAAATCAGGTAAATGGACTGACGGTTTTAGCGAAGGAAGTATTCATTGGGGAGATGCAAGACAAAAGATTTATGAAATACGAGATTCTTTAAGGTTTGATTTAATTCTTCTTGATCCTTTTTCTCCACAAAAGTGTCCCGAGTTATGGAGTGAGGAATTCATCTCTTTATTAACAGAAAGGTTATCTGTAAAAGGACGCTTGATTACATATTCAACTGCTGCCTCAATCAGAGCGAGCTTCATAAGAGCTGGTTTAAAAATCTATTCAATAGCTCCCTCTATCGATGACCAACACAAATGGAGTTCAGGGACAGTTGCTATGAAAAAGAAAAGAGAACAACATAATATTTCAGGAAATTGTCAGCTTAAAGACTTAAGTACCAGGGAAATAGAACACCTTGCCACTCGTTCGTCAATTCCTTACAGAGATCCAACAGGGAAAGGAAGCTGTAAAGAAATTATTTCAACAAGAGAAATAGAACAATCTAAAAGTCAATTAGTAAGCACTTCCTCATGGAGAAAACGGTGGAATACTGCGCAATAGTTATAAAGCGATTAGATTTCTTCAAAAAAGGACTCTAATGCTTGCCATCGCAATTTTAGCGGCTGGGAAAGGTACGCGAATGAAAAGTAATCTGCCTAAAGTTCTTCACCCTTTGGCTGGAAAATCACTTATTGATAGGGTTTTGTCTTGCACTCAAGGGCTCAAGCCAAACCACAAATTAATAGTTGTAGGACATCAGGCCAACTTAGTAGAGAACTCTTTAAAAAATCATAAGGAGTTAGATTTTGTTCTTCAGCAACCTCAAAATGGTACTGGACACGCGATCCAACAATTAAGACCTAGGTTAGAAGGATTTAATGGAGAACTTTTAGTATTAAATGGCGATGTTCCACTGCTAAAAGAAAAAACTCTAAGTTCGCTTTTAAAATTTCACAGAGAGTCTAATGCGAGTGTAACTTTTTTATCTGCAAATTTAGACTCTCCAAGGGGATATGGGCGAGTATTCACAGATGAGTCTGGACTAGTGAAAAGAATCATCGAAGAGAGAGATTGCACTAATGAACAGCGAAAAAATAAATTAATAAATGCGGGCATTTATTGTTTTAATTGGCGGGAATTATTAGATGTTTTAAACTTATTATCTAGCAAAAACAGTCAAAATGAAATATACCTTACAGACACAATAAGTTTACTCAAAAAAGCATTGCATTTTGAGGTAGATAATCCATTTGAAATCAAGGGGATTAATGATAGAATTCAACTATCTGAATGCGAACACTTCATCCAAAAAAAGCTTAAATCCTCATGGATGAGAAAAGGAGTTACATTCGTTGATCCTATTAGCTGTTCACTGAGTGAGGATACGACCTTTGGTACAGACGTAATTATTGAGCCACAAACACATCTTCGTGGTAAATGTAACATTGGCAATGGATGTCATTTAGGACCAGGTAGTGTCATAACAAATTCAACACTTGCGGAAAATGTTTTAGCCATTCACTCATTCATCAATGAAGCCAAGATTGGGAACAATACATCCATAGGTCCTTTCGCTCACATAAGGCCAGAATCAAAAATAAGTGATAATTCTAAAATAGGGAACTTTGTAGAAATAAAAAAAAGTTTTATTGGTGAAGGAACAAAAATCAATCATTTAAGCTATTTAGGTGATTCAACTCTTGGAAAGAATATTAATATTGGAGCAGGGACTATTACAGCTAATTTTGATGGCAAGAATAAACATAAAACAATTATTGATGATTATTCAAAAACCGGTGCCAATTCAGTCCTAGTTGCACCAATCAAGATAGGATCACACGTAACCATAGGTGCAGGATCAACCATAAGCAAAGATGTTCCTGATAAAAGCTTAGTCGTTGAAAGGTCAAAAGCAATTATTAGAACTAAGATTAATTAACTACAACAACGACCTTATTGCTGTAAATAAGGTAATACTTTTTCCAATTCTAATTTACGACTACCTTTAATTAAAATATTATCTCCCGGTAAAAGCCACGGTAATAGTGAGTTAGCAGCATCTCTTGGCGTTCTAACAACACTATGATTTGGTAATTCTTTGATTGTATTCTCTATGATAGTAGTTTCCTCATCACAAGAGACAAAAACAATTCCAGTAAGATCTAATTCAATAGCTCTTTTAAGAACTTTCTGATGAAGTAAAGCACTCTCAGAGCCCAGTTCAAGCATCGTACCTAAAACTGCAAAATGTCTACCAGGCTTGCTTACTAATAACTCTAAAGAAGCCATAACAGATTCAGGAGATGCATTATAAGTCTCATCTAAAACTAAATATTGACCACAATCAACCAAGCTATTTCTTCCCATGGGCATATTTAATTTTAATTGATCAAGATTCTTTATTGATAGTCCTAATTCTCTTGCAACGGTCAATGCCATAAAAAAATTCATTGCATTATGTCTACCTTCAAGGGGCAATTTAAATTTACTTCCTTCAAAAAACATGAAATTATTTTGCATATCAACTTGAGCAATATAATCTGGCTCAATATCTTGAAAAGGGAAATACTCATCATTACAATCTAACCAATTCAAAGAAAAGCCCTCTATTGCTAGTCGAACAATACGTCCTGACCATTTTTCTAATAAAGCTTTTTCTAAAAGTTTGTCACCGAAAGGAATAATCACAACGCCATCTGGACTTAGGCTTGAAGTAATTTCCGACTTCGCTTTTGCAATATTTTCTCTACTTCCAAGAATACCAATATGAGCTTGTCCTATATTTGTAATTACAGCAATATCAGGTTCAGAAACTCGAGATAGACGTTGAATTTGACCTAAACCACGCATACCCATTTCAAGAACAAATGCAGCATCTGTTGCAGAACCTCTAAGCAGTGTTTTTGGAACACCTACATCATTATTTTCATTCCCTCTGCTTGAAACAATTTCACCAAGAGGAGACAGTATTGCTCTAATCAATTCTCTTGTAGTTGTTTTACCAACAGAACCAGTAACTGCCACTACAGGAAGATTTAAATTCCTCCGATGCAGCAATGCGATCTGTTGATAGGCGTACAGAGTATCTGGGACTACCCAGTGAGTCAGGTCATTTGGGACCAAACCATGAAATTGTTCTGAAACTATAGCTGCCTGTATACCAATATCAAAAGCCATATCTAAGTAATCATGGCCATCAAATGAATTCCCTACTAAAGGGACAAAGAAATCACCTTTTTCAATTGTCCTCGAATCAGTAGATATACGACCAACTAGCAAATCAAGGTTTGTTTCCTTTTGATTGGCTGGCATCCCCCATAGTTGTGTTAAGTCCTTAAAAGTAATATCCATGCAAATATGAACAAAAGAAAAATAATCTAAATCCTCAAAATTACTATAATTTTATTTTTTTCCCTTTTCTTGAAGGATCTGCTTCTTGGCCATAAGAAAACTTTTCAACCTCTGCTGCATCTGGAGAAGGCTCCTTAATTCCACAAACATCTTTATACATTGACTCATATTCCTTCGCGGATCTATCCCAGCTATATTTATTTGACATAGCTCTTACTTGTAACTCCTTCCAACTTTTTTGATGCCTATATGCTTCCCAGGAACGAACTAATGCTGTATAGAAATCAATTGGTTCATACCTATCAAAGCAAAATCCGGAACCTGTTTCGTTCATCGGATTGTAAGGCTCTACTGTATCAACCAAACCACCTACTTTTCTAACGATCGGAATAGCACCATAACGCATAGCTAACAATTGACTTATTCCACATGGCTCAAAACGACTAGGCATTAGGAATGCATCAGCTCCTCCATAAATTAGCCGTGATAATGCATCATCATAAGTAAGAAAAACAGAAAAACGACCGGGATACTCAATTGCAAGTTGCCACAAAGCTGATTCTAAATATCTATCACCTGTGCCAAGAACAACGACTTGAGAGTCAGTATAAGAAAGAAGCCTATTAGCCACCTGTAGTAAAAGGTCAATACCTTTTTGATCAACAAGTCTACCAACCATTCCCATAAGATATTTATCTGGGTTCACTTCAAGTCCCATTCTTTCTTGAAGGACTTTTTTATTAATTGCTCTACCAGAAATATTATCTACACTAAATTTCGCTGGCAATGAATTATCCGTTTCTGGATTCCACTCATCTAAATCAACTCCATTTAATATTCCACGTAATTTTCCAGAAATATAATTTAAAAGTCCCTCTAATTTTTCTCCATATTCAGATGTTCTTATTTCCCTTGAATAAGTAGGAGAAACCGCATTCACCCTATCGGCATACAACATAGCTGATGCCATGGTGTGGTCACCATGCATATACCAAGGGCACCAAGTTATCTGATCAAGTTTCCATCTCCATGGTCCTTGATACTTGAGATTATGAATAGTAAATACAGTGCTGATTTCAGGGTCTTGATGCATCCAAACTGGAATCATTCCAGTATGCCAATCATGACAATGGAGGACTTGTGGTTTCCATGAATTCCAAGAAAATTCAGATACTGCACTGGCAAAAAAAGTAAATCTCCAATCTTCATCTTCTCCTCCGTAAATACGCTCAGAGTCAAAACATGGGTGTCCAACCAAATAAATTGGCAACCCATTAGAGGGATGCCTTGTTTCAAAAACAGCGAAGTCAGCACCCATTGTGTTGGCCCGAAAAATAGGTTCAGGAGCAATATCCATCAAAGCCCATAATTTTCCATACCCTGGAATTATTAATCGAACATCATGTCCAAGTTTTTTAAGCGCAGGAGGTAATGAACCAACAACATCACCCATACCTCCAACCTTTATCATTGGAGCGCATTCAGCAGCAGCAAAAAGTATTCGCATTTAATTCATGAAAAAAGAAAGATTTATCCTTTGGATAAACCAAATAAAATCATGGAAGCCATTTTGATTCGGAGAAATCAGGATCCCTTTTCTCCATGAAAGCATTTCTACCCTCCTTTGATTCATCAGTAGTATAAAAAAGATGTGTTGCCTGGCCAGCAAGCTCTTGGATACCTGCTAATCCATCAGTATCAGCGTTAAAAGAAAATTTCAAACACTTTATAGCGGTTGGACTGTTTTGCAGTATTTCTCTAGCCCATTTAACCCCTTCTGACTCGAGCAAATTAATTGGTGAAATGGCATTTATTAACCCCATATCTAATGCTTCCTTCGCCCCATATTTCCTACATAGAAACCAAATTTCTCTGGCCTTCTTTTGACCTACAACCCTTGCTAAGTAACTTGAACCAAACCCTCCGTCAAAGCTTCCAACTTTAGGTCCTGTTTGGCCGAATATTGCATTATCTGCAGCCAAACTCAAGTCACAAATCAAATGTAAAACATGTCCTCCCCCGATTGCGAAGCCAGGAACAAGCGCAATAACTACTTTAGGAAGGCTCCTAATTATACGTTGCAAATCAAGAACATTTAGACGCGGGATTCCATCATCACCGAGGTACCCTCCACTTCCGCGTATGGCCTGATCTCCACCAGAACAAAAAGCGAACTTTCCATCTTTGGAGGGCCCTGCCCCTGTGAATAAAACCACTCCTATTTTTGGATCTTCTCTTATTCTGATAAATGCATCACAAAGTTCTGAAATTGTTTGAGGTCGAAAAGCATTTCTTTTTTCAGGACGATTTATCGCAACGCGAGCAATTCCTTCAGGACTAATGTCTAGCAGGATATCTTTATATTCACCAACAGCATTCCATGAGGTAATAATTTCACCAGGGAGAACTCTTCTAGAGATAGAGATATTTTTAGGGGTAGCAGGCTCTAAAGTCATTGTTTAAATAAGAATAGTCAAAAATTGATAATTTCAGATAATGTTTTTTTCAGATCATCTCGTAAACTTACTCTCAATTTATGGTCTTCAGAAGAGTTAGTACAAACTCTTATTAATACATTTGTTGACAAAGAAAAACTCCATTCAATGGCTTGTTCTAAATCATCCAAGCAAGCAACTTGTTTATATTTCAATCCATAGGCTTTAGCAAGTGTAAGATGACAAACTTGCTGAGGCATAAGAAAAATTTCTTCAAAATCTCCTTCTTGAATTTTTTCTATATTTAATTGATTAAATATTCCCCCACCACCATTATCAATCATGATTACGATTAAACTAATATTTTTATCCTTTGAGAACAACCAACCATTTGTATCATGAAGAAGTGCTAAATCACCTGTAACCAATATCATTCTTCCCATTATTATTGATAATCCCATACCCATTGAGAGTGTCCCATCAATTCCTGATGCCCCTCTAAATCCAAAGCACCTTCTCAGGAAAGCCCCCTCTCCCGAATAACTTAACCAATCTCTTATAGGACTACTTGAAGCAAGCATCACAGGGATAGAATCCGGTAACAAGCGAGGAAGCAATCTAGCCAAAGCAGGTTCAGTAATTAACCCATTTATGAATAACCTTTTATCAAGCCAATCATTGATAAATAAATCATATTTTATAAGCTCTTTAGTCAACTTTTGACTAACAATTTTTTTATCTATTGCAGGCTTTACGGGAATACTCTCAAGCAATTGATCAACCCAGAAAGAAAACCCTTCGCTAAATTGTGTCGAGCCCCCTATAGGGTCAAGATTTCGATAATCTCCCTCAATAATAAGTAATTGAACTTTTCCAGGTTTTTTAAGCCAAGTTTGTAATTCTCTACTTGGAGGTATTGGGCCCAATCGTAAAACTTGAATGTCTTTGATTTTTTCAAATAAACCTATTGAGAAAAAAAGATCCCAGTGCTTTATTAAACCCTCTTGATCATTTTCAACCCCAGAGAGTGGATCAGCAAGAATTGGCCATCCAGTTAATTTTTGCCATTTCTTTAATGCGCCCCTAAAAGAAACAAGTTGTTTTGATTTCCCTCTCCATGGGCCAACAATAATTATTCCTAAAGAAAATGCATCTAATTTTGGTATTTTTAAAGATGGAAGATTTTTAACAGTCTGAATATTATTTGAAGTAATCTTTTCCTTTAAAAATCCTTCAATACCCCATCCATCAAGAACTTTATTTTGGTCAATTTCGCAAGGATGCAAAGGCTCTTCATAAGCAAGGTTAATATGAACCGGTCCAGGTATATTCGAAGCCATTTCGAATGATTTTTCAACTAAAGATGTCAGTCTCTCTTTTGAAATCAAATGAATTCCTTCTTTTGGAGATTCATCAAAATGTCTACAAACAGATTTAAGAAAATCCTGTTGATTAACTGCTTGATTGGCTCCACATTCTTTTAATCGCAAAGGTCTATCTGCTGTTAAGAACAAGAGAGGATGGCATGATCTATCTGCTTCAACAGCAGCCGGCAAAAGATTTGCGACAGCACTTCCAGAAGTTGTAATAACACAACTTACTTGCCCACTAGCTGCACTTATTCCCAAAGCAAGGAATGCAGCCGACCTTTCGTCAATTGATGTTATGAGAGTTAATTCTTTTCTTTTGGAGAGACTTGCTGCTGCTAAAGCAAGAGGGCCTGATCTGCTACCGGGGCAAAGGACAAAATATTTCACTCCCTTAGCTACTAGAGTTTTAAGGAGCTCTAAACTAATAAAAAAATTGTAACGAGCTAGTGAAATTGCCAAAAGAACAACTACTTAGATTTTTGTAAAAAACTTTCCAACAAGTAACTAAAACAAAGAAAATTCATGACATCCACTGGATCAAAAAAGAATCAAAACCAAAATAGCTGGAAAGGATTGTTGGTTTGGATATTAATTGCGCTTTTATTAAGATGGCAAGCAGTTGAACCTAGATGGATACCATCTGGATCAATGATTCCAACTTTGCAAATTCAAGACAGAATATTGATAGAAAAAATAACCCCAAGACTTAATAATAAACTAAATAAACATTTAAATTTAAATACGATTGTTATTTTCAAACCTCCAAAAATTCTCACAGAAGCAGGTTACAGCGATGGTTCAGCGCTAATAAAAAGAGTCGTTGGATTACCTGGGGACAAAATAGAAGTTACTAATGGAAAACTATATAGAAATGGAAAAGAAATAAATGAACCTTGGATTAAAGAACCTATCCAATATAAAATGGACGAAGTTAAGGTACCTGACTATTCACTTTGGGTCTTAGGAGACAACCGAAATAACAGTTTAGACTCTCATATTTGGGGAGCTCTCCCAGAAAAAAATCTTATAGGTACGGCACTTGCAAGGTACTGGCCATTAAAAAAAATAGGACCTATTCGGTTCCCATAACCTAAATTAAATTTTATAGGAGTACATTTTGCGATAATGTGGAACTACATGTAAAAGGCTGGATGTTTAATCCTGAATTTTTAGCTACAGACAATAATGAGGGTCATGAGGCAAATGCTCTAATTCAATACTTACAAGATCAACCCGCTGATGTTTTGCAAAGAGTAGCAAAATCTGCCAGTCCCGAAATTCAAGAAATAATCCGTCACAATGTTCAAGGTTTACTTGGAATGCTTCCTGGAGAGCAATTTGAGGTAAAAGTAACTTCTAGCAAGGATAATTTAGCTAGTTTATTAGCCTCTGCGATGATGACAGGTTACTTCCTCAGACAAATGGAGCAAAGGAAACAATTAGAGGAAACACTTTTGTCAGACGAGGAAATGTCAGTTGACCCAGATAAAATTTAATCACTAAATTTTTTAAGAGGGTCTATTGGTACTACGCCGATTTTTAATAATTTTTGATCTAACCAACTTAAGAATCCAAAATCACCTTTACTGGGAGCCCAATCTGACTTATTAATTTTATTTTTTAACGCTTTTACTTCATTTTTTGAAAATCTAACTTTCCCGCTGTAATGAGCAGATATTAACCAAGAAAGACCTTGCAAAGATTCAATTTTATTTAACCAAGTTATTAATGCTTTTTGTCCTCTTGGGAAAACCAACCTTTCTATTACAGGAGCAATTTGTATGAGCGGAATGCTTTTCCCAACAAGTTTTTTAGCAGACAACTCCCAGCCTTTCTGCCAAGAAAAAGGATATATCCCAAAATGTGCTCTTTTATTTCTTAAATTTGGTTTAAAAGCGTTTCCAACAATTTCTTTTATTTTTGGTATCTCCAACTTTTCAGGTCTTAAGTAGGAAGCAAATAGAACCAAACGAAGCCATCCTTTTCTCCTCGCAATAGGTGTATCAATCATCTCTTCAGACCCCTTTTCTCTTGAATGAAACAATAAAGGTGTAGGGTCTAAATCAAAGAGCTCTGGAGGAGTCTCTTCAATACCCACAAGAGCATCAGTAATCAACAAAGATTTTGATGGTTTATGAAAACAAGATATTTCTTGAAAACGTCCTAATCCAATATCAATAGGTCCCAATGAAATCCAATCACAATAATCACTATGAGGGAATCCATCAGCCAATAAAATATTTGTTCTTTTAGAGGGAATTCCCAACCAATCAAAAGGCAATTGAAAAGGGAAACTCCATTGCCCTGGGCAAACCCATATTTTTGAATCAGGAAAGGCTCTAGCCAGAGCAGGAAGGGCAATTTTATGTTCCAATCCAGAGGCCGTTGGTAAAACAATAGTTTTTACAGGACCGAATTTTTTCACAAGCACATCTATGTCATTCAGCAATTCTTCCGTCGGAGGAAGCGGATTAATTATCATCAATGCATTCTTTACTCTTACAACTAATAACCTCACTGGGACAGCAACATAATAGATACCCTGAAGTTGTTCAAAACTCCAAATCTGATTAGGAACTAATTCACGAAATATTGTTCTTTTTCTACCATAAGGATAGAGAGGTAGAAGTGGCCACCAACTCCATTTTTGTTCAGAAGCTAGATTAGTCATAGTTGTACTAAATCAATCATTATTTATTAGAGATTGGTTTTTAAATATTCCATATTTTGGGGCAAATAAGAACGCAATTAAAAAGATTAAAGTTTGCACTAAAACAATAGACCCTCCTGTTTCAATGTCTGACCAATAACTTATATAAACTCCTAAAGCACTTGAAAAAGAGCTGCTAACAACTGCTAATATAGTCATCCTGTCGAAACGATCTGTTAGCAAGTATGCTGTTGCGCCAGGAGTAATAAGCATTGCTACAACTAGGATAATACCAACAGTTTGCAACCCTACTACTGCAGATAAAGATAATAAAGTTAATAGCAAATAATGAAGGATTCCTGTATTTATACCTATAGATCTAGCGTGTTTAGCATCGAAACAATAAAGCATTAAATCTTTTCTAAATAGAAGCAAAATAAATATAACTACAAAAGAGATTATCAAGGTTTGTTTAACATCTGCTTGAGAAATACCTAGAGGGCTTCCAAAGAGAATCTGCATAAGGTCGATATTACTTTTGATTTTTGAAACCAATACAATCCCTAAGGCAAAAAATCCTGTAAAAACAAGACCTATTACAGTATCTTCTTTAATTCTAGATTTCTGTTTAATAAATCCGATCAAAGCAACTGAACCAACTCCAAAAACAAAAGCACCTAAAGAGAAAGGGAGCCCTAATGCATAAGCAACTACTACTCCTGGCATGACAGCATGAGAAACCGCATCTCCCATTAAGGCCCATCCTTTTAATGTCATATAACAAGAGAGAAGACCGCAAACACCTCCTACTAAGGCACTAACCATCAAAGCTCTCCTCATAAAGTCATGAGTTAATGGATCCAAAAGCCAATCAAGTGGCGTAATGGAAATCAAAAGTTCACTCATTTACAAAATCTTTACTCGACTCTGGTCCTGATAAAGGATTTGGTGGTATTCCTCCAAATGTTTTATTGAGGTTTTCCGATGTAAAGACTTCCGAAGTTTCTCCATAGGCAAGAACTGTCTTATTGATGAGAACTACAAAATCACAAAAATCTCTCACATGATTCAAATCATGAGTAGATATCAAAATAGTATGACCTTCTTGTCGAAACTGAAGAAATAACTCAGCCATAAGCTTTTCGGTAGGCACATCAACGCCCGAAAAAGGCTCATCTAAAAGAAGTACTGATGCACGCTGGGCAATTGCTCTTGCAAGAAAAGCTCTTTTGCGTTGCCCTCCTGATAAAGATCCTATTGGTCTCTCTCTGAGATCCAAAAGATCAACTCTTTCAAGAGCATGAAAAACGGCTCTCCTATCAGATTCTCTTGGTATTCGGAAAATATTCATACCGCCATATCTCCCCATCATCACAACATCCCAAACGCTCACGGGAAATGAATAATCTATACCTTCATTTTGTGGAACATATGCAACCGATTGCTCCTTTTGGGCTTGATTAACCTTTATCCCATTGATCCTAATTTTCCCCCTTGAAGGTCTAACAAAACCCATTAGAGCCTTGAAAAAAGTTGATTTTCCTGCACCATTCATCCCCACAAGACCACATATAGATCCCGCTTTTAAATTTAAACTTGCGTCATAGAGAGCAACTGTACCGTTGTAGTCAACACAAACTTGGTCTGCCTCAATACGCATAAAATCTTTCTCATGGCTTTTAAAAATTGGGTTCATTATTTTTTAACTTCTGAAATGGATAGGCCTTTAGTGATTAATCGAACATTGTGCCTTAGTAAATCTATATAGGTAGGAGCAGGACCATTTAAATCTGAGAGTGAATCAACGTAGAAGGTCCCACCAAAAACAGCTCCGCTTGATTTCGCTACTTCCATTTGTGCTTCTGCACTGACAGTACTTTCGCAAAAAATTGCTGGGACTTCATTTTCTTTGATTTTTTTTATTAGATTCACCATTCTCCTGGGGGTTACTTGACTTTCAGAATTAACTGGCCACAAATATGCCTCTTTCATTCCGTAATCACGGGCCAGATAAGTAAAGGCTCCTTCACATGTCACCAAAAATCTTCTTTCTTTAGGAATAGAGGATAAAGAATCTCTTAGCTCTTTATCAAGCCTTTCAAGTTTAGCTTTATAGGTTGAAGCGTTAGATGAGTATTCAAGAGCTCCATCAGGATCGATTTTAATAAAAGCATCAACTATTTTGTCTACATAATTAATAGCTCTTTGGGGAGACATCCAGGCATGAGGATTTGGCTTCCCTGAATAAGCATCTCCCTCTATCAATAATGGCTTCATCCCCTCAGTTAATTTTACATTGGGAACATCACCCGTGCTAATCATAAATTTCGAAAACCATGCTTCAAGACCTAAACCATTTTCAATAATCAGTTTTGCACCTTTAGTTTTTACAATATCACTAGGTGTAAATTGATAACTATGGATTTCTGCTCCTGGTTTCGTTATTGATTTAACTAGAAGTCTATCTCCAGCAACATTTCTAGCAAGATCAGCCAAAATTGTAAAAGTAGTTAAAACGAAAGGCTTATCATTGCTTGGTCCATAAGTGTTTTTATTTACACATCCTGTCAGGAATAAAATATTAAAAGTAAGGAAAATAGATAAACTAAGTGTCTTGTATTTCTTATAAATATACTCAGAAATAACCTTTTTATTAAACATATATTTGAAATTAGAGAATATTAATGTTTTATCTAAATATAAGTCAAAGATATACCTGAAGAAAAGTTATAAACTTAAACTGATTTAACTTTGCAATTAATAGATTGAGCCTGAATCCATTCTTTTGATTGCTTTAAAAAAGCCACCCAATCAACTCTTTCTAGCTCAGCAGCTTTTGATACTAGTTGAGGAGCTTGCTGCTTAATAAGTTCTAAATCAGGTTGAGTTACTCCATTATTGAGAGCCATCCAATCAGCCATCGATCTCCCAACCACTCTTGTTAAATAAGCAGCACTCAATGCCTGAATCGTTCCTGCTGCCACCCAAGAGGAGCCATCAAGCTTTGCCAAGCTCAACAAGGACTGTCCACTCCATTCGACCACTCCTTGAGCAATTGCAGCCATTGCTAGTTGACGTGAGACTGCCTCAAGTAATTCTGGCTTCATTTTGGAAGACCATATTTTCGACATTTCTTTGATCATCAAGCCATTAACCACTGCAACTGCAAGCAAATCAGTTGAGGCTACAGGGGAGGCGAAAACGATTCCAGCAACTATCCACTGAGATCTTGTTTGAATAACCTTAAATTTTTCTCTTCTTAATTTTTCTAAATCTTTTTGCCAAGAAGTATGCAATCGAGACAAAAGTCTTTGCTTAGTAATGTCTGTATTCTTCTTTGGATTTTCAAGAAGTTTCTTAATTGGAGAAAGAACCGTTGCCATTTCTGCTTGAGATCCATCCCATTTCAATACTCTGTTCTTCCACCTATCGGGTAATTGAGCCTCTAATGCATTTCGCTCATCAGACCAATCAGTAGATTCTTTACTGGCAACCATTAGCCAGGCTGGTTGATCTGTAGGGATATTTTTAATCCACAAAAGATCAGCTGCGCTCATTGGAAGTGCCAAAGAATAAACAATAAAATCTTGTTCTTGGATTAAATCTGGCAAAATCCAATTTCGATCTCTTACAGGAAGAGCTGGTGGGAAAGAGACCTTTATTTGATTATTTATTCCTAAAAATTTTTCTAATTGGTCTTTATCAGGTAATTTTACGCCTTTTGTTTTCAAGAAACCAATGCTTTGATCTTCGCTTCTATCAATGATTTTTTGCAAGGAATTTATTCTTTCTTTTTTTCTTTCACTTTGCTCTCCATCCTCAAGTAAGTACTCAAAATTCTCTAAAACGTCATGACATCTTCTTACCCATCCTTGAACAGTAGAGGGAGCATCAAATGAGACCTTGCCTGGTTTTAAAAAATAAAAAATACAACCAAGTCCTAATAGCAATCCAAGTCCACCCCCAGGAATATGGGCCACATCACTTAAAACCCATTGACCTGTAATAGTTAGCCCGATAAAAAGACTAATTTTCGGAATCGAAAAAGAAGGTAAGGTGAGAGGAGATTTTGTTAATGAATGATTTTCCACGATTTCAATAAATACAGTTTCTTCTTAGCTAACTTTCATTTTAAAGCAAACTTTCCCTTAATAACCGCAAAGAAAGAAGGTTTTACGTTTTTAAAAAGAGAAATTTATACCTAAAGAAAATCGAGTTTTTCCATTGTGTCGATTTTATTAGATGTGAAAGTGCTAATCAAGATATTCAAATTTGTCGCAAAAGTACCGGCTATGCGTCACACTTGCCCCTATTGGCAAATATGTTCATGGGTGACTCTTACACCAATAATCAGTCAGGTGGTGGCGATTTTCAAAACCAAAGACAAAATGGTCGTAATAATTTCAGAGGTGGCCGAGGTCCTAATAATAGAGAGGGAGGCTTTCGCATTCGCTTAAGCGATAATGAAATGCGATCAGCCAGATCATTACAAGAAGCCTTCAATCTTCGTTCTACTGTCGCAGTGCTTGGTTTCGCAGTAAGAACTCTTGCACAAATGCTTGAAGATGGAAATCTTGAAAATTTAGTCAACGAATATAGGTCTCAAGCACCCTCCAATAACCAAAGGAGAGGCAGAGGAAACTATAACGGTGAGAATAACAACTCAGTCAAATCAAAGCCTAACCCTTTTGCAAGACCAGAAAAACCAGTTAAAGAAAAAGAGGTCGCTGATACTGATCAGGCAAAAAATGTTGATCAAGATCCTGAAGAAAAAAATAACGATCAAGCAACAGAAGCAAGTTCAAATGAAGATGATTCCACAAATACAAGCGAGCAAGGATAAGTGAATCAAAAGCGAGTCTTATCTGGTGTTCAACCCACTGGAGACGTTCATATTGGTAATTGGCTTGGAGCAATTAGAAATTGGGTTGAATTACAAGAAAATTACGAAACATTTGTCTGCGTTGTTGATCTTCATGCGATAACCACTCCGCATGACCCTAAATCTCTGTATCAAAATTCTTTATCTACAGCGGCTTTGTATATCGCTTGTGGGATGAACCCTGATAAATGCTCAATATTCATTCAAAGTCAGATAAGCGCTCATAGCGAGCTTTGCTGGATATTAAATTGCTTAACTCCTTTAAACTGGATGGAGAGAATGATTCAGTTCAAGGAAAAATCAATTAAACAAGGTGACAATGTATCTATTGGATTATTAGACTATCCAGTCCTTATGGCGGCGGATATTCTTCTATATGACGCTGATTTGGTTCCTGTTGGAGAAGATCAAAAGCAGCATCTAGAGCTTGCAAGAGATATCGCTTCTCAAAGAGTTAATTCAAAATTCGGAACAAAAGAAAATCCAATACTTAAAGTTCCAAATCCCTTAATTTTGAAAGAGTGTTCCAAAGTCATGAGCCTGACAGATGGAACAAAGAAAATGAGTAAAAGCGACCCAAACGTGAATAGTAGGATTACTTTATTAGACAATCCAGATATAATTACTAAAAAAATAAAACGTGCTAAAACCGACTCAAAATTAGGATTAGAATTCGGAAATCATTCAAGACCTGAAGCTGATAATCTTTTAACAATTTATTCTATAATTTCAGGACTAGGCAGAGAAAAAGCAGCTAAGTATTGCGCAGAAATGGGTTGGGGTAAATTCAAACCAGAATTTACAGAGGCAATGATTAACGTTCTCAAACCTATTCAAGAAAAATATAAAGAACTAATGAATGATCCAGAAGAGTTAAAAAGAATACTAAATAAAGGAAAACTTACTGCAGAGGAAGTTTCTAAGTTAACATTAAAGAGAGTTAAAGATGCTCTAGGATTTTATTCAAATTTTTAGAAAATTATGCCAATAATTACATTACCTGATGGAACTGAAAAAAAATATGATTCCCCTGTAACAATTGATCAAATAGCATCAGAAATTGGTCCTGGTTTAGCAAAAGCAGCTCTAGCGGGGAGAGTAAACGGGGAATTAATCGATACTTGTATTCCTATAACTAAAAATTCACATATACAAATAATTACATCTAAAGATGATGAAGGAATAGAAATCATTAGACATTCATTCGCTCATCTTCTTGGACATGCTGTAAAGCAATTATACCCTGAAGCAAAAATGGCAATAGGGCCAGTAATTGAAGATGGTTTTTATTATGATATTTCCTATAGAGACACATTCACTCCTGATGATCTTCTCAAAATTGAAGAAAGGATGAAAGAGTTAGTTAATAGAGATTATAATGTTGTTGTTGAAATAGTTAGTCCAGAGAAAGCAACTAAAGTTTTTACTGATAGAGGTGAATTTTTCAAGCTAGAAATAGTTAAAAATATACCTAAAGATGAAACGATAAAGTTATACAAACATCAAGAATATATTGATATGTGCAGAGGTCCTCATGTTCCAAATACCAGACATCTAAGAGTATTTAAGCTAATGAAAGTATCCGGAGCTTATTGGCGTGGAGACTCTAGGAATGAAATGCTACAAAGAATATATGGAACAGCTTGGAAAAGCTCTAAAGAATTAAAAGAATACATCTCCAGAATTGAAGAAGCTGAGAAAAGAGATCATAGAAAGTTAGGAAAAAAGTATTCACTTTTCCACTCGCAAGAAGAAGCACCCGGCATGGTTTTTTGGCACCCTAAAGGATGGACTATTTATAGAATTTTAGAAGATTTTATTCGGAAAACAATTACAAAATATGATTATCAAGAAGTTAAATCTCCGCAAGTAGTTGATAGGAGTCTTTGGGAGAAATCAGGTCATTGGGAGAAATTTAAAGAAGATATGTTTACGACAACTTCAGAGAACAGGGAATATGCAATAAAACCTATGAATTGTCCATGCCACATACAAATATTCAATCAAGGTTTAAAAAGCTATCGAGATCTTCCTATTAGACTTTCTGAATTTGGCTCTTGTCATCGCAATGAGCCTTCTGGTGCACTGCATGGCTTAATGAGGGTAAGAAATTTTGTTCAAGACGATGCACACATATTTTGCACAGACGAACAAATCCAAGAAGAAGTACAAAATTTTATTGATTTGGTATTTGAGGTTTATAAAACCTTTGGCTTTGATTCAATCCTTATTAAACTCTCAACAAGACCAGAGAAAAGGGTTGGGAGTGATGATATCTGGGACAAATCAGAAAAGGCCTTATCTGAGGCACTTGATTCAAAAGGATTGGATTGGTCACTACTTCCTGGAGAAGGTGCCTTCTACGGTCCAAAAATAGAATTCTCTTTAAAAGATTGTCTCAACAGAGTATGGCAATGCGGAACAATTCAAGTGGATTTCTCCATGCCTCAAAGGCTTAATGCAAGTTATATAGATATTACGGGGAGGAAACAAACACCTGTAATGCTTCACAGAGCTATTTTAGGTTCTTTTGAAAGATTTATTGGGATTTTAATTGAGAATTATTCAGGAAATTTTCCTACATGGTTATCACCCATTCAAATAATGATTATGGGCATAACTGATAGAAATAATGAAGCATGTTTTAGTACTAAAGATAAATTAGTTGACCTTGGTTTCAGAGCTGAAATTGATATCAGAAATGAAAAAGTCGGTTTTAAAATACGAGAACATACTATGCAAAGAATACCTTTCTTGATAATTATCGGAGATAAGGAAGAAGAGAAAAATGAAATCTCAGTAAGGACAAGAGAAGGTAAAGATCTTGGAAATATGACTATAGACAAGTTTAAATTAATAATTGACGAATCAATTAGCAAAAAAGGTGTAATAGTTAATCAATCCTAAATCAAATATAATTTTTATAACTAATGAATTTACTTGCTGGAGACCTTGGAGGGACTAAAACAATATTAGCCGTTTATTCAAACGAGAACTATCCAAAAAAATTATTTGAAAAGTACTATATTTCCTCAGAATGGAAATCTTTATACTCAATATTTGAAGATTTTATTAAACATTTACCAGAGCATATATCACTCCCTAAATATGGTTGTATTGGGGTAGCAGGACCAATAAAAGGCGAAAAAGTTAAGGTTACAAATCTAGGCTGGGAAATCGAAGCAGAAAAATTATCTCAGCTTTCAAAAATTAATAATATTGAATTAATAAATGATTTCTCAGTTTTGATATATGGTATACCATTTTTTAAAAAATCCCAATATAAAGTAATCCAAGGAACATTAAATTCTGAGTACAAAACTAATCAGAAATTAATAGCAATAATTGGAGCTGGTACTGGTTTAGGAATTTCCAGAGGATTAATTACACCTAAAAGCATTTTTATATTTCCAAGTGAAGGGGGGCACCGAGAATTTTCCCCCAGAACAGAAAACGAATGGGAATTAGTCAAATGGCTAAAAAAGAAGTTAAATATTCAAAGAATATCAATTGAAAAAATAGTTAGTGGGAAGGGCCTTGGGATGATTGCTAAATGGAAATTGGACGATTCCAAAAATGAAAACCATCCACTTCAGAGAACTTTAAAAAAAATGGATAATGACAAATCAGATTTCATAGATTTACCTGCACTTGTTTGGGAAGAAGCAAATAAAGGCGACAAATTAATGTCTGAAGCTATGCAACTATGGCTGAATGCATATGGATCTGCGGCTGGAGATCTTGCTTTACAAGAACTTTGCTCTTCAGGCTTATGGATTTCAGGTGGAACAGCTGCAAAAAACCTCGATGGAATAAACTCTTCTAACTTCCTTAATGCATTTAGTAATAAGGGTCGCTTTCAATCTTATTTAAAGGAAATCCCATTGATTGTTCTTATAGATCCAGAAGCGACATTATTCAGTTCAGCTTGCAGAGCACGCTTAAGTGCCGAATCAAATGGGAGACTTAGCTAAAGGATAAAAACATGGGGCCGCCAAAAATAGGACAAACAGTCGTGGTAGAGGTTCCTTCTACTACTGCCAATATTGGTCCAGGGTTTGATTGCCTTGGTGCAGCATTAGATCTTTCCAATCAGTTCACAATTAAAAGAATTGAAGGTAATGCTGAAAGGTTTGAATTAATAATGGAAAGTACTGAGGGCAATCATTTAAGAGGCGGCCCTGAGAATCTTTTTTATCGAGCCGCACAACGAGTGTGGAGAACTGCAGGTGTTGAACCTGTCGCACTTGAAGCAAGAGTAAAATTAGCCGTTCCTCCTGCAAGAGGCCTTGGAAGCAGTGCTACTGCGATCGTTGCAGGCCTGGTTGGAGCGAATGCACTTGCTGGATACCCTTTACCAAAGGAAAAATTGTTAGAACTAGCAATAGATATAGAAGGGCACCCAGACAATGTTGTTCCATCATTAATAGGAGGTCTTTGCGTGACAGCTAAAACCGCAAACGACAGGTGGCGCGTAGTTCGCTGTGATTGGGATCAATCAATAAAAGCGGTAGTAGCAATTCCATCCATTCGCCTTAGTACAAGTGAAGCAAGACGCGTAATGCCTGAGAACATTCCAGTTAATGATGCAGTAATCAATTTAGGTGCCCTCACGCTTCTACTTCAAGGGCTGAGAACAGGTAACGAGGATTTAATTGCAGATGGTATGCATGACAAGCTTCATGAACCCTACAGATGGGGATTGATCAAAGGTGGGTTAGAAGTAAGAGAAGCAGCAAAGGCTGCTGGAGCTCTAGGATGTGCAATTAGTGGAGCAGGCCCAAGCATTCTTGCCTTGTGCAAAGCGACTAAAGGCCGAGAAGTCAGTGTCGCAATGGTCAAAGCCTGGGAAGCTGCTGGTGTAGCAAGTCGTGCCCCTTTGATGAGCCTTCAACTCAGAGGTAGCGAATGCATTTCAAACACCTTTGGGTAATTCTTTCATGAAAACAAACAAAAACTGATAGCTTTATGGCTGACTTGCCCCAAATTATGGATGCCAATCTGCCTATGAGTATTGATTCTCAGACAGTATTTCCATGGCTTTCACTCATTGTGCTCCTACCCATAGCTGGAGCGTTGATAATGCCTTTCCTCCCAAAAGAAGAAAGTAAAAATTCTAATCTGCCAAGAAACATAGCTCTAGTTATTTTATTAGCCGATTTTCTAATTATTGTATTTGGTTTTGCCAACTTATTTGATCCAAGCAGCGAAAATTTGCAGTTAGTAGAAAGACTTCAATGGCTTCCTTCCATAGGACTTGAATGGTCATTAGGAGTAGATGGAATATCTGCACCGCTAGTAGTTCTTAGCGGGCTAATTACTTTTTTGTCTGCAGCTGCAAGTTGGAAAGTAAAACAAAAAACAAGGCTTTACTTTGCTTTATTATTGATTCAAGCTTCTGCCCAAGCTTTAGTTTTTCTATCACAAGATTTCCTACTATTCTTTTTAGCTTGGGAACTTGAGCTTGTTCCTGTTTATCTACTAATTGCTATTTGGGGAGGCAAAAGGAAACTTTATGCAGCGACAAAATTTATTCTCTACACCGCACTTGCTTCCCTTTTGATACTACTTAGTGGTCTTGCATTAGCTCTTTCCGGAGATCAATTCACCTTCAATTTAAGTGAAATCGCAGCCAAATCTTTTTCTGGTAATTTTGGCATATTTTGTTATTTAGGATTTTTAATTGGTTTTGGAGTAAAGCTTCCTATCTTTCCACTTCATACCTGGCTGCCCGATGCTCATGGAGAGGCAAATGCACCAGTTTCAATGTTGCTAGCTGGTGTTTTATTAAAAATGGGAGGTTACGCTCTAATAAGATTTAATGTACAAATTTTACCGGATGCTCATTTAATACTCGCTCCAGCTCTGATCATCATTGGAATAGTAAATATTATTTATGGAGCTCTAAATGCTTTTGCCCAAGACAATGTAAAAAGGCGCATTGCCTGCAGTTCTGTAAGTCATATGGGTTTTGTACTTGTTGGGATTGGTGCGGTTAATGCACTTGGTATAAGTGGAGCGATGCTCCAGATGATTAGCCATGGACTTATTGCTGCTGCAATGTTCTTTGTTACTGGAAGTTTTTATGAAAGAACCAACACTCTTTCAATCCCAAACATGGGCGGTCTAGCGAAGGCTTTGCCAATTACTTTTGCATTTTTCTTAGCCAGTTCTTTAGCATCACTTGCCTTGCCAGGAATGAGTGGATTTATAAGTGAAATCACAGTTTTTCTAGGCATAACTAGTCAAGAAGGATTCACTTCTTTATTTAGAGCAATAACAATTCTTTTAGCAGCCATTGGACTGGTTTTAACTCCCATATACCTTCTTTCAATGTGCAGAAGAGTATTCTTTGGCCCTAGGATACCTGCTCTATCGATAGTAAAAGAAATGGATGCTAGAGAGCTTTCTATAGGTTTAAGTCTGTTAGTTCCTACATTAGTAATTGGTTTTTGGCCAAGAATAGCTATTGATTTATATGAGGTATCAACAAATGCTCTCGCACAATCATTAATTACCAATAACCTTGTACCAATAAGTTAGTTTTTGAACCTAAAAAATGACTTCAATTAAGCCATCAGCACTATTAGAAGGTCAAGGTCTTCCTGATTACGATAAAATCACCCCTGATGAGATCAATAAAAATATTCCAAAACTGATAAAAGAACTAAATAAAAAATTAAATAAGCTAGAAGAGCAACTCGATGAACAATTAACAACCAATAAATCCTTGAGCTGGGAAGATGTAATGCCTCAGCTTTATGAAATAGGCGAAAAGCTTCGTTGGAGTTGGGGGGTTGTAAGTCATCTGAATGCCGTATGCAATTCAACTGAACTGCGTGAGGTTCATTCAAATCAACAACCTAGAATCGTTAGATTTAGTAATCAGATTGCTCAAAGCGAAGTAATTTTTAAGGCACTCTTAAATTTAAAAGAGAATGGAAACATAAAGGATGAAACTCAAATAAGAATAATTGAGACAGAACTAATAACAATGAAGAACAAAGGAATTGGCCTGGAAACTGATGAAAAAGCTTTATTTAATGCTCGCAGTGAGAGATTAGCTGAATTATCAACTACATTTAGCAACAATGTATTAGATGCCACCAAGAACTGGAGTCTTTTATTAAAAAGCAAGTCAGAAGTCGAGGGTCTTCCTGAAAGAGCACGAGAAACATTGTCTCTTGCTGCAAAGGAGGCTGGTGACAAAGATGAAAAAGGTAATGATCCTTCACCATCAAATGGACCATGGAGAGTTGGCTTGGATTTACCTAGCTACATTCCTTTGCAAACTTATGCAAAAGATAGACGTATCAGAGAAAAAGTTTATAGAGCCTTTGTAAGCAGAGCTAGCGATGGGAAGATGAATAACAAAAGTATAATTGAAGAAATTCTAACAATCAGAAACAAGCAAGCAAAACTATTGGGATATAAAAACTGGTGTGAAATTAGTTTGGCTACAAAGATGGCCGATAATGAAGAAGCTGTCGAGATATTACTAGAAGAACTACGATCAGCTGCAATGCCTCATGCTAAAAAAGAAGTTATACATCTTCGTGAGTGTGCCATAAGAAATGGAGAAAGCGAAGATTTTGAGCTATTTCCATGGGATGTAAACTTTTGGGCTGAAGTTCTACGCAAAGAGAAATTCGATCTTGACCAAGAGAAACTAAGGCCATGGTTTCCTTTAGATCAAGTTCTTAATGGTCTATTTAACTTGTGCAAAAGACTTTTTGAAATTGACATTGAAGAAGCGAGTAATACAGCACCTTTATGGCATGAAGATGTCCGTTTCTTCAATGTTAGAAATTTAGATGGCCAGAAAATTGCATCTTTCTATCTAGATCCATTCAGTCGTCCTGCGACAAAAAGAGGAGGTGCTTGGATGGATGAATGTTTATGCCGAAATCAAAAAACGAAAGATGATATTGTTCTCCCTGTAGCCTATTTAGTCTGCAATCAAACGCCTCCTATTGCGGACAAACCCAGTTTAATGAGTTTCGAAGAAGTAGAAACCCTTTTCCATGAATTTGGTCATGGTCTACAACACATGCTGACAACTGTAAGCTACCCACAAGCAGCCGGAATTAATAACGTTGAATGGGATGCTGTCGAATTAGCAAGTCAATTTATGGAAAATTGGTGCTTAGAAGATCAAACAATTTCTGAAATAGCAATTCATTGGAAAACCAAAGAGTCATTACCAGAATCCGAAATCAATAAATTGAGACTGAGCAGAACATTTAATACTGGTCTTGCGACTTTAAGGCAAATACATTTTGCTCTTACTGATCTAAAGCTCCATAGTCAATGGGACGAAGATTCAGAAATTTCCCCAGACGAGTTGCGAAGACAAATTGCAGAGAATACAACCGTGATGACTCCTATTCCAGAAGATCAATTCCTATGTGCCTTCAATCATATTTTTGCTGGTGGCTATGCTGCAGGATACTACTCTTATAAATGGGCTGAGGTGCTCAGTTCTGATGCCTTTGCCGCATTTGAGGAGGCAGGACTTAGTAATATTGCTGAAGTTAGAAAAATTGGCAAAAAATATCGCGATTCAATTCTAAGTCTTGGGGGTAGTCGTTCCCCCAGCAAGGTCTTCAAACAATTTAGAGGTAGACTTCCCTCTACTAAAGCTTTAATACGACATAGTGGGCTTAATTAGCGGTCATTAAAAATCTTTTTGACTAAAATATCTATAGAACTAGAATTGGTGATCAATTCTTTATGTGTTAATACAGGTAAGTGATAAGATTCACCCATAGAGAGTTTTGATTGCCAGCCTGGGAATGACATCAAGTCCCATTTTGTGAAAAAACTAGTACATTCAACTTTTTCTAAGGAAGACTGATCGTTATTTAATTGAGATAATAAACTACTTCCTCTTTTCATCTCTGCAATACCGGGCATCAAAAATGAAGGGATCATTTGAGCTGTATAGGTACCAAAATGAGGCGTGCCAATACTAAAGAAACGTTTAGTTCGTAAAAAACCGTCATGATTTTGCAACCAACACCTACTAATTAATCCACCCATTGAAAAACCAACAATATCTATTTCAATTTCAGGTCCCACTAATTCCTCTATCTTAGAATCAAGATCTAGAGCTAGACGCCTAAGAGATGTTTTTCCATACTTGTGTGGCAAATGTGGTCTATATAATTCATAATCATCTTCATTTATTTTTTTAATTAATTTTTCAAATAATTTAGGATTGTTCCATAATCCATGAATAAAAAAAATTGGTCTTGCGTTTGTGTCCAATTAATTAATAGGCAATGAGAAATTTCTTTTTTTTTCGACAAGAACACTTCCAGAAAATCCATGTATTGGTGGAGAGCATTTTGTCAGAAGAATATGAATTGGAACTGGACCATATAGAGACTCAAGAAGATTCAAAATTTGATCACTAAAATATTCTATCGTTAAGCATTTGATCTCAAATGAAAGTTTTTTAATTGCTTGAATTGCTTCGCTATAGTCAATTGATTTATCTAATTGATCAAGTTTAGATGACTCATCCAAATCCAACCAAAAACTTATATCAAGAAGAAAGCTTTGACCATGAATTCGCTCACTTTCTAAAACACCTACATGAGCCCAAAGATTTAAGTCTTTTATATGAATTGCGCTTAAATTATTAAATTGGCTCATAATGGTAGATCAGTATGAGAAAAGTTTCTATCTCCAGAAGCGAAATCCTTAACAAGATCACCATCACCTCTGAGATAATAGCGATAGGTAACTAAACCTTCCAATCCAACTGGTCCTCTTGGTGGAAGAGTCTGAGTACTTATCCCAACTTCAGCTCCAAATCCATATCGGAAACCATCAGCAAATCGAGTAGAGCAATTATGATAAACACCTGCACTATCAACCGAACTTAAAAATTTTTCAGCAAGTTCCTTATCATCAGTAACTATCGCCTCTGTATGACGAGAGCTATATTTACGAATATGTTCAATAGCTTCATCTGCATTACAAACAATTTTTATTGAAAGAATTAAATCAAGATATTCTGTAGACCAGTCCACTTCATCAGCCTTATTTTTTACCCCTAAAGATTGACTCCTTGCATCACCCCTAAGAGTTACTCCTGCATTGGAAAAAATTGGCAAGGCTTTTTTCAAAAATATCTCAGCAACATCTTCATGAATTAATAATGTCTCAATTGCATTACAAGCAGCAGGATATTGAGTCTTACTATCTAAAGCTATGCTTATAGCTTTATCAATATCTACAGAATTATCCACATATAGATGACAAATCCCGTCCGCGTGCCCTAGGACAGGGATACGTGTATTTTCTTGAATAAATTGAACTAACTCATTACTACCTCTAGGTATTATCAAATTCACAAACCGATCTAAACGAAGTAAGCCTAAGCTTTCTTTACGTGTAGTTAGTAAAGACAACGCACCTGAACCAACATCTGATTTTTTTAACCCCTTTTCTAGAGAATTCATTATTGCTTGATTTGTGGCTTTTGCTTCACTTCCTCCTTTTAATAAAGCTCCATTTCCAGAACGAACAGCAAGAGATGCTATTTGTATTAATGCATCTGGTCTCGATTCAAATATCACTCCTAGTACTCCTAATGGAACTGTTACTCTCTCAAGAATAAGGTTTTCATCCAATTTCCTATGAAGTTGTCTTTTACCTATTGGATCTGCAAGATTTGAAACTTTTAAAACCCCTTCAATACACCCTTTGAGTTTCGTTTTTGTTAACTGAAGTCTTGATAAAAGTGAATTATTCAACCCTTCTTTTTCTGATCTTTCAAGATCTTGACTATTAGCTCTCAATATATCCTCGGCATTCTTATTCAAAGCGTTTGCCATTTCAGTCAAAGCCTCGCACCTCTTTTTGTTAGTGGATTGACCAAGCGAAATAGAAGCTTCTTTTGCACTCTCAGCTGCTTTTATTAGCTGAGACGTAGGTTCAGGAACTGAAAAGTTTGTACTCATTTGATTTGGATAAACTATTTAATCGAAGATAAATTTTCACTGTCTTTAAAATATTCCTTTAATGGCGAATCAAGCAATAAAAGAAGATAAAAATCTATGCTAATTGAAAAATTTTAGTTAAGTCATTTTTATTCAACTATTTATTTTTTAATATCTAAAATAGAGTTGGAGCTGACTTTGCCAATTCCCATTCTTATCAAACGAGCCAAGTAGACCTACATTAGAATTCATTTGAAAAGTAATATTTCCTTTTGGGGTAATATCCTGTCGGTTAGGAGCAGCCTGAACTGAAAAATTAATCTTATCATTAATGTCGACTCCTATTTCTGTCACCCATGCCTGCTGACCTGGCAAATTTGTATCTTCCTGATCACTACTTGAAGAACTGCTATCACTGGCATCACTCTCTAAATCAGATCCACCTACATAGGCAGGATACAAAGATATTTGAAGCCTATTACTTAAAAAACCATTAATATTACCTTGAAGATAGGAAGCAAAAGATCTATTCAGAAAACTAGTGAGAGCATCTCCATTACCTCCACTACTTATTAAGCTTGCAAGAGAATTGCCTCCTATGAGTCCTAACAATTCACTTCTTCCCAATGATGGAGTACTTCTTAATTGAAAGTTTTCACTAATTCGATCTGCAGGTCCAGAAGCTGTCACTTCGACATTTACGAAACGAGAGCCTCCAATGCCAAATGATGCCATGCCATTAGAGGAAAAATTACTGATATCTCTAACATTATCTGGGACACGGCTTTTCAAAGTCACATCAACATATGGAATCATTCCCATAGAGGGGACAAATACGGCTACATTAGGTTCACTTTGATCTAGATTAAAAGTAGTCGTAAAGAGGTTAACGTAACCACTAACAAGTTTAATGACTCCACTAACTTCAAGTGTCTCGTCAAAAGCGCCATTTAAGAAAAGAAATCCATTCGTTTCAAAACTTGCTAAGGGTTGAGAAACTAATCTCAATGAGGGGCCAAGTACAAGCTTAAAATCCTCAAAGCTAATGGCTTCCAATCCACTAGGAAAACCAGCACTCAATATTCGGCTTGCAGGAGCATCTTCATCTTGAATGAATAAAACCAGAGGTTCTACCTGGCTCCAGTTTTGTTCAGGGAAGTTAGGAATACTTTTAACCTTAGAATCTTTAGGGATATCAGATTTATCAGATGTGTTCTTGTCAGGATTATTAGCTCTTTTAGCAAAAATTGAGCCTTCTGAAACAAAGACTTCGCCTGCCAATTTAGGTTTAATAATAGAACCTTTAACAATAATCTTGGATGAAGCTCTGATATCAGTAAATGCTGTTTTGATACGTGTTTTCTCTATAGAAAACGCCAATGGTTCAATTTCTCTTAATTGAGAATCAAATAACGAAATTCCTCCTTTACTCTTAACAAGACCGTTTGGCCCAATATTTGCTGTTAGTTCACTAACTTCAAGTCTATTAAAATCAAAAACTACTGTGCTATTCAAATTATTAATTTCTCTATTTTGAAAAAGTAGATCACTGTTGTTAAAAACAAAAAAACCATTCGCTACTGGTTTTTTTGGCGTTCCACTAATTAGCAAGCTCAGATCAGCAGACCCCGATGTCCAAGATACATTTCCTTTTGTTAGACCTGTTAAAAAAATCAATCCATCTCCATGACTTTCGACTTTTAGATCGATAGGGTAAGAATTATTTAATGGATAGATTCCACTTAATTCAACTGGGTTTATCGTAGATTGATCCCTCAGAGCTATATCAAATTCAAGATAATTATCTTTATAGAAAATAGTTCCTTTATTTAAAATAATTTTTCTATCATCAATTTTTGTGTCTTTGATAATTAGATCAGAAGTTACTTGTGGGGTACCATTAGTTAAACTATATTTACCACTTAAACCAAAATATCCATTAACTGTTGATGGAATTGGCGCAAGCAAAGATAATAATGAAAAATTGAAGTCAAGTAATGAAAAGTTTCCATTACCTGATCCTAGATTTCCATTAAAAAATGCTTTAAAAGGTCTTATATCTTTTGAATTTATAATCTTCAGTTTGTTTGTCCAAACCTTTCCAAATGCTTTAGCTTCCAACTTTAAATCAGATAGGTTTGGACCGCTTAATTTAATATCCGCATCAACATTTCCATTTAGATCATAAGGATTAATAATACTCTTATTATTTATCTTATTAATCTCTTCTTTATATAAATCCTTAGATCTAGCTAAAGCTTCTAGTTGATCATCTAAAGAACTATTATTTTCACCAATCTTCAATCTCCCTAAATCTTCTGCTTCACCCAATGCCTCTGAGTACTTCAACCCTAACTTTGGAAACTCTAAAGCAGTAGCAGCGATCCAACTAGAGCTAAGATCTTTAACTTGAGCTAATAAAGAAAATTCAGATCCATTATTAATATCAAATTTAATCTTTCCATTTTTAGATGTAGTTAATTCACCTTTTAGATTAGTTTCTGAATTTTCAATTTTTCCATTAATTCGTGCTTTTTTTAATTTGAAACCTAACAATCTAAAATAATCTAAATTTACATAACCATTAAGAAATAGTGGATCAAGAGAAAATATTCCATTACCTGACACTTCCCCAAATATACTTTTAAAACTCTTCTCTGGCGGCAAAGCAACTTCTATTCTATCTAATCTAAACTTATTAGCATCCCATTCAAAAGCGTTTAATTTAGAGTTTATACTTATTTTACCTCCCAATCTATTTAAGCTTAAATCATTGAAATTACCATTTTTATTGAAGTTAATTTGAAGATCAGCAGGGGTAGAAGCCCCTTCGGATTTGATTCTCAAACTACCCCATTTCTTTTCATCTGGTATTCGAGTAAAGGAACCTCTCCACTTTTCTCTTAAGCGAATACCATTAACTTGTGGATTATCCAAAGAAAGGTCAATAGAAGAATTTAATGAAGTCAGAGGCCCATAAAAGTCACCAGTTGTATTTAATTTTCCAGATAATGATGCATTTAATATTGGATTTAATGCACCTAAAGGAAAAGATTCTAAATTTAAATTCGCTTTTAAATATCCAGGTATAAGGCGTCTGTCAACTATTGAAATTGGCAGTTTAAATTTCAATGCAAGAGGTTTATGATCAAAGTCTTTAATTTTTATATAGGCTAGAGATTTTATATGTGTTAAATCTTTTTTATAAAATGGGATTTCAGCTGAAGTAGATATATCCCAATAACCATATTGCCAATTTGAATCTATTATTTTTAACCTTTTATTATCACATTTTATTCTTGACTGGTTAGTAGATAGCGTATCATTTAAAATCCATCCTCTTAAGCTTAGATCATCTGCAGTTAAACCACCTTTGCATTTTATAAAACCTTTATCTATTCCTAAATTAATTTTACCATTAATATTTCCCTTGGAAATAATATTTGAATCATTTCCTAAGATCCCCTGTAAGAAACCAAGTCTAAGTTTATCAACTCTTGCTTTAGCATGAAATTCTAATCCATCCCAATGGCCCTTACCAGAAAGATAGAGACTTCCCTGCTTTTTAGAATGTAAGTTAACAGCACCATAAATCTTTTTCTTAGCAAGGTTAAGACCAAGATTGCCTCTAGCAAATAATATTTTTTCTCCAGGATTAAATACAATTTTAGTTGAGCCTTTTAGATTAAATCTTAGATGTAAGTTATTTGACTTAGAATCATCAACCGAGGGCAAGGCCCAAAAAGAACCTTTATTATTTTTGGTTAGTATAATTTCAGTTCCATTTGGATAAAATATTGCAACAGGTTGCCAATTAAATAAACTTGCAAAAGGCGCAAATTTAACGGTTAAAGTTGAAATATCGACTGATGAAGAATCTTTTTTACCTGGAAGCAACTTCGTTCGTCCCAACGCAACGCCCCATGGTCTAAGCCCTCTATAGGCTCCTATTTTCAAAGGATGGCCTAAGGAGTTTGATAATGTTTTTTCTATTTGAGGTGAAAAACGGCTTATAGTTCTGCCTAACAAGAGATCTGCCCCACTCCAAATCAAAACACCACCTAACGCCACAAAGGTTCCAGCCAGCCCCCATCGCTTTAATCTTTTAGAACTCCTCTCATCTCCCATGAAACATCATTCTCAAACTTGGGGAGCCAACAAACTATAAAGAATCAATTAAGGAGAAACCAGCCTATGTCTATGAGTGAAGTTATCCAAGATGTAACAAAATGGCTAGCCTGGGGAGGGTCAGGACTTGGCATCTTAACAATTCTGGCTTATCTATTAAATTGGGGAATTAAATTCCGGCTCACTGGCACAACAATTTTCACACTTTTATTATCAGCTAGTTGCTGGGCCTTCAATCAAAGTTATACACCTCCATTTAATGTAGAAGGATACAAATATGCTCCCATTGTTTATGACAATGGCTTTGATTTGGTTGTTGCTCAAGCCTCAAACGATTTTCCTAAAGAAGCGATCAAGCCAACATTGCTACAAATAGCTGGTAATTTGAAAGGGGGAGGAAGAAATGGTGCTCAGGTAAAGGTCAGACTAAGAAAGATAGAATCAGTTGCAGATGGGATAAGTAGACCAATTGTTCTTGGTGAAATAATAAATGATTTAAAAGAATCAAAGATAATAGAATTGCCAATTAGGAATTATTCTCCAATCAAAGATTTTTCGATCGAGGCTGATTCTGAAGAAAAAAACTCATTAGAGACATATGAATAAAAAATTATTATTAAAAAATCTTCCTAAAAGCTTTTATCAAGAAGAAAAAATACTCTTATCAAATGATATTAAAACATGGAATTCTTTATTATCTATTAGCGATGAAGAAATTAACATTCTAATTAGTGGAAGTCTGGGTAGTGTTCGTAATCTAAAAAGACTTAAATGCATAGCATATTTTATATGTTCGTTAGATATTGAACTTAATGAAGCAGCCTTGCTAATGCACTCAGGATTAATTTCTAACAAGGCACTCTCTCGACTTACTCCTCAAGAGCTAGTTCAAAAGACTGGTCGTTTTGAACGAATTTTAAGAACAGAACGAATTCCATTAATAGATCTAAGCAAAGCTCACTTATTAATCGAGAAAGCAAAAAAAACATTATTTAATTCACCCAAGAACAATAAGGTAATAGAATAAAAATAATTAAAAAGAAACTAAGTAAACTTGAGAAAATGAATAGTTTACTAATCACTTTAATATTTTCATCATTTGCCATTAATCAAAATGCAATGGCTCAATCAAGACTTCTTGAGGGTGTAAAAAGAAATCCTGATGAAGCAAAGTCCATTTGCAGAAGTTTTAGGGACCTAAATAAAGAAAACATTTCGGCTGGTTCATCACAATCTATTCAGAAAATCTCAATTCAAAAGAATATAAGCGAAGTTGATGCTGAGATCCTTTCGATGTATATAAGAGGTCTTTATTGCCCTGAAACTTTTTAAAGCAAAAAATGAATTCAATAAAATGGAGGGACGAAGAATTAAGACTTAGAGACGGAACATTACTCAAATCTCGAATCTGGTTACCGCCAGGGGAGGGGCCATGGCCTGTATTGCTCATGCGTCAACCATATGGGAGAGCAATTGCTTCTACAGTTACATACGCCCATCCCTCCTGGTGGGCTAGCAATGGTTATTTAGTCGTAGTACAGGATGTTCGAGGTCAAGGTGGATCTGAAGGTGAATTCAAAGGGTTTAGCCAAGAAGCCTCAGATACCAGTCAAACGCATGATTGGGTTCGATCCTTACCTGAATGCAATGGCCTACTAGGTACATACGGTTTTTCTTATCAAGGCTTAACACAGCTCATTGCAGAGGAAGGAACCTCTCCACCTGATTGCATTATCCCTGCAATGACTGGGCTTTCAGAACAGGAACATTGGAGTTGTGAAGGAGGAGCCTTTTGGTGGCACTTGGGAATTGGATGGGGTTTGCAATTAGCAGCTCAAAAGGCCCAAAGAGAAAAGAATTGGGCAGCCTGGCATGAAATCCGTGAGAGTCTTGAATCAAAAAAATATTTATTTAACGGTCATGAATTACTTAAAAAGAATGATCCACAAGGGATGGCTTATAAATGGCTAAATTTTTCTTCTAGCAAAAATCTTCAATGGAAAAATTTTATACCTTTAGACAGCTGGTTAAAAAAACCATTGCTACTAATTGGGGGATGGTGGGATCCTCATTTGAGAGGGATTTTAGATATTTTTGAAAAATCTACTAAAGCAGGAGGCAGTCCTAAATTACTCATAGGTCCTGCCACTCATCTTCAATGGTGGGAAGATGCTCAACGCACCCAGTTAAATTTTTTTGATTCTCATTTAAAAGAAAAAACCAAAGAAATCTTTTTCCCTACCATCAATCTTTGGAATCTTACGAAAAACAGTTGGGAGCTTTCAATTCAAAACAAAACTCCTACATGGAATCTTCGTAGTGAAGGTTTGGCTGCGATAAGTCAATTCGAAGGCAGCCTGGTCCCTAATTTTGATTTAGAAGCAGATTGTGAGGTGAATTTAGTACACGACCCATGGAGACCTGTACCAGCCATCGGAGGACATCTAAGTGATACGCCTGGAAAAGCTAACAGATTCAATATTGATAGTCGTTCTGATGTCGCAGTATTTACGACAGCTCCAATGTCAAAAGAAATAAGGATAGAAGGTATTCCAACTCTTAACTTAGAAACCAAATGTGACAGGGAAGGCTTTGATCTGTTCGTTGCGTTATCAATAATTCCTAATGAAATCAAAAACACTGCAACTCAACTTTCAACTGGTGCTCTCAGAATTACCAATTCTGATAAAAATAGACAAGCCGCCAGAGAGATAAGATTACAACCAATTCTTGCCACATTTAAAGAAGGAGATCGTTTGAGAATTTCAATATCTGGATCAGGATGGCCAGCAATTGGAATAAATCCTGGACAGAGTCAATATTTATGCGAAGGACCCAGTCCTCACTGCCTAGTGACTACAATCTCACTCTTACTTTTAAATTCAAAACTTAAATTTGAATCACTTATTTCCTCTTAGGGGTTCAATATTTACTGTCATAGGATTAAGCTAACTAGCTATTTAAGCCATAAGTCATGCCCGTCTCTATTATTCTAGATTCCTTGAAAGTTGACGGTCAAAGACTTTCTGAATGCAGACATGAAAGTCCTTTTTCTATTCTTGGTCCTCAACCGTTTAAGGATAAATGGATAATTCGAATATGGATGCCTGAAGCAAGTGCAGTTGAACTAATAACTAAAGCAAAGAATATTCAGCTACAAAATCCCAACCATGAATGGATATTTGAAGGAGTTGTAGAAAAAGATCCTGGCACTGACTATCAAATAAAAGTTAAAAGAGGAGGAATTGAACATGTTCAACATGATCCCTGGAGCTTCCGAAAAGAGTGGATGGGTGAAATTGATAGACATCTTTTCGCAGAGGGAAATCACCATCACATTTGGCGAAAGATGGGTGCCCACATTACTGCGATAGATAAAAAAGAAGGCGTTATGTTTTGCTTGTGGGCGCCTCATGCAAAAAGTGTCTCTGTTATTGGTGATCTCAATTCATGGGATGGCAGACATCACCCTATGCAAAAACGTCTAGGTGGAATATGGGAATTATTCATACCAGGTCTTAAGGATGGTGATTTATACAAATATGAAATTAGAACTGAGGAAGGACATTGCTATGAGAAAGCTGATCCATATGGTTTTCAACATGAAGTAAGGCCAGCAAAAAGCTCAGTCATATCCAAGATCGATTCATTTCAATGGAATGATCAATCTTGGATGTCCAATCGGGACAATAGAAATCCTCTAGAGCAACCGATATCCGTTTATGAGATGCATTTAGGCAGTTGGATGCATGCTTCCTCAGACGAACCATTTATCAACTCAGACGGAGAGCATCGCCCTCCTGTTCCGGCAGCAGACATGAAGCCTGGCTCAAGATTGCTTACATACAAAGAGCTTGCGAACAAGGTCATTCCTTATGTCAAAGAGAGAGGTTTCACTCACATAGAGCTTATGCCAATTTCTGAGCACCCTTTTGATGGCTCATGGGGTTATCAAGTCACTGGTTGGTATGCACCTACAAGTAGATATGGATCACCAGACGAATTTCGTGCCTTCGTTGATGCATGCCATAAAGAGGGCATAGGAATTATTCTCGACTGGGTCCCGGGGCACTTCCCTAAAGATCAACATGGACTTGCTTATTTTGATGGCAGCCATCTATACGAACATTCAGATCCCAGAATTGGAGAGCACAAAGAATGGGGAACATTAATTTTCAATTACAGTCGAAATGAAGTTCGCAATTTTCTAGTTGCAAATCTAATTTTCTGGTTTGATCAATTTCATATAGATGGCATACGTGTTGATGCAGTTGCATCGATGCTTTACAAAGACTATCTTCGTCCGGAGGGTGAATGGATACCTAACGAAGATGGAGGAAATGAAAATTTTGAAGCAGTTAGATTTCTACAACAAGCTAATCACGTCCTTTTTCAACATTTTCCGGGCGCACTTTCTATTGCCGAAGAATCAACCACATGGGCTGGTGTAACTAAACCAACTGATATGAATGGACTTGGTTTCAATCTCAAATGGAACATGGGTTGGATGCACGATATGCTCGATTATTTTGAAATTGACCCATGGTTTAGACAATTCAATCAAAACAACATCACTTTCTCAATTTGTTATAACTTTACAGAAAATTTCATGCTTGCTTTAAGCCACGATGAAGTTGTTCATGGGAAAAGTCATCTTCTGCATAAAATGCCTGGTGATGACTGGCAGAAGTACGCAAACACACGAGCCTTACTTGCGTACATGTGGACACATCCTGGTAAAAAAACAATATTTATGGGAATGGAATTCGGACAACGTCAAGAATGGAATGTTTGGGATGATTTACAATGGGATCTTCTAAATTATGAACCACACAAGGGAATACTGAAATTAGTAGATGATTTGAATACTTTATATAAAAAAGAGCCTGCTTTATGGAGAGATGATTTTGAGGAATATGGGTTCCAGTGGATTGATTGCGACGATAAAAGCAATTCAGTCATTAGTTTTATGAGAAGAGAAAAAACTAATGGAGAATGGTTAGTAATAGTTGCAAACTTTACCCCTCAAAACCACTCTAATTACAGAATAGGTGTACCTATTGATGGGTTCTATGAAGAAATTTTCAATACAGATTCGAATAAATATGGAGGTTCAAACTTAGGAAATATGGGAGGCAAAGCAACAGATTCTTACAACATACATGGGTATGAGAATTCAATAGATCTTTGCCTTCCTCCTCTTAGCGTTCTAGTTCTCAAGCATAAATCCAAAGAGAATTAACCCTCCTCGAATAGAAATGTTTCAACCTTGCCTCAAAATCTAATTTCAACTGTAGTCCGGATGTAAAAATTCAAAAGGTATGACGAACTTTTGCAGAGAACGTATTTCATGATTTTCAAGTTACTGCTTCATGTAAATTTTTGGCTTAAAAGGACAAAATAATGAACGAAACTACTCCTCTACTACTTCGTGCGGCTCGCGGAGAAACTGTTGAAAGGCCCCCAGTTTGGATGATGAGACAAG